>DCWG01000100.1:4601-7416 GCA_002327525.1 Gammaproteobacteria bacterium UBA2168 | reverse complement strand
ATATTCCGCGTGAGCAAACTGCCCGCCTACCGCCTCTCACTGAATTCCGAGCGCTCAGAACCGCCCGACCACCCCACTGTGCCGTTAACCGCAGACCACACCGCGATACCGAACATTCCTGCTATATTTCCTATCCGTGATAACGTTTCAAGCATTACGCGACTGGTGTCGATCCCGTTATGGACTACATACTGGCCGTAGTTAGCGCAAATACAGGGGACGAATGAATGTCCATTCCTCAATTCCCGGCTGATGCCGCAACGGATGGCATCAATGCAGCCCTGGAGGAATCCGGTTGCGTGATCGTCACCGCAATGACGGATCCTGAACTGCGGCAATCCACCAAGGACGAGCTGACGCCGTACATGGCGGCGGTGCGCGTCATCGAGAAAGATGACCCAAACCAGTTCTACCCCGGCCACACGCGACGCGTTTCTGCCCTCGTTGCACGCTCACCCAGCGTAACGGACCATCTGGTTGCCCATCCCCTGAGCCGTCCGACTCAACCGTTCCACGACCTCTGAAAAACTGCCTGGAGAACTCCTTTGAACGAAGCTAACCTGACACGCTTTGGCCCGAAGCGCTTCGAGTGCGAAGACGGTCAGCCCATCGCCTTCTCGGCCGGATTCACAGCGATCGAGGGGCCCGCCAAGCTGGTAATTCAAAACGACCGCATCAGCGAACTACAGGTCAGCCTCAATGGTGAGCATGTTGCCGGGCTGGAGAACTTGCATGGAGGTAAGGTCGACTTGCCACTGAATCTCCAGAAAGAGAACACGATCGAGGTGACCAGCCCTGGCGGCACCAAAGGCGCACTCTCTGTGCGTGTCACCCAGATTACCCAAGCTGATTTGGGCCTTCTGCGCCAGGGCTACTTTGGCCTCAACACCAGTGACATGGAACGGCAACGGGCCTTCTACGACACCCTGGGGTTCAGCGGTGAAATCTACCCAGCTGGTCCGGAGACAAGCACCACGTTCGCACGCTCGCTCGGTTTCGAGGATGACTACCTAATCTACGTGTCGCTCCACAGCCTGGAAAATCCCCCCACCATGCCCTTCGTGGACACGGTGCAGTTCCGGGGAGAGTCGTACCGTGACGAGCCTCCCTACCCCAACCTCAATCACCTCGGCATGGCATACGCGACCTATTCCACCACCGACCTGGGTGGCGCGATTACCTACCTCCAGTCAGAGGGTGTGGAGTTCGTTTCACCACCAGCTACAGCGCCTGATGGTGAACGATTCGTGTTCATGAAGGACCCGGACGGCGCATTCCTGAAGCTGATCGAAAGCGCAGAAGGAGAGCCGTCGAGTACCGGCGCGAACCTGGTGCGCCTGGTGAACACCAACATGAACGTGAGCGATCTCGAACGCTCGCGAGAGTTTTACCGGCTGCTCGGTTTCACTGAATCCGCACCTCGCTCACAGGCCGGCTCTGGTGAGTTCGCTGCAGCCCACGGGTTGGAAGGCCCTGTCGAGTTCGACGCTGTGGACGTCAGTCTCGGCGATGGCACCGACGGCGCAACCCTTCAACTGCGTCAGTGGAAGCAGCCCTACGACGAAGCACCCCCGTACCCACCACCGGTGAACCACCTCGGCATAGATCGCGTCAACTTCTATGTAAAAGATCTGACCGCAGCCGTGAAGACCATGAACGAACTCGGCTTTGAACAATTGGGCCCGATCGGGGGAGCCCCTGAGATCGGTATCGTGTTTTTCTTTGACCCGGATGGCATCAAGGTCCAGCTCGCGGGGCCGCAAACCGGCTAGCTCCGGTTTTTTACAACTCGGCTCCTGTTCACTGCTGGCGTTCCTTCCAGACCGGCACCATGAAATTCCAAATGCCATCACCCTTCCACCGATGATGGATAGCGGCCGCCACGTGTCCGAGGATCAGGAAGTAGCTCGTGTTGACGGCGATTTCGTGCAACAACAGCATCGAATCCTTCACTGCACCACTCTTGGTCCCCGACCAGTACAACCCGCCAATCACCAAACCGGTCACCGGGATGAGGGACAGGCTTACATACATCCCGGTGCGCACCGACCGCGCCAGCCGCCAGATGTGCGGCGGCGTATCAACCGGCATTGCCGTCGGTCGCGTGGAGTGCATGTAGACGTAGCGAAAAATCAACAGCGCCAGAAAGATCGCGGCGAAGACCATCTCGTACTGAAAGAGCGCAAAGTCCTCGAGCTCTTCGACCTCGTCACTGTGCCGGTATTGCTGATCGGTAGCGATGAAGACCTGTACTTTCCGGAAACGCTGACGAAGGAGACCACTTCCCCGATCTCGGATTGCACGCTACGACTCTACGAGGGAAAAAGTCACTTGGAGGCTGCGATGGATGAGAGCATCGCAGGAGATATCCTGACGTTTGTCAGACCGGCTTCCATCTAAGTCCAGTTCGATTTACTAATCTAGGTGCATGTCTAGATTAGACACAGTAATTGTCCGCTCCTGGCCGGTCTACGGCGTTCGCCGAGCCGGAGAACCACACCGCAATACCGAACATCCCTGTTATGTTTCCTATCCGTTGCCGGACGGAAAAGTGATCCATATCCGGACCGGTCGGAAGTACGGGCAGGTCAAGCTCTGGATGCGGGGCGAGAACGAGCTCGAAAACGGGGGGATTGCTATGAGCCGTTCTTCGACATGGAGATAGAAGAAACCGGAGAGAAGGGTTACGGTGTGTGCAAGTACAGCATCCGCACAGCGTTCCCGCGCTGGCTGGTCTGAATTAACGACGAGACTCTACCTCTTTAGCTACTCGCAAGGCAGCGTCACCGAGCTGGTCTGGTCTGGTCTGGTCTGG
>DCWG01000100.1:0-4290 GCA_002327525.1 Gammaproteobacteria bacterium UBA2168 | reverse complement strand
GTCTGGTCTGGTCTGGTCTGGTCTCACGAGTGTAGCTGGTTCGCGCTGCCGCGCACCGGCGCCGGCGCTGCTGACCATTAGGGGATGAAGCTTGAGTGACGCCGAGGTCCGTAAGCTTTCCTACGGCGCCAAGCTTGGCTTTGGCGTCGGCCAGTTTGGTGAAGGCGTCTGCAGAGTCGTCTTCGGCACCTACATGCTGTTTTTCTATAACCAGGTGATCGGTATATCGGCCACCTTGACGGGTATCGCATTGGCCATCGCTCTGGTCTTCGACGCGATCAGTGATCCCGTTGCTGGATCGATCTCCGATCGGTGGAAGTCGAAGTGGGGCCGGCGCCATCCGTTCATCACCGGCTCGGCGATACCACTGGCGCTGTCCATCATCGCGCTGTTCAACCCGCCAGGTGAGATGCATGAGCTGTTCTATTTCGGCTGGTTGACGTTGTTCGCTGTGGCTGCGCGTCTGTTTCTGACTTTGTACCACGTGCCGCACATGGCGCTCGGCGCCGAGATGGCTCACGAGTACAGCGATCGAACCCGTGTCTACAGCTACAGCGAGCTGTTCGGCACGATCGGCAGTGCTGGTTTTGCCTTTCTCGTGTTGACCTACATCTTTCCGAGTATAGAAGGGGCCTCGCATGGGATGCTGAACGAAGCCGGTTACCCACCGTTCTCGATGACTGCGGGCGCTACGATCATCATCACCATCCTGCTCTGCGCCTGGGGAACCCGGAAGGAAATCCCTTATCTGCCGAGCTGGGATGTCACCGAAGAGCGTCTGAGCCTCGGCCGCTTGTGGCGGGAGGTGCGAACTGCACTCGGTAGCCGTTCCTACCGCATGCTGCTGTGCGGCCTGCTGTCCGCCATGCTGCTGTTGAGCTACGAAGGCTCATTGATGGTCTATATCTACGTGCATTTCTGGGAGCTGCCCACCGAGTCGATGCGCTGGCTGGGCCCGGCGGCGCTGATTGCGTTGCCGATCTCTGCGGCCATGACACCGCCATTGACCCGCATGTTCGACAAACGCACCATCCTGCTCTGTTTTGGCAGCATTACCATCATCAACATGAATCTGATGATCATGCTGAGGCTGTTCACTCCCTTCACGCCCGACAACGGCGATCCCATGTTGCTCTACATGCTATTGGGTGTCGCGTTTTTTTCCGGTCTCGTGGGACCAGCGTTGATGATCACGTTCAACTCCATGTTCGCCGACGTGGCCGACGAGTTGGAGCTGCGAACCGGGGGGCGGCAGGAAGGCATGATCTTTTCCGCCAGGTCTTTCTCGTTCAAGGCATCCGGCGCGCTCGCCACCGTGATTGGTGGTATCGCGCTGGATCTCATCGCGTTCCCGCGGGCGGCCGAAGCAGGAGCGGTGCCGGCCGAGATCGTGTTTCGGCTCGGGGTCGTCGCGGGTCCGGTTACGTTGGTGCTCGGGTTGCTGGCGATGCTGTTCTATCTGGCCTATCAGCTCGACCGAAAGCGGATGGCGGAAATCCGCGACGAGCTGGCCAAACGCCGAGCCGCGCAGCACACCGGCGGGCAGCGTCCCGATTGAATTGGCTGACCCGGAGCTTCGCCCAGAATGCAGAGACTCCGGGCCACCGCGACACCAGGCACTACCCCTTGTTCAACAGCGGCGCGAACTTCACAGTGAAATGCCTCAAGGATGGTGGTTCTTCGACGATCGCGAATCCCGACATCGAGTTTCTATCCGCTTCGAGCTCGGCGAAGACCTCGACAATGTAGTCGACATGAGACTGCGTATACACGCAGCACGGCATCGCGAGACGTACCAGGTCCCTGGAAGCCGCCTCTTCGGTGCCGTCGGTTTTTCGGCCGAACATCACCGTGCCGATCTCGCATGCACAAATGCCGCCCAGCTCATACAACCCGGCCACGATGACCTGCCCGGGGTACTGAAGTGGCGGAATATGAGGCAACCAGGCCCGCACATCCACGAAAACGGTATGCCCTCCGGCAGGCTGGACGACCGGTATGCCCAGTGCCATGAGCTGCTCGACGATGTACTCACAGGTGCACAACCGATACTCGAGATAGTGTTCGTCCACGATCTCGGTAAGTCCTTGCGCAATTGCTTGCAGATCACGACCAGCCAGCCCACCGTAGGTCAGGAACCCCTCGATCTGGATCAACCGAGTGCGCTCGCGTTCGGCCAGGTCACCGTCGTTCAAGGCGAGCCAGCCACCGATGTTCGCGAATGCATCCTTCTTCGCGCTCATCGTCATGCCGTTGGCGTATGAGAACATCTCCCTGACAATTTCGGTCACGGGGGTATCGCTGTAGCCGGGTTCGGAAAGCTAGATGAGGTAAGCGTTTTCGGCAAATCTGCATCCATCGACAAAGAATGGCACATCGAACCTTTTCACGAGCTCCGCCGTTGCTCGAATGTTCTCCATGCTGACAGGCTGCCCTCCGCCTGCGTTGTTGATAATGGTGAGCATGACGCAAGAGACATTGCCATCGTGCTCGTCGAGAAAGCGCTCCAGCCTGGCAGTATCCATGTTGTCCTTGAATGGGTGCAGGCTGGCCGGGTCGGTGCCTTCCTCGATTACGAGATCATGCGCTTCGGTCCCGATGCTTCCACGTTACTCCTGGTGATATCGAAGTGCGTGTTCGACGGGATCTGCTTGCCGGGTCCGCCGATCAGCGAGAACAGGATGTTCTAGGCCGCCCGGCTCTAATACGTCGGGATGATATGCTCGAACGGCATCAGGTTCCTGACCGCTGATCTGAAACGGTAAAACGAAGGCGATCCCGCGTAGCTTTCATCACTGCGCATCATTGCCGACCATTGCTCGGCGCTCATTGCCAACGTCCCGGAATCGGTCAGCAGGTCGATGATCACGTCTTCCTAGCGCAGCAGGAACTGGTTGTAGTGCGTTTTGCGGAGAAGTTTCTGACGCTCGTCCCGTGTCGAGAGCCATATGGGCTCAACTACCTTGATGCGGAATGGCTCGATAATGGTCTTCATGCACAGATATTGACATGAAGCGCACGCCGCTGACGACCGATGTTGATCGTGATCAATTCGTTGTCGCTAAGAACTGGAATATGTTCTAGGGTGTTGGCGCGCGTCGATATCCGGGCGGACATCTACCTTTTTCGTAGGTGGTCCACAAAGAACGAAGGAGCACAGGACTATGCCAAAGCAAGTGGATGCCGGCCAGCGACTCGAGCAACTGCTCGAGCGGAACTACCAGCGGCGAGCATCGGAGCAATCCTACAGGAAACTTTGGTCGTGGGATTCCACCGTCAAGGTCACGCATTCGCGGGCCAACTGCGGCAGTAGCTGCTCGCTGGTAGCCTTCGTAAAGGATGGGAAGGTCTGGCGCGAAGAACAGAACACTCTCTATAAACAGACGACGCCCGATGTCCCCGACCATAACCCTCGGGGATGTACCGGTGGCTGTGTGTACAGCACGCAGATGTACGACCCCACGCGCATCAAGCACCCGGTTAAACGAGTCGGTCCGCGCGGCGGTGCGCAGTGGCAGCGCATCAGCTGGGACCAGGCGCTCGAGGAGATCGCAGACCGACTGCTTGACGTGTCAACCGAGCACGGGTCCGAGTGCATCGTTTATGAAACCGGGTCCAATACGGACCTCGGGCTCCTCACCAATCTCGAAGGACACCTGTTCGGCGAAGGCCTGGGCGGTATCACGCTCGACATCATGAGCGGCACGGGAGATCTGCCGATAGGTCTGCTGCAGATGTGGGGCACCTACATGAGCGAAGGGACCGCCGATGACTGGTTCCATGCCGACTACATCATCAACTGGCTCGGCAACCCGGCCTACACCCACCAGACCGACATCCATTTCCAGTACGAAGCGCGATACAAGGGCACGAAGCTGGTGTCCATCGCGCCGGATTTCAGCCCGAGCACCGTGCATTCGGATCTCTGGCTCAATGTGCGGATTGGAACCGACGCGGCCCTCGCCCTCGGCATGGTGAACGTGATCCTTCAGGAAAAGCTGTACAAGGCAGACTATGTGAAGGAGCAGACCGATCTGCCATTCCTGGTACGAGCTGACACGGGACGCTTCCTCAGGGAGAGCGATGTCCAGGAAGATGGAGCAGACGACATCTTCTACTTCTGGAACGCCAGGACCGGTCGCAAGGCGAAGGCGCCCGGCAGCTGGGGATCGGAGGACTGGACGATTGAGCTCGACGAGGGCGTCGATCCGGCACTGGAAGGCGAGCACAGGATCCGCCTCAAGGACGGTCGCCGTGTCCGGGTTCGCCCCGTGTTTGAGCTTGTCAGGG
>DCWG01000163.1:8775-32842 GCA_002327525.1 Gammaproteobacteria bacterium UBA2168 | reverse complement strand
CTGGCCGAAGTTGCCGTAGATGCCGGAGGTGGAGCTGGTCATCACGATGCGGCCGTAGTTTTTCTCGTACATGATCGGCCAGGCGGCATGGGTGACGTAGGCCGTACCGTTTAGATGTACGTCCATCACGATGACCCAATCGTCGAGATCCAGGTTCTTGAAGCTCTTGTCGCGCAGGATGCCCGCGTTATTGACCAGGATGTCCACGGTACCGAATTCGGCGACTGCGTCGTCGATGATGGATTTCGCGCCCGTACGATCGGATACCGATGCTTTGTTGGCGATGGCGATACCACCGGCGTCGCGTATCTGTGCAACAACGGCATCGGCCATGTCACTCGCACCGCGGCCGTCGCCGCTGCCGCCGAGGTCGTTGACCACCACCTTCGCACCGCGCTTTGCAAACTACAGTGCGTGTTCCTTACCGAGACCGCCGCCGGCGCCTGTTATGACGACTACTTTGTCCTTGAATTCACTCATCTTCGTTTCTCTCCTTTTATGCAGGCTTCATGGAGGGAGATCCACATGGTTCTTCCTCGAGGTCTGTCTCTATCCGCGTTGTCCTGCTTTCTGGTTGGACACGATGACCGTGCCGCTTGCTCCGAACATACCGCCGACGCCATGGCAGACGGATATCTGCGCCTCCGGTACTTGCGCGGGTGCGGTGCCGCGCATCTGGCGCACGCTCTCCTGCAGCGCGTACATGCCATACATACCGGAGTGCATGAAGCTCAGGCCACCACCATTGGTGTTGAGGGGTAAACGGCCGCCGGGTGCGGTGTTGCGTTCGGAGATGAAGGCACCGGCTTCGCCACGTCCGCAAAATCCGAGATCCTCGAGCCCGTAGATCGGCAGATGGGCAAAGGCGTCGTATATCATCACGTGATCCACCTCATTGTGGGTGATGCCCGCCTCGGTGAACGCCTGCTGGCCAGAGACACGGAAAGCCTTCGATGTGGTCATGTCCTGCATCTGGCTGATCATGGGTGTTTCGGAACTTTCTCCGGTGCCAACGATGTAGACCGGTTTGTTCGGGAAATTCTCTGCTCGTTGTGCGTTGGTGAGAATCAGTGCACCACCGCCGTCAGTGACGAGGCAGCACATGGTCTTGGTGAAGGGGTACGCGATCATGCGATCGCCCAATACGTCGTCCACGGTGATCGGATCGCGCTGTGAGGCGCGGGGGTTGAGTCCGGCCCACTCGCGTTGCACCACGGCAACGGATGCGAGCTGTTCAAGCGTGGTATCGGTGTCTTTCAGGTAGCGTAATACGGGTATGGTGAAGGTGGTGGGTGGCCCCATGCTGCAGTAGGGGCTCTCGAACTGACCTTGCAGGCTGGCGCTGGCCGTGTTCCACGGGCCGCGTCCGATGCCGGAACGGCCGCTCTCTCCGTGCGTGATCAGCACCGTATCGCACAAGCCCTCGTTGATGGCGGCGGCTGCGTGGCGTACGTGCAGCATGAACGAGCAGCCACCTACCTGGGTACCGTCCGTCCACTTCGGCGTGATGCCGAGGTAGTGGGCGATGGCGACCGGTGATTCACCGGCGGTGGCGATCCCGTCGATATCCGAGGGCTTCAATCCTGCATCGTGCATGGTGTTGATGGCTGCATCGGCGTGTAGCTGAATCTGGCTCATGCCGGGAATCCTGCCGAGTTCGGTGGTTTCGGCCGCGCCCACGATGGCGATGGAGGAGGGTTTCATCGGCCGCCTCCCGCATGCTGTTTACTGGACTGCTCCACGGGTTGCTCGGCGGGTTGAAAGTACGGCAGGCTGATATCCTCGTTAAGAGGCTCGAAGGTCACCACGAGAGGCATGTCCAGCTTCAGGGCCTGCGGGGTTTGCTCCACGCCAACGATGTTGGTCATCATGCGCGGGCCTTCCTCGAGTTCTACCACGGCGATGGAGTAGGGACCATCGAAGGCAGGGTGGGGGCGCTGGTTGATCACATAGCTGTACAAAAATGCGCGGCCGCAGGCATCGAACACCTCCACGTCGCGCGATACGCAGGCTGGACAGAACGGCCGGGGAGGAAAGTAGATCTGCGAACACTCACAACATCGTTGCAGACGCAGCACGCCGGCTTTCGTTCCATCCCAGAAGTGTTGTGTCTCCGGTGTCGCTTTCGGAACTGGTATTTTTGATTTGTCCGCCATGCCTGTATTTCTAACTGCCGTTGAATCCTCGTTCACCATACTACCGAGTGGCTTCAGTATCGTGTTCATCTACCCTGTTCGTAAAGAGAACCGTTGTGCGGTGAGTGAAAGGTGCCAAGGGCCGCTACCCGTTTCAAAGATACGCGATTATCGGGCGACCACCAGAACGGGTTTTCGCTTTTGACACGCTTTCGAGCAGAAACGCGCAAAAAGAAGTGAAAACTGGGGCCAGGCAGGCCGGCTCGATTGGAGTTGCCGTGTCGAGTTCACGGCAAACAGGCGTCATAGGTTCGAGCGCGGCAACGATACGGAGTTGATTGAACTGCTCTTCGTCGCCATTGAATGCGTGCAGCTGTTACGATCGAAGACTTCGCGCAGCATCCGCCCAGGAGAGACATTATTGCCACTCGCATCGTTCTGATCGGCGCCGGAAGCGCACAGTTCGGCTTCGACATGCTCGGGGATCTTTTTCAGAGCGAGGTCCTCACCGGAGCCCACATCGTGCTTCACGACATCGACTCTGTTGCGCTGGAACGGGTGCAGGCAGCCGGTGAGGCATTCATTCGCGATAACGGTATTAGTGCCACTCTCGCGTCGACGATGTCGCGTCCCGAAGCGCTGCAAGGGGCCGACTTCTGCGTCATTTCCATCGAGGTCGGCGATCGATTTGCGTTGTGGGAGCAGGACCGTACGATTGCGCAGCAGTATGGGATCCGTCAGGTGTTTGGTGAGAATGGCGGGGCAGGGGGACTGTTTCACGCGCTGCGCGTGATTCCGCCGATTCTCGAGATCTGCGCCGATATCGAGCAGATTTGTCCGGACGCTTGGGTATTTAACTACAGCAATCCGATGAGCCGCATTTGCACCACCGTTCATCGTCGCTTTCCAAACCTCAATTTCGTGGGACTGTGTCACGAAATTGCATCGCTCTATCAGCATCTGCCTCTGATCCTCGAGACGCCGATATCGAACATAGACTTTCGTGCCGGTGGGTTGAATCACTTCAGCGTGCTCGTCGAGGCGAGCTACACAGACACCGGCAAGGATGCGATGTCCGAGATCCTCGAACGGGCTCCCGCCTACTTCCAGAACCTGCCTGATCTGGGCAGCATAATGAAGGAACTATTCGAGACCGAGGCCGGGTCGACGCTGAGCAGCGGGCCTGCGCTGCGTGAGGAAGCCCGCGTGTGGGCAGAGCGCGGCGCGTTCAAGATCCTGCTGGATCGTTTTGGCGTGTTGCCGATCACGACTGACAGTCATATCGGCGAGTACCTGCAGTGGGCGTATGACGTCGCCGATCACAAGGGCATTCTGGAGTTCTACATCTACTACAAGAAATGGATTCAAAACGGAGAACCCGAGATCAAGCGCACCCGGTCCGAGCGGCTGGTGTGCATCATCGAGGGAGTGCTCGCCGACAAAGGCTATGAAGAGGCGGCAGTCAACGTGCCGAACCGCGGGCTGATCGCGCAGCTGCCGGAGTTCATGGTGGTGGAGGTTCCGGCCTGGGTCGATGGCAAGGGGGTGCATGGTATCTCGCTTGATGCCATACCCCGGGGTTTCGCCGGCCTGCTGTGCAACCAGATCGCGGTGCACGACCTCACGGCCGAGGCGATCATTCAGCAGTCGAAAGCGCTTGCGTTGCAGGCGCTTCTAGTCGATCCGGTGGTCGATAAAGTCGAGGCCGCCGTGGAGCTACTCGACGTGATGATCTCGCAGCAGTCCGACTACCTCGGGTATCTCCGTTAGCGCGTGGGCTGAACCACTGGTCCCGCCCACGGCCGGCCACGTTCGAGTCTGAACAGCGGGAGTCCCTCCGTTACGAAGTTCCTGTGAGCGCGCGTGAGATCTCGCCCCACTTCGCCAGGTTGTTTGGGTTTTGGCGAATGTCCGCGCTCGCCAGATAAGTGACGACGCGACTTGCAACGCCTGCGTAGCGAGCGTTCAGTGCATCGGCCATGTCGTCCCATCTTGCCACCAGGGCGAAGTGCTCCAGCATCTCGTCTGTGATGGTATTTGCCAGTGCTTGCAGATCTCCCTTTTTCATCAACTCGCGCAGCCTGGCGGTAGTTCCCGAAAAACCGAGATCGTCAAACTGAAAGGCGTAGTTTGGTGTTGAGCCGTAGAACGCGATCTGGGTTCGTGTGCGAGCGATCATCGGCTCGCGCTCCTCGGGGCTGTCTCCAGGCACCGTAAAGACGGGAACCATAAGGTCGACATCACCCGCGCTTCTGCCGGTAAGCGCCGCGCCCCTCTCGATTTCGGGAAGTAGGCGGTTGTTGATGTAGTGCATGGAATGCATGGGATGAACGTGTACCCCGTCACACAGCTCGCCCGCCACGCGGCACATGTAAGGACCAACAGCGGAAATATCAATCTTGATGTCCTCGTACTCATGTCGAGGCGGGGACCATTGTTCCGGCAACAGTGAGAGCTGGTAGTAAGGGCCCTCGTGATGAAGTTTCTCTTCCCGGCGGAAGGCGCGAATACAAGCTTTGAAGGCCTGCACGTAGTCGCGCATCTGGGGCGCGGGTTTGTCCCAGGTCGCTCCATAACGCCGTTCTACATGACCGCGAACCTGGGAACCGAGACCGAGACGAAAACGCCCACCTGTGTTGTGTGCAAGTTCCCAGGCGATCTGCGCCGAGATCATGGGGCTGCGGGGGAGGGCCACCGCGATGCCGGTGGTGAACTCAAGTGTTGGCGCCGCGGTTGCCGCGGCAGCTATCATCATCCATGGCACCTGGTCGCTCTCCGTGAAGAGCATTCCGGAGAATCCGGCCTTCTCCAATTGCATTGCCAGTTCAGCAGTCTTTTCCCAGCTGCTGCTTCCGGTCATCAAATCGAATTGCATATGTGCTCTCCGGGGCCTGGGCCGACCGCACCGTACCGGTCCGGGTAAATGACGCTTAGTCTTACTATACACACGAGTACTATAAGTCCATATGCCGGGAGTATGGGGACGACCCTGGGATGCAAAACGGTAGCGCAACACCGAAAGAGCCCTGTACCGATTTTTCGGGACGTGCATTCAAGCCGACGCGCATTGCCCGGATAGTCGCTATCGAGCTGGATGAAGCCCGGAGCGATGTTCCCGGGTGAACCAACCGGCCATATATGGTGTGCACGCGAAGCGTTGCCCTGTGAAAAGCGTTGATCCTAATAGTACGCATAATTACTATATGCGTAGCGAGCGTGTCTACCCTGGGCATCAATCACGTGCAGGAGGGCGGTGGATGTGAAAGACAGAGAGGGACAATTCAGGGTTGCGATCATCGGTGCGGGCGCGGGCGGGCTCATGGCGGCGATCAAACTGCGCGGTGCCGGGGTAGAGCAGGTTCGCGTATTCGAGAAGGAAAACGATCTCGGAGGCACCTGGCGCGACAATACCTATCCGGGACTGATCTGTGATGTCCCTTCGCACCTGTACCGATACTCCTTTGCTCCCAATCCCGACTGGAGTCGCACCTTCTCCCCCGGCTCGGAAATATACGACTATGTCCGTAAGGTCGCCGAGGACAACGATGCCGAAGAGATGATGACCTACGGCAGTGAGGTAACGCGGCTGGAATACACGTCGGGACACTGGCGAGTGACCACGACGCAAGGCGATCAGGGCAAGTTCGATGTCGTGATCAGCGCGGTGGGCATTCTGCAGCACCCCGTCTACCCGGACATCGAGGGACTGGACAGCTTCGGGGGTGCTTGCTTTCACAGCGCACGCTGGAACCATGACGTGTCGCTGGACGACAAGCGAATCGGCATCATCGGCACGGGATCCACGGCCGTACAGATCGTCGGTGCGGTGATCGATGATGTGGAAAAACTGACGTTGTTCCAGAGAACGCCCCAATGGGTGCTGGCTGCACCCAATCCGTTTTATACAGATGAACAGAAGGACCGCTATCGGGAGCATCCCGAGGACATGCAGCGCGACTACGACGCCCTGGCGCAGACGTTAAATCACGGTTTTGCGGCAGCGGTCGTGGGCAAGAACGATGACGCGTTGACCGCCATGCAGAACGGTTGTCAGCAGAATCTCGATGAGAACGTGTCGGATCCGGAGTTGAGGGCGAAGCTGACGCCGGACTACTCTGCCGGTTGTAAGCGGCTGATCGTCTCGGACCTGTTCTATCCGGCTATCTGCAAGTCCAACGCGGAGGTGGTCACCGAGAGTATCCAGAGGATCGAATCGGGAGGGGTGCGATCCTCAGATGGACGGTTGCACGAACTCGACGTGCTGATTCTAGCTACCGGCTTCGATCCGCATCGGTTCCTGGGCAGCTGCGAGGTGCTGGGTTTGAACGGAGCGACGCTCGAGCAGGCATGGTCCCAGGGCAATTACGCGTACAAGACCATTTGTGTGCCCGGGTTTCCCAACCTGTTTTTCCTTGGCGGGCCGAACAGTCCCATCGGCAACTTCTCGTACCTGTTGACCGCCGAGACACAGTTCGCCTATGTCGAAAAGCTGATAGGCCTGATCCGTGACGGTGTGCTCGCCGAAGTGAATCCCAAACCCGGGGTCACGGCCGAATTCAACGAGATGCTGAAACGCGAAATGACCGGAACGATTTGGATGTCGGGATGCCAGAGCTGGTATTTCGACCGGTTCGGAAACGTGGCGAGCTGGCCGTGGACTTTCGCCCGGTTCGAAGAAGAATTGTCCGAACCACGACTCGAGGACTTTCACACGGGTTAACCCTGTATCGTGTTGCAGGCCACGCGTGTGGGCGATTGTTCAGGTCGAAAAAGCAGAACGGCGCCGTGGTTCTCAGTCAGGTGAAAGCCACCTTCGCTTGAGATACACACATCCAGGGGGAATCGTCATGAACTTCGCGCAACGCATCAATGGAACCCCGCACGAGGATGGCGGGTGGCAGTTCGATCTCATGGAGGAACTCAATGGCGGCTTTGGCGGCACCAATGGCGGTGTGTTGGCAGCTTTGTGTGTTTTCGCTGCGCGTTCGGTGGCTCCGGATCGCGTTCCGGCCGGTATCGACGCCAGATTCATTCGCAGTTTCGCTCCCGGGCTTGCGCGTGTAGTGCCAACGGTACTGAATCAGGGGCGTACATTGACGACGGTAAGCGTCGATGTGTCTACCCCGGAAGGGAAACTCGCGACACGCGGTACGGTGTCGATGGTGGCGGCAGATGTGCTGGCCGAAGTCGACAGAGACGGAACCCGGGACGCACCGCAGGGCTTCAAGAGCTATGAACAGGCGAGAGAGTGGCGCCAGCCTCCTGGTCATCGCCGTATTCCGCTGATCGATACCTTTTCACCGCGCATGATGGGTACGGGTGACGGCATCGCGACCGGAACGCGAATCATCTGGGACGATAACGCCGCGATGGCCGAGGCGGCATGTATTGCGGCGGACATCTCCGTGGGCCCGCCGGTCGCAGGTGCACTGAAAGGCATGCCATTAGCAATGCCGAACCCCGACATCTCACTTCGTTTCACGGGGAAAAACGCGGATGCAGATCACCTGATTTCCAATTGTCGTCTCGAGGGCGTGACGGGCGGGCTTGCCGCCACCTCGCTGGAAGTGTGGTGTGGTTCCAGTCTCATCGCCGTCGGAGTATCCACGACCACCTGTCTGAAGTCCTGAGGAGGTTCCTTGAAACCGGCCACGGTGCTGCGCCTGCGAGCCTTCGGTCGGTCAGTGAGCGAACGCCGCATGGCGCTGCGAGATCATGACCGAGCCACTCTGCGTTTCCGCCTGCACGATGGCCTCACTCGGCTCTGTCTTCCGGATGTTGGTGATGATGGTGTCGCCAAACCAGACCTGATCGGCGAAACGACCGGACAGTGAAGTGAAGTTTGCAGGTTCATTCTCGCAGCCGGAATCGAGAATGGCACAGCATACGAAGCCATACGTGCACGACCCGTGTACGTATGGCTTGTCATAGTCTGCCATGTTCGCGAATTCAGGGTCGATGTGCAGCGGGACGCGACCGCCGGTGAGGCGTTACGGCGCAACCTGCTGTGGGAGGGTCTGATACTGCACGACATGGTCCGGAGCGCGATCCGGGGGTATGTTCACATTGGCTGTCGAAGGGTCGCGATCGCCCCCGAATCCGCCGGAATTGCGGACGAAGATGGTGGAGCGTGTGGTGAAAATAAGGCCGTCGTCGTCGCTTACATCACAATCGACTCCGATGACGGCTGCGTTGTCCTTGTCCCAGAGCTTGGTGATAGAGCCCTGTGCCTCACCTTTTTTGACGTTTGGCGGCAGTGGCCGGCGAGCGTTGTGTCCCGTTCGCCGTGCAAGACGTTGAGCAGCTTGATGTCGAGGTTCGAGTTCAAACGCATCAGACAGGCCATGCCCGGGATGACGCCGTAGGTGGGGATGGTCTTGAGACCTTTGCCTTCGTAGACGTAGTCGAGATCGTTCTCGGGTGTCGCGCCCCGCGAGCGCGTAGAGCATGACGTCGTAGTCCCTTCAGCTCGCGGGGACGGGATCGAATTCGAGACCGATGAGGTCTGCCGATATCGGCTGCTTAGACATGGTTGATGACTTCTCCGTTGTTTGAACGAGTGATGCGTTTGTGCCGGGTCAGGCACCTGTGGGTGCGAGACCATCCGGCGGCCATGAAGCCACGCCTTCTTCCAGTTGTATCTCCACTGATCTGGCAAGCTGGGAAATTAGCCGCCACGCGCCGATAGCGCCGTTGAGTTCCAGTAGCTGGGCTTCGGATTCGAGGTTTTCGGCACACGCCATCCAGGTTTCCCGGCTGATGCATCCATTTGCGAGCGTTTCGTCCGTAGCGCGGAGAACGGCCTGATCGGCGTCATCGAAGCAGTTGGCCTTGCGCCAGTCTCGTACCGCCAACACTTCGTCTTCGGTCAGTCCGTAGTCGAGCGCAATGCGCCAGTGTTGGGTCCATTCGTAGTCACATCCCGTCACCCAGCCGATACGCATGATAAGCAGTTCGCGTAGCCGGTGGGGCAGGCAATTTCCGTCGAACAGCAGCATGAGCAGGAGGTCGTTGATGGCCTTCGCGAGTTTTGGGTGTTTCAAAAGGGTGCGGAACACGTTGAGCTCGGCGATTTGTGGCAGCACTTTTACGGTCTCGGCCGCGGCCAGGGCGTCTTGCGTGGACAGGGTCGCTATTCGGGGTGAAGCGTTAGTGCTCATCACGGTTCCTCCGACGGATCTGGATCGATTATGGATGGGATTTTGGATGCGAGATCAAAGGCAGTGAGCAAAATAGTGCATAAGCGTACCAAAGTGCAAGTATTGCGCGACACATATAATACGCATGAGTACTATATGTAGGCGGGTGAAGAGGCTGGGATCAATGGAGCTGAGGCCGGTTGTAGTGATGCATTCGTCTATACTCGCGCGATGGCGAAGAAAAAGCGGCGTTCGGCCAAACATTTCGATTGGGATCGTGGCATCGGTTTTCTCACTGCGGACATCACCCGTTTGATGACCACCCAGTACAACCGTCTAGTGAAACCGATGGGTCTGACCAAATCACAGTGGCGCGTGATTGTGCATCTGCATCGCCAGGAAGGATTGAGCCAGTCCGAGCTGGCGGCACTGCTGGCGGTTGGCAAGGTATCGGTGGGCGGATTGATCGATCGACTCGAGCAACGTGGCTGGGTCGAGCGTCGCACTGACGAGAAAGACCGGCGCTCGAACAGGATCTTTCTCACGAACAAAGGCCGCTCGGTCGACAAGGAGATGATTGCGGCGGGGGTGAAGTTGTCAAAACTCATGCTGAAGAACCTGACCGATGATGAGAGCCTGATGCTGGAAAGCCTTCTCACCGCGGTGCGTGACAACCTCCTTGAGCTGGAATCTGAAAAGGCGGTTAAATACTACGGTGGCGGGCGGAACCGCCGCTAGCCACGTAAGAGTTCTGGCCGGTTGCTAACCTGGCAGTGTTTCCTCTGTTTCCTCCGTTTCCTCCGAGACATGATCGGGGTGATCCAACAGGGTCCACTTTACACCGCAGATGTTCATCGAATCGAACCTCTTATCGACGCTGGGGATTGCCCACAGATCCACGCCGACAACGCCCGTCCTCTTCCCGGGTGCCGGTTCTACAAATCTCATCGTTTGGCCGCCGGATAACCTGAGCGTCGCAGGTTGTGCCGGGTCAATCGAACACCCTGCCCCGAGGCCATTCATCCACCGCTTGCAGACCTCCTTCGGATCATCGTCCCTGGGCGCGATCTCAACCGCCGCGAAGCCGGTTGTGACACCCCCGTGAGGTCGTGCGTCAACACCGTTCTGCCAGGCGTTTCCGGCGGGGAAGTACACGCCCTTGTTGCCTGGAAAATCGCCGTGGCCGGGCCAGTTCTCCTGAATTTCGGCGAGAGTTCCGAAGTCCCCGGGGTGGAACTGAACATTCACGCCAGAAACGGTACGGGGGGCTTTCAGCAGAGGGTCACCCAACACGTAACGTCCCGACTCGACTCCCGCCAGGCCTGAGCCAGGTGAGCCGGGACAGATGTTCCAGTCCCCCGCAACGATCCCTCGCCCCGAACCCTGGACAGCCATCGACCGCGAGGCTATGGAAACATCAGGAACCTGCACGATAGCCATGTATCCGCAGTCACCGTTGCGCTCCAGAAGCCTAGTCTGAGTCGATGAACGCGCCCATGCGAGGTCTGTTGGGGAAACAGTCTCGAGAAACGAGTCGCCCAGGCGGATGTGTGTGTTGGTGAGATATCCGCCAGCAGCCATTCGAGGATCGCGGAAGACCACGGGCGCATCGAACGCCGTACTCAGAATGTTGGACGTCCACTCAAGATCCCGCGCGAGCAGACAGATTTGCCGGAGCCGCAGTACAGGATCAGCCGTCATGAGGAGCGCCCTCCAGCCGTCGCAACGACCTCAGCATTAGTTTGCCAAAGCTGCACAGACATCACACTCTCCCGGGTGGCAATTCGAACCAGGCCCACACCATGTTTCGGCATGGCGACCCGAAATCATTTTCTATATATCCAGCTCCAGTTCCGGTGTGAGAGAACCGGCGCAACAGGCTATCACGGTTTGATTGGAAGCCTTTTCCTCATCACTCAGAACGGTGTCCCGATGTCTGGGGATACCAGACAACACGTCCAGCTCACACACGCCACACTTTCCATTGTTGCAATTAGAAGGTACGTGCACACCGGCGTCGCGGAGTACGTGGAGGATGGTTTCCCCCTGGGGTACAAAGATCTCCCGTTTAGAACGAGCGAGGATAACTGTGAAGCCGCCAAGGGCAGTGGTGCGCCTGCTTCCGATCATGTTATGAAGATTGTTCCACTTACATACTCAGAAGCGAATGCTTTCGTGTCTTCGGGCTATCCGATCTTGATGTCTTCATTGGACTGAGCGTGCCCAGGTCGAATCGGACAGATTCTTGATTTAGCCATTCCTCCACAGGACTGTTAATCAGCAGATTCCCATAGGTGGTGGGAGAAAAGGGGGTTGCAGGAAAAGGTCGGATCGAAAATGGAACATTCTGGTTTTACGGATCAAGTGGGCCATCTAACCAGGCCTCGCTTCTCGATAGCTGCCCACAATCTGCATCGCGGCTTCATCGATGGACAAGCCATTAGCGGTAGTTGGGCTCCTGGGATGCGATGAAAGTCGAAGAGGCTATACTGCGTGGAGAGATGTGGTCAAGGTGCCGCTTCGCAGTGCGCTGGTTGGAAAAATCGGGGCATGCGCACGAGGCGGGAAGAAAGATCTCTGGTCGTTTGGCGAGGAACCCTAGATCGTGCCGTTGTCTCGCAGCCTTGTGATCTCTTCTTCGCTGAATCCCGCTTCGCCGAGGATATCCTCGCTATGTTCACCCAGCTTCGCAAAGCTGTGTTCGAGAAACGCGTTACCGTGTTCGAGTCTGAAGCCGGTGGTGGCCAATGTAACGGATCCGTCAGGGCCTTCGATGGTCTGCATGAAATCACGATGATCGAGTTGGGGATGAGTGACTGCTTGTTTGATCGACTGTATGCGTGCACAGGGAACCCCTTCTTCTATCAGGCGGGTTTCCCATGTGGCGGCATCGTCCTCGGCAAATACCTCGCGAATAATCCCGATCAGGGCGTCTTCATTCTTCAGTCGTGCGGGCCAGTCGACAAAACGGGGGTCGTCTAGCAGCGCCTCGCGACCGATGCTACGCATCAGACAACGGAATTGTTTTTCGTTGTTCACCGCCAACAGGATATTGCCATCCTTGACCGGAAACAGATCCGCGGTTGGTAGGCCGCTGATGGCGCGGTTACCGTAGGGTTTGTGTTCCTTACCCGCGATAGTGTAGTCGGCGATACCCGGAGACTGCAGAGCGAGGGCGGAGTCGTACATAGCCACATCGACTAACTGGCCCTTGCCAGTGTGAGTGCGTTGATAAAGTGCGCTGGCGACGCCAAATGCAGCCGTTATGCCTGCGGTGGCGTCGCATATGGCGAAACCGGCACGCATCGGTCCGGTTTCCTCGTGGCCGGTCACGGACATGATGCCGGACATCGCCTGAATCTTGCCGTCGTAAGAAGGCTCGTCTTTCAGCGGTCCCTCACGGCCAAAGCCGGAGACGCAACAGTAGATCAATCCCTGATTGATGGCTGATAGATCCTCGTAGCCGATACCCAGTCGATCCATAACGCCCGGTCGAAAGTTCTCCATCACGACGTCGGTCCCGACCACCAGGCGTTTAATGATCTCGACCGCCTCCGGATTCTTTAGATCGAGGGCGATGTTGCGCTTGTTGGCGTTTATGGCGATCCAGCCGGGCGTGGTGTGTTGAGATGTACCGTCCGCAGACCGGGGCCTTCCCCGCATGTCTTCGCCGCCCCGGCGTTCTACTTTGATGACGTCCGCACCGAGCAAAGACAACTGGTAACTTGCCAGAGGACCGGCGAACACCTGTGTGAAGTCGAGAATACGTATCCCGCTGAAGGGTCTGGTCATGCTTCGCTCTCAATCCTCAGTCTTGGCGGGCGGCCCGGGCGTCGTCGCGTACTTTATTGCCTATTTCCTTGATCCTGTCGAAACCTTCGCGCCGGCGTTGTAACTCTTCGAGCGGAATGCGCTCGACGTTCTGAAACTCGAGTTTCCATTCCAGATCTTGCGACCAGCGTTGAGTCGACTGAACCGTGGTGCGGGGGCCGGGCGCGGTTTCCAGAACCCTGAGCGCCAACTCCAGTGTCCGTACTTGTGAGGCTGCGTCGTGGGGCTTTCCAGCGGAGTTGCCCAGGGGAAAGTCGCTGAATACGAATCTCGGCACCCCGCAGTGTTCGACGATGTCCTTGGCCGAACCCATGATGACGGTAGGAATATCGTTTGCCTCCAGATAACGCGCGGTCAGACTCACGGTCTGATGACAGACGGGTCAGTTGGGTACCAGGACCGCGACGTCCACCTCATCCTCTCGCAAAAGACGCAACAGATCGGCGCAGTCCTGTTCGATGGTGGTAGCCTGGCTGCGATTTGTCGGAGTGCCGTAGTAGCGAGGGGATACCTCGCCGATACGCTCTTCGTTCGCGGCCTGGCGTAGGGCGGGCAGGGGGAAAAACGAGTTGATGTCTTCGGCGGTGGTATAGCCACGGTGATAGCCAAGGTGCGATATGCCGAGAAAACGGTCTTCGTCAATACTGGCCGCATAGACCTGGTAGAACTTGGCCGCTGCGTTGTAGGCAGCGCCGGGTCCCTGGTCACCGGCGCCTTCCTTGTACGGCGCGGCAGTTGTGACCAGGGCGACCCGAGACTCCCGTAGCGCTCTTTTCAGCGGTGTGAACGGCACCTGAGAATACTGTGCCCAACGGTATGGGTTGCCGTAGCCCAGGGCGAGATAGTAATCGCGCAGGCGCTGCATATAGGGCACTGGTACATCGTGTGATGATGTGAAATCCAGGGCTTGGTCGGTGATGTCGCTCATGGGTGATCTCTTGCGCTGTTGAGTGGAACACCTGGGATCTTTGGCCTTCCAGCAACAGCCAGTTCGCTGCGCGCGGTCAGGGAAAGAAGGATCCAATGACGTCGTCGGCAGACTCGTCGATTATCAACATGTGGATCATGAATTGATAGCAGTACAGCCTGCACTCGATGACCTCCTGGGATGTGAGTTCTCGACGTGATCGCGGCGAGGTGGCTTTACGGGGAGGGGCTTGTGCACCAAGATCCGGGTCGAGTGCCCGAAGGGGGAAAAACATGGCTGCATTGGACGGACTCCGAATTCTCGACCTCACACAGTACGAGGCGGGGACATCGGCCACCCAGGCACTTGCCTGGCTCGGGGCCGACGTCGTAAAAGTGGAGCCGCCGGAGGATGGCGATCCGGGGCGTGGAGTGGGCCTTACCGGCGAAACCGCTTATTCGAACTACTTCTGCAACTGGAATGCGAACAAACGCAGCGTTGCGTTGCATCTGCGAACCGAGGTCGGTCGGGATCTGTTCATGCGTCTCGTGCCGAAGTTTGATGTGTTCGTCGAGAACTTCGGTCCGGGAGTCGTCGAGCGACTGAAAATAGACTACGACACGTTGCGTGAGATTCATCCTGGCCTGATCTATGCAAGTCTCAAAGGCTTTGGATCGTCGGGTCCATACGCACAATACAAGAGTTACGACATGATCGCCCAGGCAGCCGCAGCGGCATTTTCCGTGACGGGTGAAGCGGACGGCCCGCCGCTGGTACCGGGGCCTACCACCGGCGACTCGGGTAGTGGTGTGCAGTTGGCCATGGCCATTCTCGCGGCCTATGTGCAGAAACTGCGTACGGGTGAAGGTCAGAAGATCGAGATATCCATGCAGGAAGCCATGACGTATTTCATGCGCACGCGTATCGCGATTGGTGCGCAGTGGGGCACGGCCGCGTGTCCGAGAACCGGTAACGCGCAGGGACTACCACCGGTGGCGGCCTATCCGTGTAAACCGTTCGGACCCAACGACTGGGCCTTCATCATGCCGATCACGGACGGCCACTTCGATGAACTTTGCATTGCCACTGGTATGCCGGAACTCGTGGTTGACGAGCATTTTCGAGGCATGCAAAACCGCATTGAAAACGGTGAAGTGCTTTACCAGATGTTCATCGACTGGACACGTCAGCACACCAAATACGAGGTGATGAGCATTCTGGGCGAGGCTGGGGTGCCGTGTTCGGCCTGTCTCGACACCGAAGAGCTTCACCACGATCCACACCTGGTGGCCAGGGGGTTCGTGCAGCAAATAGACCACCCCGTTCACGGCAGCGTACCGCTGATGGGGTTTGCGCCACGATTGTCGGCATCAGACGTACCCATCAAGCGCGCGCCACTTCTAGGGGAGCACACCGACGAGGTTCTGAGCGAGGATCTTGGCCTCGGTGCTGCGGAACTTAGCGGGTTGAGATCTGAGGGTGTGCTCGATTGAGTGCACGCTGGTTGTTGGGTTGGGGTGTTCTTCACCGACAGCAGCACCATCGCTGCGGGCAATCTTTTGCGACATGATCGCGCGAGAGCCCATTCTGCGTGAGGTGCTGAGGGCTCTTAGTCGAACAGATCATGGCGAACTGCACCGGTGTTTTGTATTCGGCGCGGATAAACGGTTCGCTCGGTCGCATCGATCAGACGACCGATGCCTTCGGGTGGTCGTGTCCCATTGTGGAACGTGACACGCGAGGGCTGCACGGGCTGCGGCGTCAGCTTCGCTGATCGCAATCTCGTGGGACAGGAACTTCTGCTGGGTCAAGCCCCAGGTGGCTTTCATGGCGTGACCGAAGGCGGATTGCGGAACAAAGCGTTTGACCTGGGCTGGAGGATGGCCCGGTAGCGCAGGGCATCCGGCGTCTCGATGCCTGCGAAAGACGATATTTCGGGTCGATATCGTCCCGCTTTGGGTGGATGCTCACCTGTCTGGAGCGCAAGGTCGGTGTGTACGGAATTGATGGCATACCACACGGGATTATCGAGCAGATCGATGGTGCTCATATCATGCCTGGACGAGCAAGGTCGTACCTGCAAACAATCATGATCAATGTCTTTGACAGAACCGAGAGGATCTACAACCCATGGTTCGGCCAGTCGGGCCTGGTGTTCTTGTCGAGGAAAGCCTGGGCACCGGCGCTGTGTTTGTCCCTGCGCCACCACATGGACATCATCATTTCCGTTTCTATGCGCAGGCGTTCCTCGAGCGTGCGGCCGATTCAACATGACGGTTACAATGTGGTCCTCGTGGGTGTAAACAATGGTCTCGTATATCTGCATCACTCGTTTCTCCTTAGTCCGGTAATCCCAGCACTCTCTTGGCGATGATGTTCAGCTGTATTTCGCTGGTACCGCCCGCAATCCTCGCCGCCTTGTTGGTTAGCCATTTCCTCGTGCTCGAAAGCTCCAGGTCGCTGAATCCTGGACCCTCCCAGCCCAGAGAAGCGGCGCCCATCGCCTGAATTCTCAGCTCGTCCTCTTCACAAGTCAGCTCGCTGCTGTAGTACTTCAGAATCGAGGTGGTGACATTCACGGCATCACCATCTGCGCTCTCTTGTTTGATCCTCTGTATGGTTAGATCGAGCGACCTCGCATCCATCGCGTTTCTCGTGATTTCATTTCGCAAAACGGGATCCTGAATTCGACCGTCCGCCATGCCGACGTACGATTTCGCGATTTCGTCCACGCCGCCCACGACCAGCGAAAATCCGCTTGCACCGGGCTCCGTCACTGAGAAGCGCTCGTACTGCAACAGCCGTTTGGCGATCGACCATCCCTTGTTTTCTTCACCAAGGAGATTGCTTTTGGGCACATTAACGTCCGTGAAGAACACCTCGCAAAACTCAGAACCACCGGCAATCAAGTCGATTTGCCTGACACTGATCCCGGCGCTATCCAATGGCATCAGGAGGAAGCTTATGCCTTCGTGTTTGGGTGCGTTTGAATCGGTTCTCACCAGGCAGAATATCCAGTCCGAGACGTGCGCGCCCGAGGTCCAGATCTTGGATCCATTTATCGTGTAGTGATTCCCGTTGCTCACAGCCCTGGTCTGTAGCCCTGCGAGATCCGACCCTGCACCCGGTTCGGAATAACCCTGGCACCACCGGATTTCTCCTTCGGCGATCCTGGGAAGGTGGAACGATTTCTGTTCCTGGCTGCCGAATTCGAGAATGGTGGGGCCTATCAGATTTACGCCCATGCCCAGTAGCGGCCTGGGTGCCTGTATAGCCCGCAGCTCTCGAGTAAGAATGTCGTTCTCAGCGGCCGTGAGACCGGCGCCGCCATACTCGAGCGGCCAGGTCGGAACTGTGAAACCGCGTTCGACGCAACGATCGAACCACTCGGTGAAAGCACTATCGCCGATTCGAGCCCCGCGCCCGCCGGTGTAGCCATAACGCTTGCCTCGCACGCCCGGAGGGCAGTTTGTACCGAGCCAATCCCTGACTTCTTCCGGAAAACCACGCAGCGACATCACATTCTCCATTGTGCAAATCGAAAACCCAGATGGCCGGCCAGCATCCTGGCTTCGAGATCGATCCGACAACATCGTTCAAACGACACTTAGCCACCTCCCGGCTGGGCGATATGGGCTATGCAAGCCTTGCTTGTGTCGTGTTCAAGGTCAACGCCCACATTGCCGTTGAGGCACTACTGCCCGCAGAGCGGATCCGGGCAATGTGAATGTCATCGGTAGTATGTAACATCCATACTGGATTGGATGATGGGTAAGCAGGAGCGATTGATGACATTCGAGTACCCGGATCTCATGCCACAGATGCTGGCAAAACGCGCTGGCGAGAATGGCGCTGATGTTGCGCTTAAACAGGTCGATGGAAGCGTACTGTCGTGGGAGGAGGCGTACACGGATACCTTGTGCTGGGCCAGCGCATTGGAGCGCAGTGGTGCAAGACGCGGACATCCCGTTGTCACCTTGTTCACCAACGGCTTCGATGCATTTCGTGCATGGCAGGGTTGTGCGTGGCTCGGTGCGATCGAATCGCCAATCAACACGAACTACAAAGGTGACTGGCTGCGCCACGTAGTCAACAACACCGAGGCCGAGGTCGTTCTGGCGGATGCTCGTTTTGCCCGACCGCTGTTCGATATTGCCGATCAGCTGCCTTACCTGAAACTTGCAGTGGTATTCGGTCCACCCGATGTGGTGCCTGAAAATCTGCCCTTTGGCGTGATCTCCTCGGACGAATTTATCGCTGATGCGCAACCGAGCGAACGGCCGGAACCAGGTCCCTGGGATATCTCGTCGTTGATCTACACTTCCGGAACTACCGGGCGTTCGAAGGCGGTCATGGTCCCCTGGGGACAGCTCAAGGCGACGATGGAAAGCGGCTTCATTCCGCTCGACCGGCTCGACGGGATACGCGTCTACTCACCCTTTCCAGTGTTTCACATCACCGGCAAGGGCGGATTTTACAGCGCGACGGTGTTTGGTGGCGCCAGCGTGATCCGAGAGGCCTTTTCACCCAGCGAGTATTGGCACGACGTCCGAACCTTCGATGCCAATGCAGCCGTGCTCCTGGGACCGCTTGCGCAGATGTTGCTCAATCAGCCCGAACAGGCGGGTGACTGCGAAAATCCCATGGAAACAGTGGTGATGGCTCCGGTGATCCCAGAGGTTGACGCGTTCAGCGAGCGTTTCGGTGTTGATGTCTTCACCACCTACAACATGACGGAAATCAACAGTCCTATCGTCCGTCCTGACGTGCGCTGTACCGGCGTTAACTACAGCAGTTGCGGCCAGGCCCGTGCAGGAGTGCAGGTGCGCATCGTGGATGAGCACGATATCGAGGTGGCGGCGCACACGCCCGGGGAGTTAATCGTTCGAGGCGAACCGTGGGAGTTGAATGCCGGATACTGGAACATGCCGGAGAAGACGAGCGAAGCATGGCGCAATGGCTGGTTTCACACAGGCGATGCGTTCACCTACGATGAGGATGGCAACTACTATTTCGTCGACCGCGCCAAGGATTACATACGTCGTCGCGGTGAGAACATTTCGAGCTTCGAGATCGAGACGATTGTCAACGGACACCCGGCGATCGCAGAGAGTGGCGCCGTCGCGGTGCCCGCCGATGAAGGCGAAGACGAGATCAAGATCGCCGTCGTGCTGGAGTCGGATGTGAGTCTCGATCCGCCAGAGCTCATTGAGTTTCTGATTCCACGGATGCCTCGATTCGCCATTCCCCGATATGTGGAATTCTGGGATGAACTGCCCAAGACGGAAGCGACCGCCCGAATCCAGAAAGCGAAGATACGAGAGTCCGGCGTAACAGCCGAGACATGGGATCGTGTTAGTGCTGGCGTCGTCATTCCACGTTGATCCAAACATCCAGCCGATCAGACCGCTCCCGTTGGTGCCCCGCGGTTTGTGATCCATCGTCGAGCGTATTCGCATCCAGCACGCGGAGTCTTTACTCGCGGACACAGGTGAGCCTGTGACAGACGTCGCGATGGCCGTTGGATACTCAAGTGCGCAGGCTTTCACCAAGAACTTCAAGAAACTTCGTGGGTTGTCTGCAAGCGGATATCGGTACTGCGTGCGGCAGCACGAGACGTTCGGGCGGTGCACGGCTGGTGGCCCGGGGTAGGCTCCGGTTGATGAGGGTGTCTACTCCGGCGGATTTATGAGCAACCCGGGGTACTGCGAAAAACTGGTGAACTGTCTGGTGGCGATTTCGATGACCACAACGTCGCCTTCTTTGTTTGCGCGCCGTGCGCCCTGTATAGCGGGGGCGATTTCGTTTGTGGTGTCGACGTGGATGCCGCGTGCGCCCATCGCTCTTGCCATGCCGGCGTAGTCTCCGCCCTGATTGCCCGCGCCGAAACGCTGCATTGCAACCGGCATCTTTTCGTCATAACCCCCCATAGTGCGGTTATTGATGACGATGGTCGTAATGGGGATCTGCGCGCGCACGGCTGTTTCGATCTCGGTGCCGGTGTGTCCGAACGCGAGATCGCCCATGAAGTTCATGCAGAATTTGTCCGGATCGGCCAGCTTGGCGCCCATCACGAGGGGAATGCCATAGCCGAGATGGGTTGTTTTCCCCCAACCAATGTAACCGTGCGGCACGGTGGCCCGGTAAAAGGGCATGATTTGATCGCGCGGGCTGCCTGCATCGTGCGTGACAACCGAATTCACGTGGTCCAGGTTCCTGTCTATCTCGCTGACAACCCGATACGGATTGATGGGTATGTCATCTGCGTTCAGAACCGCACTCCATTCCTGCAGCCATTGCGCTTTGATAGCCGCTATTCGTCGGTGCAGTTCGGTTGCGGGTGCGCGCCCTTCGGGTCCCAGTTGAGCCTTTGCTTCATCGATCATCATCGCAAGGGTCAAGCCCGCATCACCCACCAGCCCGACATCGGCTCGATAGTCCTTGTTGATGTCCTCGGCTGATACCGTGTTGTGAATCAGGAACTTGCCGTCGGGAATCTCCTGTCCGAAGGCCGTGCGGGTGAGGCCCGAGCCAATCGCGAACACCGTATCGGAGGTGCCCAGCCAGTGGTACACGGCTTTGGGCGCGGTGCGGTTGGCAGAACCCAGCGCGAGCGGGTGGTCATCCGGAAAGGTACTTTTTCCCTGCATGGTGGTGATCACCGGTATTTGCACGAGATCCACGAACTCACGCAACAGATCCGATGCGCGTGCGTACAATACGCCCTGACCGGACCAGATGACCGGATTGTCGGCGGCAAGAAGCGCGGCAACGGCGTCTTTCACGTCTCCCGGGCTCGGTGCGTAAGTCATCGTCCTGGTCGCTGTATAGTCGACGGCATCCGCCGATGTTTCCTGTTGCATAACATCCCTCGGCATCTCCACCAGGGCGGGCCCGGGTCGCCCGTGGCGCATGGCGTGGAATGCGCGCCTGATCTCACGAGAGGTCTGATCCACCTTGTCTATGGATATTGCCAGTTTGGTTATGTGTGCATAGTTCTGTCTGGCCGAGAAGTTAGGCACTATGTCCTGATTGCCCTGTGCATAGCCCTGGGGCAGGAACAAGATCGGCACTGCTTCGCCGAAAGCCTGCGCGATCCCACCGAAGGAGTTTTCGACCCCGGGACCATCCTGTGCCGCAAAAACGCCGATCTCTCTTCCCGCGGTCTGGCGGCTGAACCCGTCGGCTGCGTTGATACCACCGCGTTCCTGGCGAAAAACGATCGGGCGGATACCAACCCTGGCAACAGCTTCGATCAGGGGATTTGCCGGGAAGCAGGCCATCCACCTGACGCCTTCCGTCTTCAGACATCGGGCCACTACATCAAAGCCGTTCATGTGCTTGTACCCGTCTCAAAATCAGGGTGTGCATCCTGCCGGGATCTCTGTAGTAAATCCCGAATGACATCCAGCTGGCCGATTCCGCCACCCTTGGTGATCAGACACACACCGTCATATAGCGAAGCAGGTATGCCGGGTGCAACCGTACCAATGACTTCGAGCGTATCCTCGCCGACGATCGCGCCCACTGTGTCGCCCCCGATGACGATCAGAGTTCCGATGTTCGACCAGACGGCGCGTATGTCTTTAGCGACCTTCACCGCCATTGCCAGAGCCTCGGCTTCTCCTATGTCACCGCCGGGTAGCGGTGTCGCGATGATTGCCGGATCGTCGATCAGGTCCAGCCGACCGCCAACCAGTTGGATCGGATGTCCTGTTCTCTCGATCTGCTCCCGGCTGAGGGGATTGAGACTGCCGCAAACCACGCGCCTTGGGTGGGGCAGAGGCACCCTGCGGGGTTGCAGGGTGGGGTAGAGTGTCTGCGCAAAGGCGCCGAGGGCCCCTGAAGCGCCAACCACCACCCGAGTCTCGGCGGCTGCGCGCTCGATTGCGGCATGCAACTGTTCATTGTCATCGGCATCCCAAACCACCACGTCACCCGACACCCCCGCATGCTCCAGAACGTCGGCGGGTCGGCTGCTGACCGGTGCGTTCAGCGGATCCTGTCCGAACACGCTCTCCAGCACGGGAAGATCATGGATGTATACAACGCCATCCTTGCAGCGCCTGTCGGCATCGGGAAAACTGCACACGACGGCCACCTTGTGGCCAGCTTCCAGCAGCACCTCGATTTCGAATGGCCAGTTGCCACGCAGACCAGCGTCCATCTTGTGTGCACGGTGGGTGGCATTGCGCCGAAGCAATTCGACCATGCTCTGTTGCGCAGCTTCTCTTGAGACATGTCGTGTGGTGATGTCTACAACGCAAAGACGCTCGCTTTGCGCATTCGGCCCCACCGGTACGGTGAATTGCTCGTTTGCGATCAGGCCACCGATTTCCAGTGCGCCGGTGCGATCATCTGCAGATAACAGGACATGACATGACGGCATGCCCCAGTCTACCCGCACCGACCCTACCAAATGCAACCGGTTGAGGCATTCGTGCTAGGGCCACCGCTTTTTTCGAAACGAGAGTCTCACCGATGGATATCCATGGTTATTGCAGTGATCGGTTCGCGAAGGTGCGCGATGTCTTCGGGCGCAACTTCGTCGAGCAGGCCGGCGTCGGCGCGAGCTGGAAGGCTATGCAGCATACACACAGCGGACGAGATACAGGCTCATCGCATGGATATGGTAGCGGCGACCCGTCGTCATGCCGACTTCGCCTGGCCTTCTTCCTCGACGAACACTTTCATCAGAATCTTGCCCCAGCCGCCATTTTCGAGACCGATGTCGGAGCATTGCACCACGCTGGTTTTCTCATGGTCGGGATCTGAGTTGCTGACGAAGCGCTCGTAGATCACGTTGACCGGAGGGTGCAGGGCGGAAGCTGCGAAAATGCAGACCTTGCCGGGACACTCACGAGTCAGCAGCTGGCCGTTCCCGTCCATGACGATCCTGTCGCCCACCCGGTGCCCGGCGTGACAGCCCTGAGACTCGATCACCTCGGCGATGATCTTGCACTTCACGAAGCTCCTGGTCTCCGTGACCATTTTGACCTTGGCGGGATCCGACTTGAACAGTTCCATTTCTTCGTCGGTGTAGTTCATGTGAGCCTGAAATCGTTTCCAGAGTTCTTCTTTGTCCATCGATATCTCCCTTGTTCCTGTCCCGATGAGGATACTCAATCCCGGGAGGGTGTGCTGGTCTTCCTTGCTGTGCATTGAATCCAGTAATGATTTCTGCGCGCGTGCCAACTAACAATCGTAGTCCAATCTGCTTCGCTTGGTCGATAGGTACATCTGGCACGCACGGTGAGTGCTATTGTTCAAAGCGTCGCGTGCGACGTGGATGTCATGGTCGCGTAGCGCGGCCACCTTGTCGGAAGGCAGTTGACGCGGGAGAATTTTGGTTACTACGCCTTGAGGGAGTATCTGTGTTTGAGCGATGAGGGCGCATCACGGCCGAACGCTGTCGACTGGATGATTTGGGGCTCGACTGTGAATCTAAGGGTTGGAAAAGGAGCACCTAGGCAGGAAAGAGCGCTTCGCCGATATTCGCGACGACCCAATGTGGTGCTAAGAGCGACAAGCCATGGGGATGCATTGTCGGCCGTTGCCTCCGGGGTTGGTGTTGGCATCTTGAAGAAACTACACAACGATCTGGTGGCGTTGAACTACAGACTGCCTCTCGAACCTGTCGGCGTTTGGCTGCTCACACATCAGGAGTTGAGATGCTCGGGTTGTATTCAAGCATTCATGGATTACCTGGTGGGTCGGTTTGTTGGGCCGTGATGTGATGGGTGACGTATCGTCGCGTCGTTCGAGGCAGATTCGCCGGATTGAAACGATCCTGCGCCGCAACCGGCCTTCATAATCATGGATCGACGAGTGGTGCACACTCCGGGACGAGCACCTGCTTGGTCATACCCATCAGATGTGTACCAGCGCGCCTTACGCCGCCGAATTGGGTAGAGTGCGCAGTACGACAAAGGGAGAGACTCATGACTAGAACTGCGATGATGTTGCTTGTCCTACTGAGTGTGAATATCACGGCGAGCGTGGCGATTGCGGATCACCACCTCAGCTCTGAGCGGCTCGCGGCGAGCGATCGGCCC
>DCWG01000163.1:6058-8439 GCA_002327525.1 Gammaproteobacteria bacterium UBA2168 | reverse complement strand
CGGGACGCCGACCGGCGGCCCGCCGATGTAATGAGTTTCCTCGGCGTTCAGTCTTCAATGACAGTCCTCGACTTCATTGCCTCCGGGGGCTATTACACCGAGGTGCTGGCACGCTGGGTCGGAGCCGAGGGTGAGGTTCATGCGCACAATCCGTCTGCAGTGTTGCAGATGAGGGGGGGGGCAGCGGAGCGGGCGATGGCGGAACGGGTGCGTAGACTTACCAATATCAAGCGTCTGGATGGCGACCTCACGCAGCTCGGCGTCACTCCGGCCTCTTTTGACGTGGCAATGACCGCGCTCAACTTCCACGATGTTTACAATGGCGCAGGAGAGGCGGCCGCGGTGGGTACACTGCAACTGCTCGCCTCACTGATTAAGCCTGACGGTGTTATCGGCGTTATAGATCACGTGGGGATTGCGGGTCAGGAAAACAACAAGCTGCATCGCATCGAAGAGGCCAAGGTTCGCGAGGCGATCAGTAAAGCGGGATTGGTCATCGACGCCGAGGCAGATTTTCTCCACAACACCACGGATTCACACACCCAGGGTGTTTTTGCTGGCGGTCTGCGCGGAAAGACCGATCGGTTTGTCTACCGCATAAAAAAGCCAGGCTGAGTGGCCTGTTTTGGAACTCGGCGCCTGGTCACGTAATCGGTTTGCCGCTGGCTGTCCGAGGAAGCATTGAAACGTAGGCGCGGCCTGTTTTTCTGGGCGGTGGCATCACTTGTTTGTGTGCTCGTGTTCGTTGTCACCTTTCTTCTGATCGCCAGTACGCATCAGAACTGGACGGTGAGCGAGTTTGCCAGTCGTCATCCGGCTCCCGGCAAGCTGGTGAGCGTTGGCACGCATAGCCTGCATCTGCATTGCACGGGTACTGGTGATCGCACCGTTATTCTCGAATCCGGTTCGGGAATGTGGTCGCTCGACTGGCATCTGGTGCAGACGAGAGTCAGCCGTTTCGCGCATGTCTGCTCTTACGATCGGGCGGGGTTTGGATGGAGCGAGGCAGGCCCGGAACCGCGGGACATTAGCCAGATCGTGAAGGAACTGCACGACGTCGCGTTGAATGCAGAGTTGCGAGGTTCATTCATCATAGTGGGCGCTTCGTTCGGCTGACCTGCCCCCCTAGATCGACTCCAGCTTGTGAGAGAGACTTTCACTAGCAAACGGGAGTATCCGATCACGGCGAGAAAACGCTTGCCGCGCTGCCTGCATGCGGTGAGCGATTTCCTCGATGGTGAGGCTTTCTGCTGATGAGATGTGGACGCATAGCATTTACCATCCATAGCTCGAACAGACCTAGACAACAGTAGGAATACAGCATGCGCATACGCAGAGTGGTAACCGGGCACACACCACAAGGCAAGGCAGTTGTGGCGAGTGACTCGCAGGTGGAGGGTGCTACCGTCGCTATCGCACCCGGACTGGAAATCCATCGCTTGTGGGGGGCGGATGAGGCACTCACATATCCCGACGACGGGGGTAAACCTTCATTTCACCAGTACTTTCCGCCTGTGGGTGGGGTGCGTTTCGGGCTGTTCACGGTGCCGCCGGAGACGGTGTTGCCGGCCGAAGATCTGAATGTCGAGGCCGGATTCGAGGAGATGGAAGCCGTGTGGCCCGGCATGGCGGCGCACATGGAGCCGGACGCGCCGGGTATGCACACTACCGACACGATGGATTTCGAGTACGTTATCTCGGGTGAGGTGTGGCTGCAGCTCGACGACGGCCAAGAGGTGCATCTGAAGGCCGGCGATACGGTGATTCAAAGCGGCACCCGCCACGCCTGGCGCAACCATGGCAGCGAGCCCTGCCGGATGGTGGTCTGTCTGGTGGGCGCGCACCGGCGGTAATCCCCGGATAGGGGAAGCGGATATGGTGGGATATGGGGACGTGTACACTTTGCACTCGTCAACGTCAATAGTGTACCTGTCCCCAATTACTCGCAGCGTCGCAGTAACGAGTATGTAGAGCCCGCCGTTCAACTGACGTGTTCTTTACCGAACATGCTGCGAGCCACGATCAGTTTCGAGACCTGCGAGGTTCCGTCGCCGATCTGCCAGCCGAGAATATCCCGCAGGCGTTGTTCGAAGGGCAGCTCAGACGTGTAGCCGTAGTGACCGTGTATCGTCAGGCATTCCCTGACGATGTCGAAGGTGAGTTCAGGTACCCACCACTTGCACATTCCGCCTTCTTTCGAATTCGGCAGTCCCTGATCGCGGAGCCACAGCGTTTTGTAGCAAAGCAGGCGAGCGGCCTCGAGTCGGGTCTCCGCCTCCACGAGCGGGAAACTCACTCCCTGGTAGGTGGAGATGGGCTTACCCATCACAGAGCGTTGTTTTGCGAATTCGCATGTCTCATCGATTGACGCCTGCGCGGCA
>DCWG01000163.1:5335-5730 GCA_002327525.1 Gammaproteobacteria bacterium UBA2168 | reverse complement strand
CGACGCACTTCAGTCCGATGTATGCCCGGTTCGTGTCAAACAGTTGAGCCATCTGCAGATAGGCCTTCCCCCGTTCGCCGACCAGATAGTTGCTGGGTACCCGGACGTTTTCGAATCGAACTTCCCCACGAGGTGCTCCATGCGTGCCGAGATCTTCCCAGAGCCGGGGTGATTGAACACCTTCGGTGGCGCGGGGCACGAAGAAGTTGCTGAGTGACCAGATTCCCTGAGAACGGTCTTCGGTTCGACAGGTGATCGTGAAGTAGTCTGCATCCGCCCAGGACAGAGAGTTCTTGACTGCGTTGATCACCCATTCGTCGCCATCCAGATCCGCCGTACTCTGAAAATTTGCGACATCCGTACCACCGCCCGGTTCGGTGAATCCCACGGCGATG
>DCWG01000163.1:909-5159 GCA_002327525.1 Gammaproteobacteria bacterium UBA2168 | reverse complement strand
GGAACGGCAGGTGATGATGAAATAATCGGCATCGACCCAGGAGATCGAGTTCTTGACGGCATTGAGCCGCCACTGGTTGCCCTCGCGCACGGCGCGTCCTTTGAAGGCGGCCATGTCGCTGCCGCTTTCGGGTTCGGTGAATCCCACGGCGATGATGGTCCTGCCTTCCCGCACAAGCTGACGGACGGGGTTGCGTACCTCATCGGGAACGCCATCCAGACGATTAAGCTCGAAAGGCTCCGTGGTGACCAGGAAGGGTAGAGCGCAGTTGAAGTCCGCGTAGCCCACCTCTTCGATCATGATGCCGCGCATCACATGGTCCATCTCCGTATCCAGCAGTCCGGCTTCGAGTGCTTTTCGGACCATGGCCTGCGGCCGCTCCTTCTTACGATCCCACCGCACTCTCATGGGGGTGAGCTGCGTTCGCGCGAAACGGCGAATCTGATCCCGATACAGTCGTTGCGGCTCGCTAAGCCCGAAATCTAGGCTCAATCCGGCCCTCCGATCTTCACAATGAAAAAAGGCGATTCTGTGTGATTGACGAGGAGGAGGCAAACCTTCATATCGCGGCTGAAGCCGCTTGCGCGGAAGGCACCAACCCAACGATCAACGGTAAGTGCCGGAGTCCGTGTTTCCCCACTGCCCGAAGTAAGTCACGTCTGCAGCCGGTTTACGTCGCACCGGCCCGAAATTCCCCATCGGGTATCCAATGGGCATCGTGACGACCACGCCGTAATCCGTGGGTATGGAAAAGCGTTCGTGCAATTCCTCTTCGAACACCTGGTGCATGGTGGTGAGTGCTGTACCCAGGCCAAGGGAGCGGCACGCGAGCAGAATGTTCTGCACGCAGGGATACACCGCACCGTAGTTGGGAGGCGCGAGCCCCACCCGCTCCTCAGCGGGCACCTTGAACGGCCAGTCACGCAGTCCGCATACGAGCAGCAGCACCGGAAACTCATGCATGTGATCCATCTGATAACGCAGCGCCTGCAACTGCCGGCCCATCGGCGAGCTGGTGTCGCGCTCTTCGACGACAGCGCCAAAACGGGATCTGATGGCGGCGTCGTAGCGTTCGGCGAACCACTGCTTGGCATCCGGCTTGGTGAGAAGCACGAACGCCCAGGGTTGCGTGTTCTGGCCGGATGGCGCGTTGACGCCCGCATCGAGCACCTTGCGCAATAAACCCAGAGGCACCGGATCGGGTTTCAACCGGCGCATGGCGCGAACGTTGCCCACCAGGTCGAAAAAACGCGGGTTGGTATCTGAGTCAATCATATTGGATTTCGCCTCTTTGTCTGGGTATTTGCTTCACGAAGAACTGTTCGCCGTGACATCCCGCCTTTCTTCGGAAACCAGTCGCGCTACCCTGCTCGAGCAATCACCTCCGGTGCGGAAGTGCGTATCGTCACGATAGTTAGCCTCACGAGTGATGGAAGGCGGTCACGCTCGCCCGGTTACTTGCGGTGTCGGCTACGCGGCTTGCCGTTGTGCAAGCTTCTCACCCACCCGAAGCGCGTCCATGTTGCGTACCCGGAATTTCGCTGGTGTCAGCCGCTCAACCGCGTCCTCGAGTGCTTCGAAGGGGCAGAGTTCGGCGAGAATCACGAGCGCTGCGAGGCTGATCACATTAGCAACCCTTGGATTTCGCAGACGGCGAGCCTCATCGATGAGCGGTAAACGGGTCACATGCAGAGCGCCGCCGGGAGGTTTGGGAACGAGATCGTCATCCACCACAATGACGGTGTCCGTATCGATGATGGCCTCGGAGATTCCTACCGCGCTCTGATCGAGTATCACCAGCGCATCAAGATGTGTCACCAGCGGGTAGGCCGAGTTGTCCTCGCTCACCACCAGATCTGAACGGCTGACTCCGCCTCTCGATGTCGGTTCGTAACTCTGAGACTGAGCGACGTAGCTGCCGCCGGTCATACAGGCTTGTGCCAGCATCCGACCGCTGAGGATCAGCCCCTGACCGCCGATGCCGCTGAGGCGCACCTGTAACGGACGGCTAGCGGCCATGGGTTTCGCCGTGGCCTGGCGGATTTGCCTGTTTGCAGTAGTCGAGGTAGGCCTTGTAGTACTCCTGCCTGTCGTTTTTCGCAAGAACACCGGTCTGCCATGACCCGGGTCTGAACGGCTGATCAACCGCGTTGACTTCTGCCACGTCGATGTAGGTGGGCAAGATGTCCTTCTTTTGGCTCAGCACCATCTCCGCGGACGATCCGAGGTCGTTTTTACGGCCGTAAATCTCAGTGCAATCGGAAATGATCTCGATAAAGGAGAATCCGGGATGACTGATTCCCTGCTTGATCAGGTCTTTCATCGTCGGCACTTGCATGGTCACTTCACGCCCTACCAGTCCGGCGCCGGCCGCCGCCGCCAATTCGCAGGCATCGAAAGCCGGCTCGTGATTGCCGAGCGGCGTCGTGGTCGTGTAGCGGTTCACGCTGGTCGTGGGTGAACCCTGGCCGCCCGTCATGCCGTAGACCTCGTTGTTGAGCATCAGGCAGGTGATATCGAGATTGCGCCGACAGGCGTGAATGAGGTGGTTGCCGCCAATGGCCAGGCAGTCGCCGTCGCCCGTGATGACGATGACATTCATCTCGGGACGGGCCAGTTTGAGGCCAGAGGCAAACGCCAGGGGGCGTCCATGGGTGACATGAAAAGTGTCTGCGTCGATGTATGCGCTCAACCGGCCAGAGCAGCCTATGCCGCTTACGAATGCGAGACGATTCTTGTCGATGTCCAACTCGTGAATCGCCCATAACAGAGCCCGCAACGCGATGCCGTGCCCACAGCCGGGGCATAGGAAATGGGGGAAGAGGTCCAGTCGCAGGTAGTCTTCCACGTCGAATGACCGGTCCGCAGGAGTGTCCATCAGAGTTGCTTCGTTGAGGTTGGTTTAGAGTTTGTCATGCTGCCCGCCGCGGCCTCGATGGCAGCAAGGATCTGCCTGGGTTCGATGGGTTCGCCATCGATTCGATTGAGCGGTATCACCGCAACGGTATCGGGACAGAGGCGCTCTACCTCCAGGCACAACTGCCCTGCATTCATTTCAGCCACTACCACGGCGGCGGTATTCGCGGCAATTGAACGAAGTGTGCGCTCGGGAAATGGCCATAACGTTATGGGCCGCAACATCCCGGCGCGAATTCCCAGGTCGCGGGCCTGGTTCACCGCGCTGAGTGCCGCACGTCCGACGATGCCGAAACCAATCACGAGCACTTCGGCGTCTTCCGTATGCAGGGTCTCGGCTTGTTCGATGTCGTCGCGGTGTTGGTCGAGTTTGGTGAGCAAGCGCGTCATCACCTGTTCTACCTGGCCTGGTTCCTGGGTAGGAAAGCCGGTGGCATCGTGTGTCAATCCGGTGGTGTGGCTGCGGTACCCTTGCCCCGGCCGCGCCATGACCGGAATACCGTCTTCCGGAATCTCGTACGGTTTGAAATCTTCTCTCGCACCGTCCGCCCATTTGCGCGACGTTGTCTCGACCTCGTCGCTGTCGGGTAGCGCCACTGTCTCGATTAAGTGGCCGACCACTTCATCCACCAGCACCACCACCGGAACGCGGTAGCGTTCCGAAAGGTTGAACGCGCGCACCGTTTGGTCGAACACCTCGCGCACGGAAGCCGGTGTCAACACGATAATCGGATGATCGCTGTGGGTTCCCCATCGCGCCTGCATCACCTCGCCCTGTGCGGGACGTGTGGGCATGCCGGTGCTGGGTCCGCCGCGCATGACATTGATGATGACGCACGGCACCTCGGCACCCGCCGCATAGCCGAGGTTTTCCTGCTTTAGTGAAAATCCTGGGCCGCTGGTCGCGGTCATTGCCTTAGCCCCGCCCATGGAGGCACCGATCACGGCGCCCATGGAGGCGATCTCGTCTTCCATCTGGATAAACACGCCCCCAACTCTCGGCAGCTCCGAGGCCATACTCTCGGCGATTTCCGAGGAAGGGGTTATGGGGTAGCCCGCGTAGAAACGGCAACCCGCAGCTATTGCACCCAAAGCACAGGCGCGATTTCCCTGAAGGTTCTGGCGGGGTTTGCTCATACCGATATGAGCTCTGGTTGTGCGGACGGTGCATTCACCTGAACCTTGATGGCGAGATCCGGGCACAGCCACTCGCACAGTCGGCAACCCGTACAGGCATCGGCGTCGGTCAGCACGGCTATCGCCTTCGTGTTCATGGCCAGACAACGCTCCGGACACATCTTCACGCAGATATCACAGCCCTTGCACCAGGCTTC
>DCWG01000163.1:0-607 GCA_002327525.1 Gammaproteobacteria bacterium UBA2168 | reverse complement strand
ATCACAGCCCTTGCACCAGGCTTCTACAATGGTGAGCGTGACTTTTTGCTCGGGGCGTGAGTCGGGCTGTGGAGAGTCAGATGGTAGTTCGTCGACCGGCGGTAGATCATCGCGAGCCCGCTTCACCCACGCGCGGCCTTCGAGAAAACCGCTCTGGTTGGTTTCGATCGTTTTGGGGGGAACGAATTCGGCGAGGGTCGATGTCCACACACTCTCCGGAAAATCCAGCACCTCCGACAATACACCCAGCAGAATGGTATTGGAGACGCGCTCGTTGCCGAGGCTCGTGGCAATGTCGCTGGCATCGAGCGCCAGGCACTTCATCACCTGGCCTGCGACCCTGCTCACCGTCTCGTTGGGATAGCTAAGAGTCACACCACGGCGCCGGTCGAGGCAAGAGAAGGGTGGTACGATCTTGCAGGTGTCGGCAATGAAGATTCCGGTTTCCGGGTTGAGGTAAGGTAGCCAGCGCAGACCCTCGGCCCACTCCAGTGCAACCAGAACGTCTACTTCCCCCTTTGTGATGGTGGGTGACCAGACTTCATGACCGAAACGAACGTGACTGAAAACGGAACCGCCGCGTTTGGCCATGCCGTGCACTTCGCTT
>DCWG01000033.1 GCA_002327525.1 Gammaproteobacteria bacterium UBA2168 | reverse complement strand
CGGGTGATGGCCATGTCGAGCGACCGGGCATCCGTCTCGCGCTTACGGGCATCGTTGTAGTAAGTCGATATCTTTTCGCTGCCCATGCCGGGCGTGACCAGCCATCGTTGCACACAACCATCTAACAACACGTCGACATCGGTCATGAGCTTGCTCAAACCCGTGCCGGTTGCCGGGCAGGAACTCTGGTAGCTGTCGGCAACCAGTACGATACCGGGAATATCGACGCCGGTTGCAAGGCTCAGTTCGATAGCGCGGGAGCGCACTTCACCGGTGACATCGAATGCCCCCGCAGCACGCGACAGCCCTGGCAAGGTCTCATCGAGAACGCCCCTGGCATCTGTCGCCATCGCCTCCGCATATTTGTCTCCGGGTTTCCAGTATGTGCAGAGGTTCGCTCGCATCGCGCCGGGTATGCGGAACAGCGTGATGTAATCCACACCGCTTGGCACCTCTTCACCGTGGTAGGTGAGCGCATCGAACCAGAAATCTCCGTCGCTCGGGCTGATATCGAAACCGAAATGCATGGAGTGCTGGGGTTCGATAACCCGCCTGCCGATGCCGAGTTGCTGCTGCAGCACATCGTGATCCCCGGTGGCGAGGATCACGATTCGCGCCCGCAGCAGCGTGGCATCCGACAGCGTCACCAGCATGTCGTCGCCCTGCTGCTCCACCGCGTTCACACCCTGCCAGATGACGTTCAGACCCTCCGGATAGGTGCTGCGCATCTGGTTGATCAGATCATGATAGAGAAACCCGTATTGAACGATGCCCTTCTTTTCCTGGATCCGTCCACGGCGACTCACGTAGATACCTGTAATCGGGTGGCAAACCGGCAGCACTTTTTCCAACAGGCCGTGCTTTTGCAGAAGCCGCCATTGACCGGGTTCGAACTTTTCTGCTTTGAAGGCGGAGGGATAGTGTTTGCGTCGTTCGAGAAGTGCGACGCTGACACCACGCCGTTGCAATGCGATTGCCAGCGCACTACCGGCAAAGCCGGCACCCACAATTGCTACGTCCGTATCCACGGGTGTATCGTAATTACTATCGTCAGCGGTATCTTCCGGACCCTATCACGGAACTCCGGGTACGGCCAAAGTACCGCTTGAGAGCATGACGCAGTTCACAGTCAGCCTCCTCGCGGCTCATGTCGGTCACGCTCTTCGGCTGTTCGGGTCGTCAACCGTCGGTCTGGTCGGTCTCGCGAAGATCGCTCTCATGCCATCGTCCCTGCTCGCAGGTAAAGACAATTGACACTAGCTCCCGATCCACGATCACACCCACCTCGCCGGGTCTCGCGTGGTCACCCTTTGCAACGACATACGGGGCACATCCCGGACCATGCAATTCCGTGCGCGACTCGATCTCGCAGATGGTCACAGCACTCGCCATCACGGACGTCCTCCCCGGAATGCAACGTCGCGGTTGGGAGTATCCAGCCTCGAACGAGGGCCGCCGCGGAACCGTGGGTTCCACCCCAAGCACATCGTGCGCATGCAACGATTCGATTTGCGCCGCACCTTGCACCTCACCCTGTAACCTGCCTGATGGCGCAGCTTCCGGCGGTTCGCGTCGTAGCGACGCCGTGACCCTCACCTCCTCGACAGGCGGCTGCGGCACTTCATCGCGCGCCTCATTGGTTGTGCGCACCTCCCTCTTTACGGGTCGCGCGCGCAGTCCGGCATCCGGAATCGCGGCCTTCGTGGCACCCCGCAGCGGCGAGCTGTCCACGACCTCGTCCGCGGCGGTTTTCGGCGATCGGGCAGGGGTCTCCAGCGATTCGCTCCGAGGCTCGACAAAGCGCTCCTCGCGCGGGGCTATCCGCTCCGGTTCGTTCAACCGAGTCTGCATGGGGATATCCGGATCCCGCCCCACCGGCAGCACATTGCGCGCATTGTCGAAGAACAGCGACAGCGCCAACGCCGCAACCAGGGCGCTGGCTATCCCTCCCGTCAGCGGCTTGCGATACCAGGGTCGTACCGCACGGCGGGCAGCATCGAGCACTTCTGCGTCCAGTTCGGCTCCGGGCAAATCTCCCGCACCCTCCCGGTATATTGCTGACAGCTCGTCGCTGTCGTGGTCAGTTTCGGCTGACATAACGGTTCATACCTGCCTTCAGTTTTTGGTTTGCGTAGCGCAACCTGCTCTTCACGCCTTCGACCGAAGTGTCGGTCAGCGCTGCGATCTGCGCATTGCTGAAGTCCGTTTCCTGCTTGAGGATCCAGACCTCGCGCTGATTGACCGGCAGCGCCTTCAACAAGCCATGCAGGCGGCTGCGAAGCCGGGCCCGGTCGAGGGCTGTCTCAAGCGCCGGCGCAGATTCGTCACCATATTCGTCCACGCAAGCCCCCAACTGCATAGGATCACGCATGCGCTTGCGGTGTTCATCGATGAGGATGTTGTGCGCGATGGTAAACAACCAGGCCTGAAAGGGCGCATCAGAGCGGTATCTGTCGCGTCCTCGAATGACGCGCATCCACACGCTCTGGAAACAGTCACCGGCACGCTCCTCGTCGAGCTGACGCAGGAAGTAGCGGTACAGAGCACCCTTGTGGCGGCCATAGAGCACCTCGAAGGCTCGCTGGCTGCCATTCACGTATGCCAGCATCAGTTCTTCGTCCGGCGTGCCCGCCGCTGCTTCGGATTCAGGCATCCACTAACACACCCCCGCGTCTCGCGCCGCATCGCCCATGACTCCCATTATCGGGAATCACCGCGAGTCTGTACCACCCCTGCCACTTTGGAGTGATCGGGAGCGGCCGTTGTCAAAACGTTCGCGGTACGCACCAGCATGGCGAACTCTCCCCGGTAGCCGTGACGATCTTCTCCGCGCGCCCCGTTCGCGAGTTCAGCCAGTATATCGAGGTCGTATTCCCCAGTGTATTCACCGCCGCGCAGCACCTGGCCAAACGCGGCCACGGCGGCTGAGAAACGATAATCCTCGGACGTGTCTTGCAACGCCGCCCTCACCGCATCACGGCGTACGGCTCGCTGTATCAACCGGCTATTCTGCTCCGCGGGCAGTTTGTAACGTAACTTCACGAACGCCAGTTCACGCGCATTGGTAGCCGGTACCACCGTCTCCCGCCCGTAGCGCAGGTCATCCACCAATCGCCCGGTAGAGCCGCTGAACGCGAGTTCATAGATAGCGGTGACCGTATGGCCGGCGCCTATGTCACCGGCGTCAACCCGGTCGTTGTTGAAATCTTCACGCGCGAGCACTCGCGACTCGTAGCCAATGAGCCGGTATTCGCTGACCAGTTCGGGATTGAACTCGACCTGAATCTTCACGTCTCGCGCTATGCTCGTGAGGGTTCCCGCCATCTGGTCGATCAGCACTTTGCGCGCTTCGCTCAGCGTATCGATATAGGCGGCGTTGCCATCACCGACCTGCGCCAGTTCCTGCATCAGCGCGTCGTTGTAGTTGCCGCCGCCGAAGCCGAGGACGGTAAGCACCACCCCGCTACGGCACTTGTCCTCGACCAGATCTTTCAGTGCGCTCTGGTCTGTGGTGCCGACGTTGAAATCGCCGTCGGTGGCGAGAATCACGCGATTGATACCATCTGCGATATACGCCTGCGCCGCCATCGCGTAGGCGAGACGGATACCGGCCTCCCCGTTGGTCGAACCACCGGTGGTAAGTTGATCGATGGCCGCGTGGATGCGCCCGCGTTGATCACCCGGCGTGGGTTCCAACACCCTGCCACTCGCGCCTGCGTACACGGCGATGCTGATGCGGTCATCCACATCGAGTTCCCGCGTCAGCAACTTGAGCGAGGCTTTCAGCAGGTCGATCTTGTCCGAGCTTTGCATGGATCCGGATACATCGATAAGAAACACGAGATTAGCCGCTGGCAACTCGTCTCGCTCGAGTTCCACGCCCTTGATGCCAACGTGCAAGAGGTGGCGATCCGCATGCCACGGACTCGGGCCTACCTCCGTGTAGACACGAAACGGTGCATCTCCATCGCGCGGCAGCGGGTATGCATAAGAGAAGTAGTTGATCATCTCTTCGGTGCGCACGGCATCCTGGCGAGGTAGCACACCCTGGTTCAGTAACCGGCGCACGTTACTGTAGGAGGCGGTATCCACATCGATCGAAAACGTGGAGAGCGGATCTTCCGCTACCAGCCGCACCGGATTGTCATCGAAGCTGTCGTAGTTCTCCCTGTCCACGACGGTGGGCAACCAGAACTGCGGCTCGGCACTCGGCGCTATCGCTCTCTTCGCATACATTCGGACTGACGGCACACCGGCTGAGTCCACTTCGGTTTTCCCCGTAGCCCTCGCCAGTGCAGGATCCGCCTGGGATCGTTCTGATTCGCCGTGCTGCGCCGTCACCATGATCTCCTCTATCGAGATCTCGTCATCGACCGCCTCGCGGTTGGCGGGCAGGGGTGGTTCTGTAGCGCTGCAGGCAATGATTGAAACGAACACGGATCCGTATACCAGACGTTTGACGTTCATATGGCACCTTTTGGTTGTCTTCTCCTGTGTTAACGCTTCAGGACGCCTGATGGGGTTATCTTTTTCTATCGACCGTGGCCCATCCTTGTACCCGCCCGCTCCTGTGATTACCTTGTGACTCCTTTGAGGAGACGATATGGAACTCAATGGACGCGTGGCCGTCATCACCGGTGGCAGCGGCGGCATCGGCAAATCCATGGCAAAGGCTTTTCTCGATGAAGGCGCGCAAGCCATTGTCCTAGCCGATCTGCACGAAGAAACGGTACTGGCGACAGCCGGCGAACTCGACTGCGACGCAATGGTCTGCGATGTCACCGACGAGACCCAGATCGTTCGCCTGGTCGATGAGACCATCGCGAAATACGGTCGCATCGATGTGTTCTGCTCCAACGCCGGTGCGGGTGGCGTCGGGCTCCTGACCGACGCCACCAACGATGTATGGCAACGGCAATGGGAACTGCACGTCATGTCGCACCTGTACGCGGCACGCTCGGTCTTGCCGGGGATGTTGGAGCGCGGGGAGGGTTATCTCCTCAACACGGCCTCGGCCGCCGGCCTGCTCGCGGCCATGGGATCCGGTCCCTACACGGTGACGAAGGCGGCAGCAGTGAAGCTGGCCGAATTCCTGTCTATTACACACGGCGACGACGGCATCCGCGTTTCCGTATTGTGTCCACAGGGTGTGAACACAGCCATGGCACCGAGGAGCCTGGGAGACGGTCAGACCGACGGCATCATCGAACCTGATCAATTGGCACAAACCGTGGTGGAAGCCATACGCGACGAACGTTTTCACGTGCTGCCCCATCCCGAGGTGGAGGAGTACGTGCGCCGCAAGGGCGACAACATCGACCGCTGGCTGTTCGGTATGCGCCGCCTACGGCGGCAATCGACGGGCGAAGCCTGAACACGTCTTTCGCCCACCCCGTCACGCCAAGTATGATGGGATAACGATCATTCCAACAAAACCACGGGGGAACTCAACATGTCCGAATCCGATTTGGACGCCGATCTCTTCAATCTGGCGATGTCAGAAGAGGCCCAGCCTCTCATGGAAGCGGTAATGAAGCACATCGAGGAGAATGTCGAGCCCATCACCGAGGAATTCATGGCGCTACACGCCGAGAAGGAAGACCGCTGGTCCTGGCATCCGCGGCAGCTGGAACTGCTCGATGGCGCCAAGGAAAAGGCCAAGGCATCTGGCCTGTGGAACTTCTTCCTGCCGGATTCCGAGATGGGAGAGGGATTGACCAACCTCGACTACGCCTACATTGCGGCCGAACTCGGCAAGTGGGCACTTGCCTCGGAGACGTTGAACTGCAGCGCGCCGGACACGGGCAACATGGAGGTGTTGGAGCGCGTTGGCACGCCGGAACAGAAGGAACAGTGGCTGAAACCCCTGTTGAACGGCGAAATCCGCTCCGCGTACGCGATGACCGAACCGGCGTTGCCTTCATCGGATGCCAAGAACATCAGCACCAGTGCCGTACTAGAGGGCGATGAATGGGTCATCAACGGCGAGAAGTACTACATCTCCGGCGCCGGCGATCCCCGCTGCAAGATCATGATCACCATGGTCAAGACAGACCCGGACGCGGCTCCCAGCCGACAGCAATCTCAAATTCTGGTGCCCACCGACACCCCCGGTGTAGACATAATCGAAGGGATGCAGGTGTTTGGTCAGGATCACGCACCGCGCGGCCACATGCACATCAAGTTCGACAACGTGCGCGTTCCGAAGGAGAACATACTCCTCGGCGAGGGTCGTGGCTTTGAGATCTCCCAGGTGCGCCTGGGTCCGGGACGCATCCATCACTGCATGCGTTCCATCGGTAAAGCCGAGATGGCACTGGAACTGATGGTGAAGCGCGGCGGCAGTCGTGTCGCCTTCGGCAAACCCATCGCCAAACTGGGCAAGAACCTGGAGGTGATCTCACGCGCGCGCATCGAGATCAACGCCATGCGCCTGGCCGTGCTGCAGGCTGCCAAGGCCATGGACGTGTTGGGTAACAAGCAAGCCCGCGTTTACGTGAGTGCCGTGAAGGCAATGGTGCCGGAGAAGGTGTGCAACATCATCGACGACGCCATTCAGATTCATGGCGCAACGGGCATTTCCCAGTGGTCACCGCTGGCCGCGATGTACATGGATATGCGCCACCTGCGCTTCGCGGACGGCCCGGATGAGGTCCATCACATGGTCGTGGGCCGCGCCGAGATGCAGAAGTACGATCTCTGGTAGCCGCATCAACAACCTTTTCTCCCGGCCGGTGTAAACCGGCCGGGAGAAAAGGGGCACTTCGCATACGTTGATGCGCAAGCTCATCGATCAAGCCACCGGCTTCACGATCTCGGAAGGGTTCGAGCGCTTCGATCAGCACAATGAGATCTACTGCCGCTCAGAATAGGACGAGCGCGTCCAATCAGAGAAAACCGCCACCTTCTTTCGCGGCCATTTCATGCCCGAAGCCAAAGCGCGTAACAGCGATGGTTTCTCGCAACGCGACTATGCCCTGCGCAACACTGCCTGGCACGTCACCAATGTGCTGCGCGATCTGCGGCGAGAGGTGGACGAGTGCAAGGAAGGCTTCTTCGACCTGTTCTCCTGCCACGAGGAAGGCGGGCCGGAACCCTATCCGTTCGTCGATGCCGCACAGGCCACGATACCGGTTCGCAATTCACGTCGAGTTCGCGAGTCCACGCGGCGAATTCCAGCAGGATGCCGTCGGGGTCTTTGAAGTAAATGGAGCGCACGAATGTTGTGTCGGTGACCTCCATGCTCGCCTGCATGGGCGAGTCGTCATGATTTACCACGGGCGTTGCCTTGATACCAGCAGCGACGGGTTTCTGCTGGTACTCGCCTACCTTTTCCAGCGGGTTATTGAAGGCAACGTGATTCATCGAAGCCGGTGCGCACGAGATGTCCCCCTGCCCTATCGGATGTTCCGCGTAACTGACTCCCGGGATGCTCTCCTTGGCATGCGCAAACCAGAAGAACGCCAGCTGATCACCGTTGCCGATGTCGAAGAAGAAGTGCTGCCCCAACCCATTCGGCAGGTTGATGGTTTTGATCAGCTGCATACCCAGCACGCCGCAGTAGAGCTCCACAGTACGCTTCATGTCCTGGCATACCAGCGCCAGGTGGTTGATCCCCTGGATCTCGAACTTCTCGTTTATGGGTATTCCTGCTTCCTCCAGCATGTCTCCCAACTCGGCTCCCGCGCGGCATTGTTTCAAAACCGCGCCAGTCGCGCACGCCAGTGTCACGAGACCCCTCCGCCCACCAAGCTGGTAACATGAGTCATAGTAAAGAAGACTCCGGCATTGAAAAAAACAACGCTCATAGTGATCGCTATACTCACACTCATCACCGCTTGCGGCGATGGTGGCACGAATCCAACGCCGGCCGGACCCATTCCACGGGCAGACGACGTGACAGCGAACGTCAATGCGCAACAACCAGGAGATACTGATATGAGCTCATCCAACGTTGAAGGTGTGACCTTTCAGCACATCGACAGCAACGGGATCAGAATGCGGCTGGCCGTGGCCGGAGATGGACCCGTCGTGCTGCTCGCACACGGCTGGCCCGAGTCCTGGTATTCCTGGCGGCATCAGCTGCGTGCGCTCAGTGAAGCCGGTTACCGGGCGGTCGCACCAGACATGCGCGGCTACGGTGAAACCGATGCGCCGAAGCCCGTGGAAGCTTACGATATCGCCACGCTCGCGGCAGACATGGTTGGCGTGCTCGATGCGCTCGGCGTCGACCAGGCGCACATGGTCGGCCACGACTGGGGCGCGCCCGTGGCAACGCATACGGTAATCACCTACCCGGATCGATTCGCGAGCCTGACGCTGCTGAGCGTACCCCACGGCGAGCGCTCGCCCGTGGAACCGATCTCGGCTATACAGCAGGCGATGGGTGAGAACTTCTACTACATGCTCTACCACAACGAACCCGGTGGGGTGGCAGAAGCCGAGTACGACAGCGATCCACGGGCCATGCTCTCAAGGATCTACCTATCTCCCGATTCTCCACGTGAAGAGCCGGAGATCACCGACCCGAAACGATCCGCTGGGGGCTTCGTTCCGAGGCTCGGCGCGCCCAGGGGTTTGCCCGGCTGGCTGACACAGGAAGATCTCGACTACTACGTTGTACAGTTCGAACATGCCGGATTCCGCGGCGGTGTGAACTACTATCGCAACATCGGGCGCAACTGGGAGATCACGGCAGATCTCGGCAGCCCGCACATCACCGTACCGACGCTCTTCATCGCCGGTGAGTTCGACATCGTCATCGCGGGTGCCGACGTTTCCGCACTGAAGGCGAGGATGTCACCCGTCGTGGACGATCTGCGCGAGGTGATACTCATTCCGGGCGTCGGACACTGGGTGCAGCAGGAAGCAGCGGAGGAAACCAACACTGCCTTACTAGGCTTTTTGGCAAGTCTTGACGATTGACTCTTGGCGATCGAAGCGCGCGTTAAGACGAGTTGCGCACCACCTCACTGAGGCCGCGATGAGCTTCGACCGGTTTGCGCACCGGCAGGTGCGAACGATCAGTCTGTGACCGATCCGGTGGCAGCAACCATCGTCTGCCGCGTCACTTCATAACGATCCTCACCCCAGGGCATAGGCATGAGTATCGGGTACTCCACACCAGCGTCCACATAACTGCGCACGAAATCGGTTACCTCCTGCGCGGATCCGATGAAGTCGATGGCCTGAATCATGCGCTCCGAGATAGTCGCGAGCGCTCCATCACGATCCCGTTCGACCATGCGCGCGTGCAATTCGTCCACTTCCTCGGTGAAGCCAGCGGCCCGGAACATGTTGGCGTAACCGCCCGCCATTGCGTAGTTGAACAGATCCCGTCGCGCCGAGCGCGCGGAACGCTCGAGGTCCCCCACCGCCGCATGCACGTATGCAAAGATCGTTGCATCGCCACCGGCACGTATGCGCTCCACGCACGCACCGATATGCGAGGCGGGCACATAGTTCAGCAGCACGCCGTCGGCGATCTCGCCGGCCAGCTTCAGCATCTGGGGATTGAGCGCCGCCATCACGATCTTCGGCCGCCGCTGTGCAAGCCGCACGCCGAGACGGAAGCGTTTGACCTGCCAGAAGTCACCTTCGAATGTCACCGACTCGCCAGACAGGCATTCGCGCAACAGCGCCACGTACTCACGCATCATGGCGATCGGACGATCGCTCGACGCTTCGCCGTGTTGCCTCAGAATTCCCGGTGTGGACACACCGAGACCGAGCAACACGTCGGCATCGGGGCTGAGCGCCTGCAGGGTGGCCGCCGACATCGCGGTCAGCGGCGGCGTTCGCAACTGTACCGGGATGATTCCCGTGGCAAGTCCAAGCCCGGGAGCCGCGGCCGCTACCGCGCCGAGCAGAGAGATGGCATCCGTGGCCGTCGACTCTACCATCCAGATGGAACGGTAATTCAGATCGCTGGCGAGTTTGGCAATGTCCATGACGGCACGCGGGCCGAGCACGCCGAGACTGCCAAAGGTCACCCCCAGCGGAGTGTCGTTTGCACTCATTTGCATCCTTCCAGAGGAAAACTCTATTGGAGCATTACCGACCGGGCACGGCAATTCCATGCGTCAGTCGAATCCCCACCTCGTGTACCATGCCCATCGAACCGCCAGGGGAGAGTCTCGTGAACAGATTTCTATTCGCGTCAGTCATCATCGCAGTGCTGACCACCTCGAGCGTTCGAGCCGACGAGGTCGCACCCGGCATCCTGCGCACGCCGGACGAGCGCTTTGTCGGTCTCGAGAATTATCCCTGGCCCCCCAACTACGAGCAGATTGGGCCCTACCGGGTGCACTACCTCGACGTGGGGCGACGGGACGCCGACCCGGTGCTGCTGATACACGGAGAGCCGACCTGGAGCTACCTGTTTCGTAAGATGATCCCCATACTCACGGCAGCCGGACACCGCGTCATCGCCCCTGATCTGGTGGGCTTCGGAAAGAGCGACAAACCCGTGGATGAAGCCCGCTATAGCTATCAGATGCAGGTCGATACGATGCTCGAACTGGTGCGCCGTCTCGATCTCGACGGCGTGACCTTCTTCGGCCAGGACTGGGGTGGGCTCATCGGTCTGCGTCTGGTGACCGCCGAACCCGAACGCTTCGCTCGCGTTGTGGTCTCCAACACCGGTTTACCGTCGGCGGAGGGATTGCAGGGTTGGATCGGCTACCCGATGTTCAAGCTCGCCGTCTGGTGGGAAGGCGAAATAACCCTGGAGGAGTTACGGACCGATCTCACCTTTCCGCGCTGGGTTGCGTACAGTTACCACGTCGACGAGCTCCCCGTAGGCGAACTGATGCGTTTCATGGGTGGTGATGACGCCGTGAGCGATGCCTACAGCGCTCCCTTTCCCGACCGCCGTTACAAGGCCGGCGCTCAGATCATGCCTTATCTGGTGCCCTCCCAGCTGCGCGAGAACGCCGAGGCCTGGAAGGTCCTGGAAGCCTGGGACAAACCCTTCCTGTGCGCGTTCACGGATTCCGATCCGATCTCTGCCGGCGGAGAGCGTATTTTCCTCGAGCGGGTACCCGGTGCGCAGAACGTCAAGATCAGGAATGCCGGTCACTTCGTGCAGGAGGACGCGGGGGAACGGCTGGCCCGCATCATCGACGCCTTCATCGCGGGGGAACCCGTCGACTGACATGAACACACCCAACGATCTCGCAAGCGTAGACAGAGTACTCTCCACCGCCCGCAGCGTGCGCCGCAAACTCGACTTCGACCGTCCCCTGGATCCCGCCGTGGTGCACGAGTGCATCGACATCGCGACGCAGGCGCCCACTGGGGCGGCGGGTGAGTCATGGCGATTCTTGATCGTGACCGAAGAAGGTAAAAAACGTGTTTTATCAAGACTTTACACAGATGTTCTCGATCAATTTACAGCACAACGTGGCTTGCAGATCAAGCCCACTCAGAAAGCCCTGGTCGCTCGGTTGCACGAGATTCCGGCCATGGTGTTCGTCTGCGCCAACGCCCCACACCCGGGGCCCGAGATCGCTGCACAGGTTGCCTACTACGGATCGGTCCTACCCGCAGCATGGTCGCTGATGCTCGCCTTCCGCGCGCGCCACATCGGCAGCACCTGGACCACCCTGCTGTCCGCGCGCCAGCGCGAGGTGGCGGCCGTGCTCGACATTCCCGATCATGTGGTGCAAACGGTGATGCTGCCGGCCGGGTACATGAAAGACGCCCGGTTGCACAGAGCAGAGCGCGCCGCTGCGCACACGGTGACCTTCTGGAATGGCTGGGATTCCAGAGACGGGCCCTAGCCCACCGTCAGGAATCTGGAGCAGCCACATGCAGCGGCTGTGCGGTGCGTAAGGTCATTTCCCCGCACGCAGCGCCAAACCGTCTATCAAGGCCCCGAGCCCCAGCCGTAGCACGCCGTTGACGTCGTGCGGGAGGATCTGGCCCTGGACGCTGAGGTCCGCCACGCCGTGCATCGCTGCCCACAACGTACGTGCCAGTCGATGTCGGTTGCCTCGCGGCAGATCCCCTTCGCGCTGGACTTGCGCGATGCTTGCGAGCAGGGTTTTAAACACCGGGGTGTGCAGGTAGCGCTCGGCTCCGACTGGCTGATTTTCGATCCTTTCGAGCAGCTGGGCTATGCAGCGGTGATCGCCCGGCTCGACGCAGGCGGTCTGAACACCCCAAACGCGTATGACTTCCTCGCCATGGCCACCATCAAGGCAGCGGAGGCAATCGGCCTCGACGATCAGGTGGGTTCTGTGCAGATCGGTAAACGCGTCGACCTGATTCTAGTCGACTACGATCGCGTGCACATCTCACCGATAAACCACCACCATGATCGATCGCTAATCTGTTGTACAACGCACACGGTAGCGACGTGACACTCGTGATGGTGGATGGGCAGGTGCGCCCGATTGCGCATAGAATGCCCGGGGTACCTCCGGAAAACTATCCAGAGATTGCCAAGCAAAACAACGACCAGGGGAAGTATGCATGAATGGCGCTGAGGCCATGCTCGAGACACTGATCACGGGCGGTGTCGAAGTCTGTTTCACCAACCCCGGCACCTCGGAGATGCACATGGTGGCCGCCATCGGCGCATCCACGGGAATGCGATCGATCCTGTGTCTGTTCGAGGGCAACTGTTCGGGAGCGGCCGACGGTTACGCACGCATGGCGGGCAAACCAGCCTGCACCCTATTCCACCTGGGGCCCGGGCTTTCCAATGCATCCGCGAATCTTCACAACGCACGCAAGGCAAACTCACCCGTCATCAATCTGGTGGGCGACCACGCCACCTACCATAAGCAATACAACACACCGCTCAATTCCGATGTCGTTGGTTTGTCGCAACCGGTTTCGCATTGGGTGCGCAGCATCGAGGACGCGAATAGCCTGCCGGGCGACGCCGCCGAGTCGATAGCCGCATCGATGGTCCAGCCCGGCCGCATCTCCACCCTGATCGTACCTGCCGATTGTGCCTGGGACGAATGCGAAACAGGAGCGGTGACCACACACACCCTGCCGCCCACACCACGGGTGTCCGGCGCCGCCCTGGACGACGCGACCGTCATGCTCGAGCGCGACATCCCGACGGTGGTGCTGATGTCCAACATGGCGCTCTCGCAGCGCTGCCTCGAACTCGCCGATCAGATTGCCCAGAAAACCGGGGCCCGCATCTTCTGCGACACGTTCATCCCCCGGCTGCCGCGGGGTGCTGGGCGAGCGCCAATCGAACGTCTCGGTTATTTCGCAGAACAAGCAACCGAGCAAATCAAGGATGCCGAACAACTCATCATGGTCGGCACCAAGGCCCCGGTCGGCTTCTTCGCCTATCCGGGCAAGCCGAGCGAGTTCTGGCCCGAGGGTGCAACCCTGCACACACTGGCCAAAGTGGGTGAGGACGCCCAGGACGCTCTGACCCGGTTGGCGGAGCGCGTGGGTGCGAGCGGTCTCAAGGCGCGACGCACGACCCTGAATAAACCCGGGCTCAAAAGCGGCGAGCTCAGCCCCAGCACCATCGCTGTGGCCGTCGCGAGGCTGATGCCTGCAGACACCATCGTGGTGGACGAGGGCGGCACCACCGGTTCCGCATGTTTCCCGGCTACATCCAACGCGGTTCCGCACGACTGGCTCTCCCTCACGGGCGGCTCCATCGGCTACGGGCTACCCACCGCCATCGGCGCGGCGGTGGCCTGTCCCGAGCGCAAGGTGCTTTGCCTTCACGGCGATGGCGGAGCCATGTACACCATACAGTCGCTATGGACCATGGCGCGCGAGAATCTCGACATCTGCATCGTGGTTTTCGCCAACCGCAAGTATCAGATCCTGCAGATCGAACTCGCGCGCGTCGGTGCACAGACCATGAACAAAAAGACGCTCGACATGATGGACCTTTCCAACCCCGACATCGAGTTCGTGAAACTCGCGCAGGGGATGGGCGTCACCGCGGACCAGGCGACCACGGCGGAAGAATTTAATGCGCTGTTCGAGGAATCCATGAACACACGGGGTCCACGACTGATCGAGGCCCTGCTGCCGTAGTGCAGCCACCCAACCGAATGACGACACTCCATCCAACATGAGGAAGACAACATGAAATCACCTATCTGCGACTTGCTCGGTATCGAGTTCCCCCTCCTTGCCTTCACGCATTGCCGCGACGTCGTCGTGGAAGTCACCAAGGCAGGCGGCATGGGCGTGCTGGGCGCGGCTGGATTCACGGCGGAAACCCTCGAAGTGGAACTGTCCTGGATCGACGAGCACATCGATGGCATGCCGTATGGTGTCGATCTCATCACCCCGGCCAGCCTCGCTGTCTCGGATGAGGACACGCCGGAAAGCACGCTGGCGAAAGTACCCGAGGAACATCGCGACTACGCGCTCAACATCCTGGCCGGGCACGACATCGATACGGGCGATGTGTACCAGAACCAGCACGGGGGGGCTGGAGGATTCCTCACCCATAAGCGTGCTGGCAGTATCATCGACGTCGCGTTTTCTCACCCCATCAAGCTGATCGCCAACGCACTCGGCGTCCCGCCTCGCTATATGCTTGAGATGGGAAAAGAGCACGGCGTGGCTGTCGCTGCATTGGTAGGGGCCAAGGAACATGCCGTGAACCAGGTGGAAGCCGGGGTTGACATTCTCGTGGTAGCCGGTACCGAGGCAGGTGGTCACTGTGGCGACGTCAGCACCATGGTGCTGGTGCCGGAAGTGTGTGGCGCGGTGCAGGACTCGGGCGTCGCCGTGCTCGCTGCGGGTGGCATCGTCACCGGTCGCCAGATGGCGGCTTGCATGGCCATGGGCGCACATGGCGCGTGGACCGGATCTATGTGGCTCACCACCACCGAAGCCGAAACTTCACCGATCGTGAAGCAAAAGTACGTGGAGGCTTCATCCCGGGACACCGTGCGCTCGAAATACCGCACAGGCAAGTTCTCGCGCCAGCTACGCTCGCCCTGGACCCAGGCGTGGGAGCTGGAAGAAGCCCCCCAGCCGCTGCCCATGCCGATGATGTCGCTGGTGAGTGAACCGGCGCTGGCAAAGGTGACGAAGTTGGCCGAGGGCGGCCATACCGGCGCCAAACAGCTCGCCACCTCGTTTGTCGGCCAGGGGGTGGGACTGATGAACGAAATTCAGGACACGAGAACCGTGATGCGCGAGTTCATGGAAGACTACCTGAGCGCCACTGAGCGCCTTGCGGCCGTGATAGAAGATTAGGAAACCAGCCGCGCGCACTATCCCTCGCCGTAAAGCGGCATGACGGACGAAGTCATGCTGCGTCACGCCGAGGGGATAATCCCCGTTCTGCGTGAATGTGCCGCGGCGACGGAAACCTCGCGCGCGCTACCCGATCAGACTGCGCGCGGTTTCCTGGATGCGGGGTTCTACCGCATCCCGCGACCGAGGCACTACCCGATGGATACAGATCGGCTGGTGTAGAACCGGGGAGCCACGCACTTCCGCCTGCCTGAGCACTCGCCCTACTGAGCCATCTCGGCCTCCAGCGCCTCCCTGCGTCGGTTCAGTGCCTGCTGTATTTCCTCGTGCCGCACCCGGCTCGTCTTCACTCGTCGCGCAAAGAAGTAGGGCACGATCAGAAACAGCACCATCACCGGCCCCATGGCGATGCCGAGATTGAACAACAAGTCAGGCGACACGGTGCCGGGTTGAACGCCAACCGGCTGACCATAGATCAGGCCACCTCCTCACCGAACAATTTCGAACGCCCAGATTTTTTGCTTTGCTTGCTAAGTGAAATCTATAATCGGGTTTCTTGTTCTTCAGGAACCAAGGTGATTACCATCATCGAGCTGATGTCGAAAAAAGCGACCGCCCAGGACACGAGAGACTCGGGACCGGTCACGCCCAATCTCCACACTATCTATCAGACGCTATGCAGGGGTAATTCATGACTCACGACTGGAAACGTAGCTTTGTTTCACTGGAATCTCCAACGGGCGCACGCAATGGCGCTGGCTTCTATCCTTGCCAGGGCCTGTACTACGAACCCATGGACACAAAGGCACGAACGGCCCTCATCGCTACGCACTACAACGTCGATTTCAGCGAACACTACCTCGGCGCTTACATGGCTGCGAGGGGCTATGGATTTCTCGGTTGGAATACCCGCTTCCGCGGCAATGAGGGATTCTTTCTCCTAGAGCATGCGCTGATCGATATCGCAGAAGGTGTACGCTGGCTCAAAGAGCAGGCCGGGGTGGAGCATATCGTCATCCTCGGCAACTCCGGAGGCGGTTCGCTCATGGGCGCGTATCAGTCACAAGCACTCGGGGTAACCATGACGCCAACCCCGGGTCTCAAAATCCCGGATGCGCTCGAGGAGTTAATTCCAGCACAATTCTACATCTCCCTTTGCGCCCACCTCGGTCGCCCCGAGGTTCTCACTGCCTGGTTTGATCCATCCGTTACCGACGAAACCGACCCGACGTCGATCGATCCAGCACTCAACATGTACGATCCTACACACGGTCCGCCCTATTCCGAGGAATTCATTACCCGCTATCGAGCGGCACAGGAAGCGCGCAATCACCGCATTACCGACTGGTGTCACACGGAACTCGATCGTCTGAAGGCCCTGGGACTGTTCGACCGGGCCTTTAATCTCTACCGCACATGGGCCGATCTGCGGCTGATGGACGGCAATCTGGATCCATCCGAGCGTGAAGTCGGCCGCTGCTACGCCGGAGATCCCAAAGTCGCCAACTTCAGCCCGCGCGGTATCGGATTGACCAACACGCTGCGAACTTGGTTGTCGATGTGGAGCCTGCGTCAGTCGCACTGCCGTGGTGCGCCGCACCTCAATCGCATCACGCAGCCGGCCCTCGTCGTGCAGAGCACGGGCGACACGGGAGTCTTTCCGAGCGATGCCCACGCCATCTACGACGCCCTCGGATCACAAGACAAGACGCTCGAGATGATTGCGGGCGATCACTATCTGGAAGCACCTTCGAGCGCGAGGGACGACACGGCGGATTTCATCGCCGCGTGGCTTGCGGACCACGGCGCATGACCGCACCCTCTGATTTCAACCACCCAGCGTGGACGGATAAGACATGAGTAGAGCGGCCAAGCCTTCGAGCACCAGACGCCCCTACCTCGATCCGCTGGAAAGCATCGGTTATCTCTCGCGCATCAACTACCGCATTTTCGCGCACGCGTTGGAAAAACGCACCGTCAAGCACGGGGTCACCTCGGGTCAGTGGCGTTTTCTGAGAGTGCTGTGGGAGCAGGACGACATCACACAGCGGGAACTGAGCCGCCGCGTTGGCATCAAGGAAGCTACCACGGTACGCACGGTGGCGAGCCTCGTGAACAGCGGCTTCGTCACCCGCGCGCGCTCTAAGGAAGATCGCCGTCGTATCATGATCCGACTTACCGCAAAAGCACGCCGTCTGCACAACCGGCTGTTACCCATCGTGATAGAAATCAACGAGCGGGCGCTGCAGGGTGTCAGCAAAAAGGACATCGAAACCACGCGTCGAGTGCTGCGCCACACCTACGAGAACCTCACCCGTACCGACGCACCCTAATGGTCTGAGCTGTTCCCAATAGCGCCCAGCGGGTAAAATGCGCGTCCCAACGCAACCACCCGGCAAGGCCCGCCAATCTTGACGATCGATTTCCTGGGCAAGACCCTCTCCGGTGCTTTCACCATCCCGTCGGGTATTGTCACCACCGGCGTTCCCATCATCGAGTACATATTCGCGAATGTACCGCAGGTTGGTGTTCTCACCACCAAGAGTATCGGTCTTGAACCGCGTCCCGGTTACCGCGAACCGGTTTTGAGTCAGTATGCGCCAGGTTGCCTCATCAATGCGGTCGGTCTCACCAACCCGGGTGCTGAGCGCTCGGCTGAGCTGTTTGCCGAACTCCGGGTACCCCGGGATAAATTCCTGCTCACCTCCATATTTGGGGGCAGCGTAGAAGAATTCGTCGCGGTTGCCGAACTGCTCGCACCTTTTTCTGACGGACTCGAACTCAACCTCTCGTGTCCACATGCCAGCGGCTATGGGATGGCAATGGGTCAGGATCCCGAACTGGTGGGAGCAATAACTGCCGCGGTGAAGTCGGTGGTGAAGATCCCGGTAGTCCCCAAACTCACACCGAATACGGACAACATCGCGGAGATCGCGGCGGCGGCGGTGGAAGCCGGTGCTGATGCGCTATGTGCGATCAACACCGTCGGCCCCGGTTACTTCACGTCCCACGGCGAGCCCGTGCTCAGCAATGAGTTGGGCGGCCTGTCCGGGAAAGGCATACTGCCCATCGGAGTCAAATGCGTCAGGGAGATCGCCGCACGCGTGCAAGTACCCATCATCGGATGCGGCGGCATCAGCAGTGCCGGCGACGTGCAGGCTTACCGCGCCGCTGGCGCAAGCGTCTTCGGCGTCGGATCCGCGCTGGTCGGTATGACCAGCGACGAGATCGGCCAGTACTTCGAGTGTCTGGAAACCGACATGACGCATGGCGGTAACGCGGCCGAGGCACGCGTGCGCTATGACGTCGACATGAGCTTCGAACCCGTCACGTTGATCGAAAATAAGCTCATTACACACGACATCTCGATCCTTACATTCGATCGGGGAATCGACATCCGGGCGGGTGAATTCATCTTTGTGTGGATTCCCGGTATCGGTGAAAAACCCTTTTCTGCACTCACCGACAACCCGTTTTCCCTGGCCGTGATCAACATTGGAGAATTCACCGGCGCTTTGGTCGAACTCGAGCCCGGTACCCAGGCTTACGTAAGAGGGCCGTACGGACGGCCGGTCACACCACCGGAGGACGCCACCGTCATCGCGGTGGCGGGCGGCACCGGCCTCGCCGCGGTTTATCAACTCGCCCGGGATCATTCGGCAAAGACCAAAGGCACAGCGCGTATCTTCATGGGTGCGCGCAGCGCCGAGCGCTTGTATTTCATGGAGCCCTGCAAAGCCTGCGCAGAGCTTCACATCGCCACCGATGACGGCAGCCGTGGATTCCACGGGCTCGTCACAGAGGCGCTCGATCAGCACCTGGGTGAGCTGGACGAAGCCGACCTCGACAACATCGTCTTCTACAACTGCGGCCCCGAACCCATGGTGCATGCGGCAGTCAATGTGCAACGCAAGTACTGCGACGATGCGCAGATCTTCAGCGCCATCGACTACCTCACGAAGTGTGGCGTCGGCATCTGTGGTGCATGCGCTGCCCCCGATGGTCGGCGGTTGTGCGTCGACGGGCCTTTTCTACAAGCCTGAGCATGACTCCGATCCAGGCGCTCCGCTCAGCGTACCGGTCATGAAGTCGACGTACGGGAAGTAGTTGCGGCTCGCTACATCCGGTGGGCCGCTCAGATGCAGGTCACCGGACATGGCCTGCACGATCCCGTCGAAGCCTACACGATTGGCAAACGGACCTTGCGCCCCATAGGCCGTACTGGTGACCAGAATAATGTCGGGCTTGATACGTCTGAGGCTTTCGTAGTCGAGCCCCACGTCCGCCACGCCCTCCGGCGGGAGATTGGCCAGCACCAGGTCTGCGCTTTCAACCAGGCGTTTGAGCACAGCGTCGGCTCCGGGTTTTTTCGGATTGAACGTGAAGCCGCGCTTGTTGCGATTCAGTTGCAGGAACAACGCTCCGATCTCAGCCCGTCAGCCTTCCCGACCGGCGTGGTGTAGCGGTCTTCGCTGCCATCCACTTTCTCGACCCGAATCACGTCCGCACCGAGATCCGCCAGCAGCGTGCCGCAAAGAGGCCCCGCGATGTAACGGCCGAAATCCAGCACCCGTCTACCAATCAGCACTCCCATACGATCGTCCCTCAGGATTTGCACTCATGGTATAAGATTCACGATCCTAGCCAAACTCGTTACGCTAGGGGCGAAACGACCACTACGGCGCCAACACATGCGAACCTCCCTGACAACCCTCGGCCTGGTCACCCTCCTGTGCCCGGTTGCGATAGCCGCCATACCCGCTGGCGAGGAGGGCGCTGCCCAAGCCAGATCTTACGGCATCGAGCTTCCCTCACCCGCACCGCCACGCCGTCCGGGTGAAGGCGACGGGCCGCACCAGCGGCTGGTCATCGAAAACATCACACTCATAGACGGTCTGGGCTCACCGCCGCGCGGACCGGTGAGCATCACAGTGCACGAAGACCGCATCGAATCGGTCGCCAACACTCCGCCACCCGTTTCCGATAACGAACACCGTATCGATGGCCGCGGCATGACGGCGCTGCCGGGATTCATCGATGCGCACGCGCACATCGGCTTTCCGGCGCAGGGACTGGCGGGACCGGTGACACCGCCGGAGTACGTCTTCAAGCTGTGGCTCGCCCATGGTGTCACGACGGTACGTGACGTCGGGTCGATAATGGGGCTCGACTGGACGGTGGATCATGCCAAACGCAGCGAAGCCGGTGAGATCACGGCGCCGCGCATCGTGCCCTACGCCATGTTCCCGGGGAGCGAAATCACCGATGCGCAGGATGCGAAAAAATGGGTGAAAGCCGTGCGCAAACGCGGGGCACGCGGTGTGAAGCTGCGTGGTGGCACCTACGAAGCTCTGATGGCTGTGTACGAGGAAACCGCCAGCCTCGAGATGGGAACCGCCAACCACCACGATCAGAACGGTGTGTATCACGTCGACGCGCTGGACAGTGCCCGTGCAGGGCTCGACAGCATGGAACACTGGTACGGACTGCCGGAAGCTCTGTTCAACGACCGCACCATCCAGAACTATCCACCGGACTACAACTACTCCGACGAGCAGTGGCGCTTCGGCCAGGCCGGCCGATTGTGGGCACAGGCCGCACGACCCGGCTCGCCGAAGTGGAACGCGGTGATGGACGAACTGCTCGAACTCGACTTCACGCTGGTGCCGACCTTTACCATCTATGAGGCCAACCGCGACGTCATGCGGGCACGCGATGCCGAGTGGCACACCGAATACACCCTGCCAGCACTCGCCAGGTTCTTCCTACCCGATCCCCGGTTGCACGGCAGCTACCACTTCGACTGGACCACCGCGGACGAGGTAGCCTGGCGTAACAACTTCCGAATCTGGATGCGGTTCGTCAACGAGTACAAGAACAAAGGCGGACGCATCGCCACGGGCTCTGATTCAGGCTTCATCTTCAAGCTGTTCGGATTCGGCTACATCCGGGAGTTCGAGCTGCTGCAGGAGGCTGGTTTCCATCCGCTGGAGGTCATCCAATCGGCGACGCTCAATGGTGCGGAACTGCTGGGGATGGACGACGAGATCGGTTCGATCACACCCGGCAAGAAGGCGGATATGGTGCTGGTGCGCGGTAACCCCGCCGCTAACTTCAAACTGCTGTACGGTACCGGACACATGAAACTGAATCGCGAATCGTCGAAACTGGAGCGTGTGGGCGGCATCAGCTACACCATCCGCAACGGCACGGTATTCGATGCCAGGGCGCTCTTGAGAGACGTACGCGAGATGGTCGCTGCCGCAAAAGCGCGATAGCCGCTAAACATACGAAGCACAACGACACACATGAGAATTGCGCAAGACTGGCACGCCACTGCCTTCAACCAGGCAACCGAATCGAGCAACCAGATCCACTCCGATGAAATGGCGCAAGCCTATGGCTTCAAGGGCGCTCTGGTGCCCGGCGTCACGGTATCCTCCTACCTCGTGCACCCGGCCGCACGCGCCTGGGGCAGGGACTGGCTGTCACGCGGCATGGCGCACATCGAGGTCAATCGCCCTCTTTACGATGGCTACCCATTCGACGTGACGCTCACCGATGTCACCGACTCGTCGTATCGCGCCACGCTGGTGGATCAGGAAGGCACTCACTGCGCCACCGGTGTGATCCGTCTGAACGACGAGATACCGGAGCCCCCCGTCATGCGCGGCGATCCGGTAATGAAACGTAATCAGGACATACCGCCGGTGAGTCACGACGTACTCGAACGCATGGCCCGCGAGGGCATGCACGCGCTACCAGCACGATGGAGTGCTGAGCACAACATGTCCGCATACGTCGCGGACCCGGGCGCCATGGCGCCCGTGCACCGCTTCGACGGCGAGGGACTTGCCAACACGGCGTTCATGTTGGGGCTCACAAATTGGGTACTGGCTGGCAATACCTATATGAACCCGTGGGTGCACATACAAACCGATTCCCAGTATTACGCTGCCGTCGAGAGAGACACAGACCTGTTAGTGGAATGTGCCATTGAGGATCTCTTCGATAAACGCGGCCATCAATTCGTCGACGTGATGGTGGATGCCTATGTGCGCGATACCGGCGGCGCGGTGATGAGCACCCGGCTGCGCGCAATCTACAAACTGCGACCCCCAGGCTGAAGAACAGCAGTTAACCCGTTGAAATAGTTAAGGAATTTCTGACTAATTATTCCATGGGCTCCTGCAGCCGCGATCTTCCGGATCTACAACGCCGCGTGTTCCACGACAACCGCTCGAGCCGCGATTCACCCGCGAACCGCGGCTGTCGCATCGGCTGCCAACCCCGACGCAGCGATATCTACACGCCCAGAACGCCTTCGGCTCGTCCCATACCCGGCGCTTTGCGAGCATGCTCACATTTCGTTCGGGTCACATACGGTAGGCTAATCGTCGGCCATAAGTACCAGTGTGCCGGTGGTGGACAGACTACCGCCCGTTCCATTGACCACACAGGTGCGCGCACTGGTCTGTTTGCCCGGATCGCCATGAATGCCGTCCTCCGCCGTACCGGACAACTGCCGGTACGCCTCGACCAGCAGCGGCATGCCATACATGCCGCTGTGGTTGAAGGACAGGCCACCGCCATTGGTATTGATGGGAAAGCTGCCGCCCGGAGCCGCGCGGCCATCCTTCCACAACTCGTGGCCCTCGCCGCGGGGCGCGAGCCCCAACATCTCGACGGTGATGGCGGCGGTAATCGTGAACGAGTCGTACACCAGCGCCATCTCCATGTCGCAGGGACCCATCCCGGCCATAGTGTAGGCTGCCTCAGCGGAGCGGGAAGCCGAAGTTTCGGTGAAATCATCCATTTCCAGCATATTGGAATGGCCCATGCTCTCACCCGCACCGGCAATCCATACGGGTCTCGTACCGAGCCCCGCCGCAACGCGCGGACTCACCACGAGCACCGCACCGCCATGGTCAGTGACCATACAGCAGTGCAGGATGGTCATCGGCCACGCGATCAGGCGTGACTCCTCAACCTGCTGAACGGTGATGGGTCCGCCGAATGGGTGTTTCTCTTTCGAGTACATGGCCGCGCGCGGATTGAGGGTCGCCCAGTC
>DCWG01000031.1 GCA_002327525.1 Gammaproteobacteria bacterium UBA2168 | reverse complement strand
TAGTTCACACCCGTGGTTGCGATTTCGGTGACGGAGTTCTCATCTATTCCGCCGGAGGCCTCCAGCGCGATGACGCCCTGTGCCTGATTCACCGCAAGAGATGTCTCTTCCAGTGAAAAGTTGTCGAGCATGGCGATGTCCGCCCCGGCAGTGATGGCCTCGGCGAGCTCCCTGCGGTTTTCCACCTCCACCTCTACCGGCTTGCCCGGATTCAGTTGTCGGGCACGGTGCACGGCGGCCGAGATGGACCCCGCGGCAGCGATGTGATTCTCCTTGATCAGATATGCGTCATAGAGGCCGATACGGTGATTGTGGCCGCCGCCGCAGAGCACCGCGTACTTCTGTGCGATGCGCAATCCCGGAACCGTCTTGCGGGTATCCAGCAGTCGTGTATTGGTATCGGCGATGCGATTCACCATGGTGGCGGTGGCGGTGGCGGTACCACTGAGAAACTGCAGGAAATTGAGCAAGGTGCGTTCAGCGCTCAGCAACGAACGCGCGGGGCCTTCGAGCACGACCAGCACCTGTTCCCGGCCGACCCGATCGCCATCGTCGACCTGCCACGCAACTTCGATGGAGCGGTCCACCTGCCGGCAAACCTCATCTCCCCATGCGCGGCCGCAGAACACGCCTGCTTCGCGTGTGATGATGGTGGCCCGCGCGCCCGTCTCCTGTGCGATCAATGCGGCGCTGATGTCACCACTACCGATGTCCTCCTCGATGGCCGCACGCACGTTGGCGCGGATGGCCTCCTCAAGAGCGGCGGGATCGTCGGTCACACAGGCACTGATCGGGGATTGAGTCAATTTGTCGGTTCTCGTCCATTCATGCGACGATGATTTTACTGCATAGCTCCATTGGAGATGCGAATCACGAGCGAGTCGGGTGAGAGTTGATAAACACCATTGGTTCTCGCGAATCCAGCGTAAGCCTTCGCCGAACTGCGATCCACGGCCCGATCGGCGGGACATCGGGCTGGTCGTCGTGCACAATGTCTCGCTGCCGCCGGGTGAATTCGGCGGCAGCGATGTGGAAGCGCTGTTTCTGAATCGTCTCGATATCTCTAAACACCCAAGCTATGACAGTTTGGCCAGCGTACCTGTGTCGGCGCACCTGTATATCGATCGTCGTGGGAGATGCACTCAGTTCGTGGCGCTGGATCAGCGTGCGTGGCATGCGGGTGTTTCCCGTTGGCGGGGCAGAAGCAACTGCAACGATTTTTCCATTGGCATCGAACTTGAAGGGACGGATGAGCGACCATACACCCGCGCGCAGTATCGCCGTCTTGGTGCCGTGCTCGCGGCCCTGTTCAAGAAATACCCCCGCCTGTCACCTGACGCGGTGGTCGGACATCAGGAAGTGGCGCCGGGACGCAAAACCGATCCCGGACCGGCGTTCGACTGGCCGCGGGCGTTGAAGTTCACGTGAAGAGCACCATCGGCATCGATCTCGGTGGTACCAAGATCGCCGGGGTGCTATTGGATGGGAATGGCACGGTGCGTGACCAGTTGCGCATCGATACACCGCGCGGTCGTTATCGAGACACCATTGAGGCTATTGCCGGTTTGGTGGAGAGCCTCGAGCGCGAGCATGGCAAAGGTGAGCGGCTGGAGGTTGGCATCGGCACTCCGGGCAGCATGCGTCCGGCAAGCGAGGTCATGCAGAACTGCAACTCTGTGTGGCTCAACGGGCGCCCGCTCAAGCGCGATCTCGAAGTGCGACTGGCGCGTTCGATAAAGCTCGCCAACGACGCTGACTGTTTCGTCCTGTCGGAAGCCCGGGATGGGGCCGGTGCGGGTTACGCCAGCGTGTTCGGCGTCATCCTGGGTTCCGGCGTCGGGGGTGGGATCGTATTTGACGGTCTGCTGCATCGTGGGCCCAATGCACTAAGCGGAGAGTGGGGACACACACCGTTGCCGATGCGTTTGCGCAAAGGTGGGCGCTCTGGTAACAGCGGACCCGATACCTCGCTGAAGTCGCGACGCTGCTACTGTGGGAAAGTGGATTGTGTCGAGATGTTTCTCAGCGGTCCCGGACTGGCGGCCACACACAGGGAACTGTGGGGCGAGGATGTGTCTGCGAAACATATTGCCCGATGTGGCAGCACCGAGGCGCACGAGACGCTCGATGTGTACATGCATATGCTAGCGGGGGCGCTATCACAGGTGGTCAACATCGTGGACCCGCATATCATCGTGTTGGGGGGAGGTATTTCCAATGTAGACAGGATCTACGCCGAGATCGTTCCGCTGATGGAGCAACACGTGTTCGCCGGACGATGCCGGACACCGGTCGTGCGGCCTCGCTGGGGCGATGCCAGTGGGGTGCGAGGCGCAGCCCGGCTGTGCTGGTCGAGCGGCGGTGGTACAGGCGGGACAGCATCCTGTCAGGAATGAAGGAGCAGTCAGCATGGCGTATTCGAGAGATCGCAAGGATGAGGATCCGCAGGAGACCAGGGAGTGGCTCGATTCGCTCGAGTACGTACTGGAAAATACGGGTGTGGACAGGGCCAACTTCCTGCTTGAGCGCTTGTCGGCACGAATGACAAGGACCGGCGCGCGCTTGCCTTACACGATCACGACGCCTTATCGCAACACCATTCCGTCGAGTCAGGAAGCCTTCATGCCGGGGGATCTGTTCATGGAGCGGCGAATCCGCTCGCTCATCCGCTGGAATGCGCTCGCCATGGTGGTGAGGGCCAATCGTCAGGAGGCTGACCTCGGCGGACACATATCGAGCTTCGCCTCGTCGGCAACCCTGTATGACGTGGGTTTCAACTATTTTTTCCGCGGGCCTGGCAGAGACGATGCAGGTAATCCAACGGGCGATCTGATCTATTTTCAGGGGCACTCCGCACCCGGCGTGTATGCGCGCTCTTTTCTCGAGGGGCGGTTGAGCGAGGAGGACCTCGATAATTTTCGCCGAGAAGTGGGTGGTGAGGGTTTGTCCTCATACCCGCACCCCTGGCTGATGCCCAACTACTGGCAGTTTCCCACCGTGAGTATGGGTCTCGGACCGCTGCAGGCGATCTATCAGGCGCATGTCATGAAATACCTCGACGCCCGGGATCTGGTACCGATGGGTGACCGTAAGGTGTGGGCCTTTCTCGGTGATGGAGAGTGTGACGAACCCGAGTCGTTGGGAGCCCTGGCACTCGCGGGGCGGGAGAAACTCGATAACCTGATCTTCGTGGTCAACTGCAATCTGCAGCGTTTGGATGGTCCCGTCAGGGGGAACGGCAAAATCATTCAGGAATTGGAAGGCTACTTTCGCGGAGCGGGCTGGAACGTCATCAAGGTGGTGTGGGGAAGATTGTGGGATCCGCTGTTCGCGCGGGATGCCCACGGCCTCATGCAACAGCGCATGAACGAGACGGTGGACGGCGAGTACCAGAACTTCAAGGCGAAGGGCGGTGCCTACGTACGCGAGACGTTTTTCGGTACCTACCCTGAACTGTTGGAGATGGTGTCGCACCTGAGTGATGAGGACATCTACAGATTGAATCGCGGCGGTCACGATCCGTTCAAGATCTACGCGGCCTATCATCGTGCCGTCAATCACTCGGGGGAGCCCACGGTGATTCTGGCGAAAACGGTCAAGGGCTACGGGATGGGTGATGCGGGGGAGTCGGAGAACGACACGCATTCTGTCAAGAAACTCAATTTCGATGAGTTGAAACACTTTCGCGATCGCTTCGATATCCCCCTTTCCGACTCTGAACTCGGGGACGTGCCCTACTACCGGCCAAAGGAAGATTCTCCTGAACTGGTCTACATGTGCAGACAGCGAGAGCGGCTGGGAGGCTCCATCCCGCAACGGCTGGTGGCCGATGAAACCATCGGGGTGCCGCCGCTCGAATACTTCGAAACGCAGCTCAAGGGTACGGGGGAGCGCGCCAACTCTACGACCATGGCGTTCGTGCGCATACTGGCCGCCTTGGTGCGCGACAAGGGCCTTGGTGATCGTATCGTGCCCATAGTGCCGGACGAGGCCCGCACGTTCGGCATGGAGGGCATGTTTCACCGGCTCGGTATCTATTCGTCCGAGGGGCAACTCTACGAGCCGGAAGATTCGGAAGAGATCGCCGCCTATCGGGAGTCCCGGGATGGCCAGGTGCTGGAGGAGGGGATCAACGAGGCCGGGGCCATGTCGGGTTGGATTGCCGCGGCCACTTCCTACAGCACCCACCGCTATACGCTGATCCCGTTTTACATCTACTACTCGATGTTCGGGTTTCAGCGCATTGGCGATCTGGCCTGGGCTGCGGGCGATATGCAGGCGCGCGGCTTTCTGTTGGGAGGGACGTCTGGGCGCACCACTCTGAATGGTGAGGGGTTACAGCATCAAGACGGGCATTCGCATGTCCTGGCTGGTGCCATCCCCAACTGTGTGAGCTACGACCCATGCTACGCGTACGAACTGGCTGTGATCATTCAGGATGGTCTCAGGCGTATGGTGGCGGAGAAGGAGAATGTCTTCTTCTACGTCACAGTGATGAACGAGAGCTATCCGCAGCCAGCGATGCCGGAAGGAGTGGCGCAAGACATACTACGGGGCATTTACCGCCTGCGCGATGGCAATGGTTCGGGTCCGACGGTGAGATTGCTCGGCAGCGGTACGATCTTGAGGGAAGTCGAAGCGGCGGCGGAGATGCTCGAGTCGGATTATGGGGTCAGTGCAGAGGTCTACAGTGTCACCAGCTTCGTCGAGTTGGCTCGCAATGGCGCCGATGTCGCGAGATGGAATCTGCTGCACCCGGAAGAGGCCCCCCGCGAGAGCCACGTTGGGAAGCTGCTCACCGGCGAGGCGCCCGTGGTCATTGCCAGTGACTATCTGAAGAGTCTGGCCGAACCGTTGCGGGCCTACATTGGGGCACCGTGTCACATTCTGGGCACGGACGGCTTCGGACGCAGTGATACACGCAGCGCGCTCAGACACTTCTTCGAAGTGGATCGACGCTTTGTCACGCTAGCGGCCCTGTCGAGTCTGGCCTCCGCACAACAGCTGGCTGCGGACAAGGTACGCGCAGCGCGCGACAAGCTCGGCATCGATGCCGAGAAAACCAATCCGCGAACGGTTTGAACCTCATGAGCACTGAGATACGAATTCCAAATATCGGCGACGCGGAAGAGGTGCAGGTCATCGAACTGTGCGTGCAAGCGGGAGATGTCGTGGGCGAAGAGGATGCCATTGTGGTCATCGAGTCCGACAAAGCCTCCATGGAAGTGCCCGCAGGGATTGCTGGCACCATCGAGACGCTGCTCGTCGCAATTGGCGACGAGGTGGCGGAAGGAGCGCCCATTGCCCGTATCGACATCGGCAGAGGCGCCGTGGATTCCGAGGCGGCGAAGCCAGTCCCGAAACGGGGTAAGCGCGTTGACTCTGTACAACCTGCGCCCGACACTCGCAAGCCGGTGGTGAATCGTGGTGGTGAAACGGAAGTTAGCGTATCGGTACCGGACATTGGTGACGCAAAGGATGTGGTGGTAATCGAGGTGGGCGTGCAGGCGGGCACGCGGGTCGAGCCCGACGATTTAATCGTCGTCGTCGAGTCGGACAAAGCGTCCATGGAGATCCCCGCCGGCAGCTCCGGAGAGGTGCTGGCCCTGCACGTCAAGGAAGGCGACGAAGTGGATGAGGGTACCTTGTTGGCGACGCTGCGTGTGGCGTCCGGTACGGCGGTTGCCACCGAGTTGGCAACCGAAACGGCGGGGGTACAGGAGCCACGTCCGGCTGAGATGCTGGTGTCTATGGGTGAAGCACTGTCGGCAGAAACGCAACCCCCAGTGCATGCTCCGGTACGGGACACCGGGCCGTCGTCACGGGTTTATGCCGGTCCTGCCACACGTCGGCTGGCACGTGAACTGGGAGTGAGGCTATCGGAAGTAGCGGGCAGCGGCGGCCGGGGACGTATCGTCAAGGACGACGTCAAGGCGTTTGTGAAAGAACGTATGTCCGGCGGTGCGGAATCCTCCAGCGAAAGTACTGCGGGTGGCGGCATTCCAGCCATTCCGGTCGTGGACTTTGCCAAATTCGGCCCCGTGGAAGAGCTGCCCATGTCGAGGGTACGAAAGGCTGGCGCGGCCAATCTGCACCGCAGCTGGCTCAACGTGGCCCATGTAACGCAACACGATGAGGCGGACGTGACGGAACTGGAGGCATTTCGTCAGTCGCTGAAAACGGAGGCGCAGAACCGTGGAGCGAAGATCACTCCGCTCGCGTTCATCATCAAGGCCTGCTGCTACGCGCTGAAGGAATTCCCCACCTTCAATGCATCGCTCAACGCCGATGCATCGGGGTTCATACTCAAGCGCTACTACAACATCGGCATGGCGGTGGACACACCGGATGGATTGCTGGTGCCTGTGGTGCGCGAGGCGGACAAGAAGGGCGTGTGGGATCTCTCGGAGGAAATCGTCGATCTGGCGGATCGTGCCCGTGAAGGCAAACTGGACATGGCCGAGCTGCAAGGGGGCACCTTCACCGTCTCAAGCCTTGGTGCGATAGGCGGCACGGGATTCACGCCCATCGTCAACGCTCCGGAGGTTGCCATTCTCGGCGTGGCACGCCTCGCGACGCGGCCCATGTGGGATGGCACGGAATTCGCAACCCGTAAGACGCTGCCCCTGTCACTGAGCTATGATCACCGCGCCATCAACGGCGCAGAAGCCGGGCGCTTCGTCGTGCACCTCACGGAGCTTTTGTTGGATA
>DCWG01000085.1 GCA_002327525.1 Gammaproteobacteria bacterium UBA2168 | reverse complement strand
CGGCGTTCCTCGATACCTGCGTGCCCCTCGAGGGCGCCAGCCACGCGCAGGTCATCGCATACGCCATCGGTGAGGGGGCGCAAAGGAGCCTGCGTGCACTCCTTGACGATGGCAACAGCACGGGGCTCGTCGATCCCGATCAGTTCGAGGGCTTCGTGGATGAAGAACATCCGCGCTCGATACTGCTCAAACACAACGGATTGCACATCGACATTCAGATCGATCGCGAGCACAACGTGGGCGCCGTGCACCCGGCCGGTGTGAAGGACGTCGTGCTCGAGTCAGCCATCACGACCATCCAGGATTGTGAGGACTCGGTGGCCGCGGTGGATGCCGAGGACAAGTGCGAGGTGTACGCCAACTGGCTCGGTCTCATGAAGGGTGACCTCGCGCAGGTGATGGAAAAGGAAGGTCGAACCATCACCCGGCGCTTGAATCCGGACCGCGAATACACTGACAAGAACGGTGAACCGCTGACGCTGTGCGGGCGTAGTCTGATGCTGGTGCGTAACGTCGGTCACCTGATGACCACCGATGCTATCCTCGATGCCGACGGCAACGAAACCCCAGAGGGTTTCATGGATGCGATGATGACCTCTATCGCCGCGATGCACGATCTTCAGCGCAATGGCATGTTTTGCAATTCGCGAACCGGCAGCGTGTACATCGTGAAACCGAAAATGCACGGACCGGAGGAAGTGGCCCTGACCGTGAAGCTGTTCGCTCGCATCGAGCAGGTGCTGGGCCTGCCGAAGAACACGCTCAAGGTCGGTGTGATGGACGAGGAGCGGCGAACTTCGGTGAATCTCAAGGCCTGTATCCATGCGGCACGGGATCGTATCGTGTTCATCAACACTGGATTTCTGGATCGTACCGGCGACGAGATTCATACATCCATGCAAGCCGGTGCCTTCAAGCGCAAGGAAGTGATCAAAGCTCAGCCGTGGATCGTCGCCTACGAAGACTCCAACGTGGACGTGGGGCTCGCCACCGGATTTCGCGGTGTCGCCCAGATCGGTAAGGGTATGTGGCCGAAGCCCGACGAAATGGCCGAGATGATGGAGGCCAAGATCGGACATCCTCGGGCGGGCGCCAACACAGCCTGGGTGCCTTCGCCGACGGCGGCGAGCCTGCACGCGATGCACTACCATCGGGTGAGTGTGGCGGCCAGGCAGGTGGAACTGGAGAAGCGCCCACCGGCGAGTGTGGATGAGATTCTTCGTATTCCCCTGCTGGCGGGCGAAAACCTGTCGGCTGACGAAGTGCAGGCCGAACTCGACAACAACGCACAGGGAATACTCGGTTACGTGGTACGCTGGATCGACCACGGAGTCGGCTGTTCCAAGGTGCCAGACATCAGCGATGTGGGGCTGATGGAAGACCGCGCTACGCTGCGTATCTCGAGTCAGCACATTGCGAATTGGCTGCATCACGGTATCTGTTCTCGGGAGCAGGTGATGGAGACCATGAAGCGCATGGCTGGGGTGGTGGATACACAGAACGTGGATGACGCTGAATACCGCAACATGGCACCCGATTTCGATGACAGCGTCGCGTTTCAGGCGGCCTGCGATCTCGTTTTCCAGGGGCTGGCACAGCCGAACGGGTACACGGAGCCCGTACTGCACGCACGGCGGCGCGAAGCGAAGGCGAAGTATCGATCCCGGTAACAAGCTCCGCAGGCTGCGGCATCGTCCGTTGCTATCACCGCAAGCTGTCCTATCTGCGTTTGAGAAAACGCAATAGCAGGTTGGGCCGCCTAACGTGTCGTTCAGAGTGAGGCGGTGGTGAGGCCAATTGAAAGGGCTCGCTGCGGCGTCGGAATTGAGAAATGATCGGCCGTTCGACCGTGCTCTACCGCTAGCTGTCTACGCGCAAGTAACCATGGTCCGCATGCGCCCCACGAGTACGATTATCCCTGATAAATCAATTAGTTAGGAAACCAGAAGCGGCAACCAGAATTTTTTCGTACTCGATCCCGCCTGCATGCAACAGGTCGCTTTGGAATCGGGTGAAGAAGTGGTACGTGCCTATAAGGAGCATCGTTTAATCGATGCGGTTCTACACGTGTACTGCTGTGTCAATGGCAAATCTGCCGCACATATTTACAAGGGGCATGCGGGTAGCGCGCAAGACGCCACCGGTTTGCCGATCGCTGCGGTCTGACGCGCAATCAGGTGACTGCCGCGGTCGGTACGCGGGAAAAGGTAATCGCGAAGATGGCGCGTAAGGTGATCGACGAGATCGGCACGGAAGTGTTGGTGCTGCCCATCGCCTCTTGAGGTGGATGGAAATCAGCCGGCGGGCGTCAGTCCGCCAGTCTGAAATACACCAGCCACTCGGCCACCAGGGCGGGGGCTACATCGTCGCCCTCGAGTTCGAGTGAGGCATCCAGGTAGATGAGCACTCCGTGGTGCCCCTTGGGTTCTACTTTCTTCAATTCGAAGTGCCCACGCACCCTGGAATCGACAGGGACTGGTTGGATCATACGCAGCCGGTCGAAGCCGTAGTTGAGCGGATAGGCGACGCCGTCCATCGGCAAGGTCAACGACTGTGCCATCTCGGTCAGAAAGGACACCAGCAGGAACTCCTGGACGATGGTGTGGCCGAAAGGGGTTTCGTTTGCGGCGCGCTCGGGGTCTGTGTGGACCCATGTGCCGTCGCCGGTGGTGCGTGCGTGAGCGTCGATCTTCTCCTGATCGACGAGAATCCAGTTTGATGTGCCCACATCGCGACCGGCGAAATCCTTCAGTGTGTCGATGTAGGCCATGTGTTTCCTCTATCCGTTTCTTATGGATGATCGTGCGGACGTTCCACACCGGCCGGAATTCTGATCTGGTCGACTAGACGGCGTACGTGTTCGGGTACTGGCTTGCTCAAAGCGCTGAAGATGGCTGCTGCCGCGAAGTTGATGATTGCGCCGATCATGCCAATGCCTTCCGGCGAGATGCCGAACAACCAGAATTCCGAAACGTTGTTTTCGGGTGCCACGAACTTGAAATACACGATATAGCTGAAGGTGAACACCAGTCCGGCCAGCATACCGGCGATGGCCCCTTCGCGTGTCGTCGATTTGCTGAAAATACCGAGGAGTATTGCCGGAAACAGGGATGCCGCGGCCAGTCCAAATGCAAATGCCACCACCTGCGCGACGAAGCCGACCGGGTTGATCCCCAGATAACCGGCGATGCCGATTGCGGTGGCGGCCGCGATACGTGCGTACATCAGCTCCTGACGGTCGCTGATACCGCGCGCCAGGGTCTTCTTCAGCAGATCGTGTGACACCGAGGTGGAGATAACCAGCAGCAAGCCCGCGGCAGTGGACAGGGCGGCGGCGAGCCCGCCTGCGGCGACCAGCGCGATCACCCAGCCGGGCAGCGCCGCAATCTCGGGGTTTGCCAACACCATGATATCCCGGTCGACGTAGACTTCATTGTCGGAGTGAAGAATCGGATTGATCACCTTGCGGGCACCGGCTTCGGTGCGAGCCACCTCATCGAATACTGGCGGACCTTCAAACGCAGCCCCGGGTGCGTACTGGATGGCGCCATCGTGGTTCTTGTCGACCCAACCGATGAGGCCAATGTCTTCCCAGTTTCGAAACCAGTCGTCCACCTCCGCGTACGGTGTGTCGTGCACGGTCTCGATGAAATTGAGCCGGGCGAATGCGCCTACCGCCGGGGCAGTCGTGTAGAGCAATGCAATGAACAGCAGCGCATATCCCGCCGAGATCCTCGCATCGGAAACCTTCGGTACGGTGAAAAAACGTACCAGTACGTGGGGCAATCCGGCGGTGCCGATCATGAGCGCCATGGTGATGGCGAACACGTCGATGGTTTCTTTTGTGCCATCCGTGTAGGGGCCGAAACCGAGATCCACCATGGCGCGGTCGAGTTTCTCGAGCACGCTCAGGCCGCTGCCGTCCACCACGTCCGCGCCGAGACCCAACTGCGGGATGGGCACGCCGGTGATCAACAGAGAGATGAAGATGGCCGGTACCAGGTAGGCGAAAATCAGTACGCAATACTGGGCGACCTGCGTGTATGTGATGCCCTTCATGCCGCCGAGTACCGCGTAGAAGAACACCACCGCCATGCCGATGATCACGCCCCAGAAAATAGGCACATTCAGAAACTGGCTGAACACGATACCGACTCCGCGCATCTGCCCGGCGACGTAGGTGAACGACACCACGATGAGGCAAATCACGGCCACTGCGCGCGCGGCGTTGGAGTAGTAACGGGTGCCTATGAAATCCGGCACCGTGTACTCGCCGAACTTGCGCAGATACGGCGCCAGCAGGAGAGCCAGCAGTACGTAGCCGCCAGTCCAGCCCATGAGGTAGACGGTGCCGTCGTAACCCATGAAGGCGATGATGCCGGCCATGGAGATGAACGAGGCGGCACTCATCCAGTCGGCGGCGGTGGCCATGCCGTTGGCGACCGGATGAACCCCGCCACCGGCGACGTAGAAGTCGTCCGTGGACGAGGCGCGTGACCAGATAGCAATACCGATATACAGCGCGAAGCTCGAGCCCACGAACAGGTAGGTGAGTAGCTGTACGTCCATTACGTACTCACCTCGCCCGACGATGGCAGTCGTTGCCAGCCATCAGCCAGATTCCTCGTCGTCGTCCACGCTGTGCCGATGGTCGATCTTCTTCATGCGCCAGGCGTAGATGAAAATCAGCACGATGAAGACGTAGATTGCACCCTGCTGGGCCCACCAGAAACCGAGCTTGAAACCAAAGAAGGCAAACTGGTTCAACTCCTCCACCAGGAGTATGCCGAAGCCGAATGAGACGGTGAACCAGATGACGAGCAGAACGGCCGCGAGCCTCAGGTTGGCGCGCCAGTACGCCTGGTGGCGGTCGGTATCGCTTTGTCGATTTAAGTCGGTCTCAGAGTTGTTTTCAGACATTCGTTCCCCTACCTGTGCGGTGAGTGTACCCGGACTGCCGGCTAATTAAAGAACCTGCGCTCAAGCGGCAATGCCTGAATCACCTGTAGGGGGAACGATGTTATTCGTAGTGCAGGGCCAGAATGGGGTTGGCGCACGCAATGCGCACGGCGTGCACAGCGACGATGACCCGCGCGAAAACGATGGCGACCACACTTGCGAGAACCACGATGCCTTCTATCAGAACGATACGTTCTACGAAGAACTGAAGATAGGTGTTGGCTGCAAACCAGGCCAGCGGCGTTGCGAAGAGCAATGCCTAGATCACCGGCCGGGAGAACTGCCAGATCAGCAGGCGTGCTATCTGCCACTGGCTGGCACCCATCACCTTGCGCACACCGATCTCCTTGGTGTGTGTTTCAGCCATGAATGCGGCCAGCCCAAACAACCCGATCAGGCTGAATGCGAGTGCGACGAACGCAAAGCTGGTGAGCACCGACGTCATGACCTGGAACGCCTCGAAGGTCTCTGCAAACGTATCGTCGAGGAATTCGGTTTGGATGGGATGGTCTTGTATCAACTCGTCCCAGATGTCTTCGATTGCCGTGAGCGTGGAGGCCGTCTGCGCACCGCGCACAGTGTGGAGCCGAAGTTGTACGCCAGGGGTACATGTAGAAGACCGTTGGCATGATCCTGTTGTGAAAGCCTTGGAAATTCTGGTCGGTGATGGTTGTGACCGAATTGATCTCGATCAATCGATGCGGGAGGCGCGGTGACTATGGTCCACTACGTACGAGTCGGCGAACTGATCGTCAGACTTACAGTCAACAAAAGGAGATATCGATGGCCGATTTTCTATCCGCGTTTTCAATTCAGAGCTGGTTGGAATCCTGTCCTCAAGGTTATCTTGAAGAGACCGAGTATGGTCATCTGGCTGGTGAAAAGGAACCCGAGTCCATACTCGAAAATGACGATTTCCTGGAGGAAGCGACGCGTACCACCGTACAACTGGTCGTCGGCGAGCGCGCCGCGCTGGCGGCATCGTCCGGACTGATCAACTGTGCACCCGATGATCCCAGCAAGATCTTTCTGGCCACCCAGACCCTCGACGAGGCTCGCCACGTGGAGATCTTCACCCAGCGCCTGTACGACCTGGGCGTGAAGAAGGAAGATCTGGAATCCACGCTCGCCAACTTTGCCAATCCCAACCTCGTTAAGTTCGCCGAGGTGCTACTTGAGAAAGTGGACAAGCGCGATTTCGTGGCAGGCGTCGTCGGTCAGAACATAGTGCTGGAAGGCATGGCGTTCAGTGTGTTTGAGATGATACATGCGAGCAGCAAGGAGATAAATCCGAAGTTTGCTCATACTCTGGCGGGGACCATTGCCGACGAACGACGGCATGTGGGCTTTGGCGAAAACCGGATCGGTTCGTTGATCGAAGCCAACCCGGAGCGCAAGTCCGACATCCAGAAGATGCAGCAGGAAATGACGCATCATATGTTGCGCACGTTCTCGGACTCCTTTCAGGAAAATGAAGCACTCGTGGAAGATGTGCACCAGAATGCCGACCCCGATGCGGGACCGGCAATGTATCAGGGAGTGGACCTGGCCAAAGCGGACTCCGAGGAGATGCAGGCGGTGCTGACCAACACGGTGCTGGGAGAATTCAAAACGCGCCTGGCGCGCATTGGACTCGAATATCTGCCACCCGCCGCTTGAGCATCGGCTGACTATTTCCCAATAGCCCGAAGTTCAGTTGGCGCATGTCCGATATCGTCGAACCGCATGACTTGAGTCAGGAGGACTTTCTCGCCGAGGTGCATTCCTTTCAGTTCTGGCTCGAAGCAGTGGAAGGCTACCTTGGCGGGACGAGCTTTGGGTTCGACCCCGGTTTGTCGGAACAGGCGTTTTCTGACGAAGAGTTGAACTTTCTGACCACGACTCTATGCAACTATTGTGTTGCGGAGCAGGCCGCGTTGGAGGCTTCCAGCGGCATGATCCGGTTCGCCCCGAGCCCCGAGGCAGCCATCTTCCTTTCCACTCAGGTGGTAGACGAAGGACGGCACCTGGAGGTTTTTATTCACCGCCTGAAAACGCTCGGGGTAGAGGATCCGTGGCGGGAAATCGACAGCCGGGTCAATCGCAATCTCGTGAGGCTCAGAGATCGGCTGCTGGAGTACGTTGATCAGAAAGACTGGGAGGCCTCGGTGTTCGTGCAGAACGTCATACTCGAGGCGATGGAGTTCACGGTGTTCCAGGCACACGCCGCCGATACCGATCCCATAACCTGTGCCATATTGACCGGTGTGGTGAAAGACGAACGGCGTCACATGGGATTTGGCGAGAATAATCTCGGCAGGAAGCTCATGCACGCGCCCCATGCGCGCACCCGGCTCGATCAGATCGCTAGGGAGTTGAACCCGCTGGTGATGTCGACCTTCAACGAGATCATCGAAGAACTGGGTTTGCTGGAAGAGGGTGAACCCGCCATTTCGACCAACTATCTGGCGACGATAGAAAGGCTGGGATTCACGCCGTGAACGATCCCCTGTTGGGTGCGGACGAGTCGCAGGAACAGGAACGTTCTCCGGAAATACGTCGGCGTTTCGAACTCGCGGAAACGGGCTTCAATGAAATTCCCCGTAAATACCGCAAGTTCTATCGAAAATGGCAGGGGGAAGGCGACACTCTGGCTCCCAACGAAGTTCTCTGTCCCGTATGTATGATTGTGGTCCGATCCTCGCGTGAATTGCGGGTGGGCGACCGGGTTTACTGCATGCCATGTATGTCGCGGCTGATGGTCGCGGAAGAACAGGGTATGTTGGTGGCGAAAGTCGTGTATTGAGCCGCTGCGACGCGCAGGGTTGAGTTTCGGTTTGAGTTTCTGAGTTTCGGTGAGTTTCGGGTTGAGTTTCGGGGTTGAGTTTCGGGACACACACTCTTTGTCATGAGTTTCGGGGTTGAGTTTCGGGACACACACTCTTTGTCATGAGTTTCGGTGACCTTTCCCCTGCATCTTGTC
>DCWG01000141.1:6731-9343 GCA_002327525.1 Gammaproteobacteria bacterium UBA2168 | reverse complement strand
CAGCGGCATCCGCGCGGGCAGCGGGCCTTTCTCCATCTGGGATGCCGAGGGCCGGGATGCCCACTGGCGCGGACGTGATCCCGGCCAGCCGTTTTTCGGGCTGATCAATTTTCTCGAGACCCATGAGAGCGGCGTGATGCGCCCGGGAGGCGTGCCGCACAGTGTGAGTCACCTGGCGAGCCAGCGCATGCGCGCGCTGGCCGGGCTGGTGTCGCAACCCGTTACGCGGCCGGGGGACGTGAAACTACCGTCGTACTATCCCGATTTGCCCGAAGTGAGACGCGATCTGGCGCGTCACTACGACAACATCGCCGCGATGGACACACGTGTCGGCAGAATCCTCGCTCGCCTGCGTGAGGATCGCCTGCACCAGAACACCATCGTCATCTGGACCACTGATCATGGCGATGGGCTGCCGCGTGCGAAACGCGAGCTGTACGATTCGGGCATTCACGTGCCGATGGTCCTGTACGTACCGGATGCATTGAAGGCGCGAATCGCGCGCGATTGGCGTGCGCCGGGCAGTGTGGACGAACGGCTGGTCAGCTTTGTGGACCTGGCGCCCACACTACTCGAACTCGCGGGGGTGCCCGCGCCCGACTATCTGCACGGCCAGAATCTGTTTGGTGCCGCCCGGGGCTACGTGCACGCCGCGAGGGACCGGATCGACGAGGTCGGCGATCGACAGCGTGCCGTGCGCGATGCGCGTTTCAAGTTCATCCGCAGCTGGTATCCGCGGGTACCGGGTGGACACGTACTGGAGTACCGAGACAATCTCGACATGGTGCGCGCCATGCGCTCGGCGTACGAGCGCGGTGAACTCGATGAAGATCAGGTGCGCTGGTTTCGCCCGCCGGGTGTCGAGCAACTGTACGATCTGGACCGTGATCCGAATGAACTGCGCAATCTCGCGACTGATCCCGCCTATAGCGGAGTGCGGGAGCGCCTGTTTGCGGAACTGGAACGCTGGCGGAATGCGGTGGGAGATACGAGCGATATGCCGGAAGCGAGGCTGCGCGCGAGCCTGACCGACGAGGGAGAGGTGAGGACGACTCCGGAACCCGTCGTCAGTGTGGAGGCGCGGTACGTTTACGCCCATTCCGGTGTCGGTGCCTCGATTGGCTATCGGATCGGCGAGCAGAGATGGCGCTTGTATGTGCGCCCGTTTCCGCTCATCCCGGGAGAACGGGTGTCCGTTCGTGCCGTGCGCTATGGTTGGTGGCCGAGCACCCTGGTGGAGGTGCTGCCGGACTGAGGGAAGCGTGTGGTATAACGCGAATCGAACGCGAGCCAGTGGGATCGGAGTCGAATGCTGCGGATATGTGCCAGGATGTTGGCGCTGGCGCTGGCGCTCGGCGCCGGTCAATGCTCGGTGCAAGAGGTGGACGATGCGGCAGCGGGTTTCGGGCAGCTGAGAACTCTGCTACCCACGCCCAACGTCTATCGCACAGCGAGCGGTGCGCCGAGTCACGAGTACTGGCAGCAGCGTGCCGACTACCGCATCGAGGCGTGTCTCGATGAGCAGGCACGACTGCTCACAGGACGGGAAACCATAACCTACACGAACGGCTCGCCGGATACGCTCGCCTTGGTGTGGTTGCAGCTCGATCAGAATCGATTCAAGAAAGACTCGCTCCAGCACCTATCGGAAACCGCTCAGAGAGACGACGACGGACATCCGACATATGGCTGTGCTCGACCAACCGGTGTGCTGGTTGTCGATTCACGCCTGCTGATGGACGTGTATCCGGACTGCGTCCACCAGGTGAATGTGCAAACGGGAGCGGCCGCGACATCCCTGCGCTCCGGCACAGATTCTGTGCCGGAGCGAATCGTACTGACACCCGCTTCGGGGTAGCGCGGTTGGATAGGGCTACCGCCCCCTTTAAGGTTGGGTTACGCGGGTGCTAACCCTGGTGCATAATCCTGCGCTCGAAAAAGACTAAGGGACAGGACTGGATATGGCGAATACCGCACTGGAAAATGCACAGGCAGCACTGGAGGAGAAAATCGGCGTTCCTTCCGCACCAACGGACTGGTTCGAGATCACACAGGATCGCGTCAATTCGTTTGCCGACGCGACGATGGACCATCAATGGATTCACGTCGATCCCGAGCGCGCGAAAGCCGGCCCTTTCGGCGCGCCCATTGCCCATGGTCAGCTCACCATGTCCGTCATGAGCTTCCTGCCGGGGGGCGAGGGTGTGGGTCTGCCGCAACTCGACGGGATGACCATAGGCGTGAATTTGGGCTGGAACCGGGTGCGCTTCACCAATCCGGTGCCAGTGGGTTCAAATATCCGCACGGTCGGAAAGATCAAGAGTGTGGAGCAAAAGCGTGAGATGCTGGAGGTGGTCAACGAAATGACCGTCGAGATACAAGGTCAGGAACGGCCTGCCTGTGTCGCGGAAAGCGTGCTGCGAATCGGATTCTGATCCACGCCTGCAGGAGCCTGGTGTGCTACGAGGTGACTGAAGCGGTGGAGGTCTCACGTTCCCAGTCGCGCTGGCCGCTGAGGTAGTCCTCCAGCCGTTTACCCGGTTCGTCCGGATATCGGGAATTCAGCGTGCGCAGTCCCGAGATCCGGTCGGCCCGGAAATTGCGGCCCGGAA
>DCWG01000141.1:0-6389 GCA_002327525.1 Gammaproteobacteria bacterium UBA2168 | reverse complement strand
GAAATTGCGGCCCGGAAATTGCGGAAGGATTGGCGCAGTTCACACCATGCCGTGAGCGTCCAGATCTTGCCCCAGTACGAGCGCGCCAGGGGCCAGATGATGCGCTCACTCATCTCACCTGGGTGGTGTGGTAGCCGACGAAAACCCTCATGCGATAATTGATGGCGTGCCGGGATTCGCTCAGGGTTTCGGCCACGTGCTCCGGCAGTCGTATGCCGCGCACCATGGCGCTGGAGGGTTTCAGCGCGCCGCGTGATTTCCCCTGCAACACGGTTCCGTGGCCTGCTCGATGGCATTGCGGGTCTCGTTGGTGAATTTGTAAGAAATTGACTTTCATTCGCCAGGGGTGCACTCGCCAGCATGCGGATGTTGGCACCGGCGGAAAAGCTCGACGGGGGTGCAGAGCCGAGCGCCGCGGTAACCAGCAGGAACTGAGCCGCCGAAAGCGCCAGCCTCAGACGCGGCGACATGTCACTTGATCAGGATTTGGCGCAGTAATTCGGCGATCAGCCCGATTCCGAACATCAGCACGCCAAGCAGGATACTTCCGATGCTGAGATAGTAGGGCGTCTCGAGCCCGGTGATCAGTGCCAACAGGAAACCGAGCAGGGCGCCCGCGGCACAGGTGCCACTGAACAGCACGAATATCTTCAACGGGTTGTAGTACATGATCGCCCGGCAGATGAACAGTAACGTGCGGACTGCATCCTTGAAGAGGCGCACCTTGGTGTCGCCTATGCGCGCATGGTACTCGATGGATATGAACTTCACGAAACGGCCGGTCATCATGTAGGCAAGGGTCAGCGTGGTGGTGAAACTGAACACATCGGAAAGATGGTCGAGGTGCGGCGTGATGGTTTCCCGGCTAAAAACCCTGAGACCGGAGTTGGCGTCGGGTACCGGACGGGACGCAGCGAACTCCACCAGATACTGAAGCACTCGGCGCAGCGGTCCCCTGATGGCGGATCCCTGATAGTGGTGTCTCTGGCGCGCGCCGACGACCATGTCGAAACCTTCCTCGTAGGTTGCCAGCAGTTCAGGCAGGGCTTCCGCGGGGTAGGTGAGATCCGCGTCGATGATGACGATGGAATCATAACGGGCATGGCTGATACCCTTCTTCAGTGCCCGCCCGTATCCGACGTTGTGCGGATTGCGCACAACGCTCGCTTGCCTGTCTCTCGCGACCTTGCCGGTACGATCATCCGAGCCGTCGTCCACGACGAGAATCTCGTAGTCCCCTACCTGGTGCTCGTTCAGTACTTCGGTGAGCGTGTCGATGGTGCTGCCGATGGCGTGTTTTTCGTTATAGGCTGGGATGATGACGGAAATCATGTGTTCTCGATAACGCAAAACAGTGAAAGCCCGAAAGCGCGCTGAGTTAGCGGGGTAACCGCACGCGAGATGGGCAGAATATAGCGGTTGAACCAGCGTATCTGGTTGTTTATGCCGCGCTCGTCCAGGGAATCGTACTCGATCTTGTCGTTCACCCACCAGCCGAGTGCCGCAATCGGGTTCACCAGTTGCCAGTGCGCTACCCGCGCACTGTCCGCAATTCGCAGCAGATCGTGTGGATCGTAGCGACGGTGGTGGCCCGCCAGTGTGTCCATGGTGCCGAACAGGCTCTGGTGAGCCGGCAGATAGAGCAGCAATTTGCCCCCCGTCGCGGCGGCTGCCAGCATGTGTGCGACCGCCGCGCGGTCGTTCTCAACGTGCTCCAGGACATTGGCGCACAGCACCGTATCGACGTCGGGTGAGAGCGCGCGAACATCGCTGGCGAATTCCGGGCTGGTGATGTCCGCTAGGAGAAAGCGGTCTTCAGGGTGACGAGCGCTGGCGCTGTCTATTTCCCGCGCGTCGATATCCGTACCGGTGTATCCGATGTCCCGTGGCAGATGAGAGCGAAAACCACCGTGGCCGAGGCCCACTTCGAGCAACGAATGGCCGATGTAGGGCCGGCAGAGATCGACGATCCAGCGCGTGTAGTTGTCGGCCTGGGCGATAGCACTTGAGTATGTGTCAGCGCCCGTCAGAGTAGCGGCTGGATTCACTGATTCAGCCACAGACCGAGGGTCATCAGGTTGAGCAGTTTCAATCCATGATCGCGTCTCTTGCGCCGGTGTTCGCTCAGCATTGCATCGACCGTCGCGCCATCTACCACCTCCCGCAATCGTGGGTCGTTCAGAAGTTCGTCAGCGTACTGCCGGAGTTCCGTGTTGATCCAGGCCGACACCGGTGCGTTGAAGCCTTTTTTCGAACGCCTGAGCGTCAATGCCGGCAGACGTGCTCGTTGGCTCTCGCGCAGAATCAGCTTGCCGCGTCGGTTTCGGTACTTGCATTCCACCGGCACGGATGCGGCGTACTCTATCAGTCGGTGATCCAGAAATGGAGCACGCGCTTCCAGTGAGTGTGCCATGGTGGTGCGGTCCACCTTCACCAAAATGTCGTCCGGCAGCCAGGTCGTGAGATCCACGTAACTGGCCCGGTCGAGGTAGTGGCTGCCTTCGACGTCGAGGGCGCGGGCCCGGAACGTATCCAATGCAGGATTGATTCCCGCCAGCCCGGGCACCAGGCCGGTGCGCTCGTCGGGTGAGAAGATCTCGCGCCAGTGATAGTGCGCATCGGTATCGTCCATATCCAGGCCACCCATCCACTGGTGGGCCCGGTAGTCGAAACTGACTTTTGCGAAACTGATGGGTAGTGCGTTTACCAGCCAGGTCAACGGGGTGCGCAGGCGGCGCAGGTTCTGGGCGTGGCGATGGTGCAACTCATCGGCGGCGTGAGTGGGGTAGCCGAGAAATGCTTCATCCGCGCCGTCTCCAGAGAGTGCTACGGTGACGTGTTCGCGTGTTGTCTGGCTAAGCAGCATCATTGGCAGATATGAGCTGTCCGCCAGCGGCTCCCGCGCGGCGCTGGCGATGTGGGCCGCCAGATCGACGTCATCGTGAACGCGTTCCGTGTGATGAGTGTTCAGGACTCTGGCGACCTCGCGCGCATAGTCGCGTTCATCGAAAGACGCACTGCGAAAACCGATGCTGAATGTGTGCGTGTGTGTCTGAGCCTCCTGGCGGACCATGGCTGCAGCGATGGTCGAGGAGTCTAGGCCTCCGCTCAAGAAGGCGCCAAGAGGGACATCGGCGACCATGCGTATGGCAACCGCGTCGTCGATCAAGGCGGTCAGTTCCTCGATCCGGCGGGAGTCAGGGATGTCGATTCTCTTGTTTTCGAAGTGGGTGGCGAGATGCCAATAGCGTTTGAGCTGCAGTTTCTGTCCGGGTGTGTACCACCCGCAGCATGCCGGGGGGACGCGCTGCACGCCATCAAACAGCGTTGCTTCTCCGGTCGTGTATCCGAGCGCCAGGTAACAGGCCAGTCCCTGTTCACTCAGGGCGCGGCCGATGTCGGGATGCAGCGACATCGTCGCGGGTTCGGAGGCGAATACGAGGCCATCGTGCGTGTATGCGTAGAACAGTGGCTTCTCGCCGAGCCGGTCCCTTGCGACGAACAGACGCTGCTGCCATGCATCCCAGATGGCGAATGCGAACATGCCGTTGAAATGCTCGACACATTGCTCACCCCATTGCTGGAATGCGTGTAATACGACCTCGGTGTCACTGGACGTTCGAAATTCGAAGCCGAGCTGCTGCAGTTCCACACGCAAGGCCTGAAAGTTGTAGATTGCCCCGTTGTAGACGAGGTGCAGGCGTTGTTCGTGATCCGTGAATGGCTGATTGGCATGTTCGCTGAGATCGATGACTGCGAGCCGGTTGTGCCCCAGTGCTGCGCCGTGGGGGAACGTGGTCACGCCCGCATCGGGTCCACGATGGTGCTGGGCGGCAACCATGCGCTCGATCAGAGGACGTGCGGAGACGAACGAACCACCGATGATGCCGCTGATGCCGCACATCAGAGCAACCGCTTCCGTAGCCAGGAGGAGGCCGTCGCGAGTCCGATGAGTGTCAAAAGCGCTGTCGGTGGCACGGCGATCAGGGTATAGCGGTACAGTGCTACTTGCACAGAAGAGACCAGCAGCATGTAACCCATCGCAGACAATCCGAGGACCGCTGTGAAGCAGATTAGCGGTGTGCGTCTCGATATGGACAACAGGGACAGCATCACGGTGGCTAGCGCCAGAACGATCAGCAGCGGCACGGCGTACGCTGCCAGTATCACCCATGGTAGGTTCAGCAGCCACAGTACCGCGGCGAGCAGCGTGGGGAGAGGTTTGTCCACTACCCGTGAAGGGGGTATGCCTTGCAGTGACAGTTCGACGGAATCGGCAAGTAGCCGATTGGAGTGCTCGGCTGACCAGTTGATCTCCAGATCCACCCGGGGCGGGTCGTCGAGCAGCGGGTCGGCCAGGCCGAGAAAGTGCGCAGTGACATGACGTGCATACCACGCCGGATGTGTCCGGATAACCGTGCGCGCCAGTTCACCAGCGACCGCGCTGGTGGCGACTTGTGCATCTTTGGTGGGATCGGTGCGAGCCACGTAGGCTGCGATCTCGGGTATCACGTTTTGCCAGAGGATCTCATTGTAGTCTGCGGTGGTGATCTCCTGATAGCCGAGCGGGTAGGGAGCCACAGGCCGCTTCTCGAGAACCGGCCGTAGCCTGGCAGCAATGCTCTCGGCCAGAGAGGCGTGGACACCGCCAGGCTGCGATTCGATCTTTTCTGCGACGTGGCCCACCAGTGAGTAGCCTCCCATGACCTGGGGGGAGAACACGCCGAAATGGACCATATTGGTGGCAGACGCGATCACCAGGCTCGCGGTGACCGGTACCCACAAGGCGGTCTGCATGCGGATGTTGCGCGCGGGCATCGTGATGGACAAGAAGATGAGCACGCCGAACAGATAGTAGCCGGCAGGCCGTACCAGAATGGCGGCGGCACAGAGTGTGCTGGCAACTACCGCCCAACGTGTGCTCGGTCGCATCAACAGGTGCGCGATCGCGGCCAGCACTGCAATGGTGAGGCTGGCAAACAGCGAGTCGGACAGATGCCACATGGCCAACAGCTGCAGTGATGTGTGTCCGGCGAGCATTAGAGTCACGAGCCATGCCGCCCACGGCCACGGGAACAACCGCAGCATTGAGTGCCCGAGCCAGATCACGGCTGCCAGGTATAGATTGAGTTGCGCGACGGCCACCGATTGGGGGTAGAGCGGACTCAGCAAGCGCAGAAACAGCGGGTACCCGGCCGTGCGTTCCGGGGTGAATTCGAGATAGCTCGCTGAATCCGGAGCAACCAGCAGTGCGATGTCGAAGTGGCCGAAATACAGGTAGTTGGCCATGATTGCAACCGCACCGCTACTCGCCCAGAACAGCGGCCGCCAGAACATGGAAGCGGCTGGCGGAACGGCCTCCTTGGCGGATCCTGTGGGCGTATATGTGTCCTGAAAGGGTGCTATGGCGGTTGTGTCCGGTTGCGGGCGGTTTACGAGCACTATGCGAGCCGATTGCTGGGCGAATTCTATATTGGGAGTACGACCGCAGGAAGCACCGCGCGGCGGCAGCGACACGCGCCAGTGCCTCATCGCCAAGTTGCCGCGCAAAGCTTATGCTGCCATTGGTCTGAGTGTTCGGATTGCCTCGGGTTGAAATGAATAAACGAGAAGAAGCCAGGCGCGCGCGCCGCCGTCTGCTGCTGGTCGCGGGTGCTGTGCTCCTCGGGGGTGCGCTGGTCGCCGACTGGATGAGTCAGGGCCCCGGCTTACTCAAGCAGCTGGTGATCGGAACCGCGCAGCTCAGCGTCGTGGCGGACGTGGACGGTGCGGAGGTAGCGCTTGACGGTGTGATCATAGGCCGCACGCCTCTCACCCGGGATGACCTGCTCGCGGGTGAGTACACCCTGCTCGTGCGTCACCCCTATCATCCGCCCCACGTGGCTCAGGTGGGTCTGCCGCGTGGAGAGTTTGTGCGGTTGCAGGTGGACATGCCCTATGCCGAGGGTGTTCTGAAGCTGGCCACCAATCCCCAGGGTGCGAGCGTGCGCCTCGATGGCGAGCTGCTCGGTTCTCGAACGCCAATACGCCTTGATGGCATTGCGGCCGGAGAGCATCAGATAGAGTTCAGCGTTTTCGGTCGCGAAACGATCCGGCGGATCGTTGGCGTACCTCCTGGCGAGACGGTGGAGTTGATCGCCGAGCTGAACAGGGTGGATACCGGCGCGTTAGCGATCAGAACCAAACCCGGCAGGGCGGTTGTGGAACTGCTCGACGTGCCGCTCGCCTATGAACCCAACGTTCGTCTGCCCACTGGGAAGTACAAAGTGCGCGTCCGCGCTGCGGGGTACGAAACGCGAACGATCGACGTGCGTCTTCACAAGGGCATAAACGAAATCGACGTCACACTGCAGCGCAGCGAGGGAGCGCTGACCGTCAACGTCGCACCC
>DCWG01000158.1:44448-48334 GCA_002327525.1 Gammaproteobacteria bacterium UBA2168 | reverse complement strand
GCGCCTGATCACCTCCAGCTCGCCACCTTCGGTCTCTATCCTGCGCCCTGCCTTCAACGGCTTGCTCGCCCGCACCTGACAGCGCGCCTCGTTTTTGTTCAGCACCTGTTCGAGGAGTATCTCAACGTGACCGCCGCTGTCCTTGCGACCACCAAGGCGTGCGTTGACAACCCGGGTGTTGTTTACGATCAACAGATCGTCGGGGGAAAGCAACTGCGGCAGATGCACGAACTCGCCGTCTTCGAGCCTGGCACCGCGCACCTGCAGCAGACGGCTGGCTTCGCGCCGCTCAAGCGGTGCCTGCGCGATCAGCTCACCCGGCAGGCGGTAGTTGAAATCCGATTTTCGCAAGGCCGCGCCCGACGCCTACTCCCCGCCCGGGGGCGAGGCCAGGCCAAAGCTCGCAACCATGCGCCGCTCATAGTCCTTCGCGGCACCGGCCACCCTGCTCACGGTGCCGGACTCAAGCCAGCGTCGCATGCGTCCGGCATCGCCAAGCGGAGAGCGCTTGCCGAAGGAATTGAGCATCACCATGGCGACATCCGTGTCTCCGGCTCTCGTGACCATGACGAGACAGCGCCCGGCCTCCGTGAGGTAGCCGGTTTTCTGGAGCGACACATCCCAGCGGAAACTGCCTGTGAGGGGATTGGTGTTGCCGTAACCGAGCTTGTAGCGCGGTCCCTGGAAACGCACCGTGTGCTGGCGCGTCGTGGAGTACTCTCCGATCAGCTCATATCCATGTGCGGCAGCAACCATACGCGCTAGATCTGCGGCAGTGGACCTATTGTCTGGTGACAGGCCGGTTGGATCGACAAACGTCGAATCGTGCATGCCCAGTTGGTCCGCCTTGACATTCATCGCCTCGATGAACGCCTTCGCTCCACCCGGATGATTCGCAGCCACATTAAACGCAGCTCGGTTCTCGGACGACATGAGCGCTACGCGCAACAAATCCTTTCGGCGGGCCTTGGATTGCAGACGGATCCTCGAAAACGCGTTTTTGGCAAGCGGTTCGTCCCACGGCTTGATGCGCAGCCACTCATCGAGCCCCTCACCGGAGTCGAGCACCACCATCGCCGTCATCAGCTTGGTGATCGAGGCTATGGAAAGCGGCGCATCAGGGTGCTTGGCGATCAGAATCTCGCCACTATCGAGATCGACCGCAACCGCACTGACCGAGGCCAACGCAAGGTCTCCTTTGGGCTCGGCGGCGAGGGCAGCAACGCTGAGCATCGTGCAGGCAACCGCGAGCAGTATGGGTTTAGCTGTGTTCACGATGCTGTTCATCACTCGGTTCATCTATCTACCGCGCACTTCCGATGTGTTCGGGTGCGCACCTTAGCTACTTCGTCAGGAGTATTCCATGCACCATCCGCGTTTTCCCGCTTCTGCTACGTGGTGTCTACGTTGGTACCGGGTTCGCCCATTGCTAGAATCCGAATGCAGCACCCAGGAGGAACGACGTGCAAGTAGAGACCCTACTCACGATCGCCGACAAGCCAAAGGACAAGCAGATTGCGCTCGGCTGTGGCACTGCCGCACCGATGGAGAACTGCTCGGTCGTCGCGACGGCGCGTGGCTGGCCGGTTCCATCGCCGCAATCGCGTATACACAATATGGCGAGGACCAAAACCCGGGTATTGTATTCGCGGGCACACCCTGATCACCGCCTTTTCACAATTACTTGCGTTTCCCGAAATTTGCCTTCGGAAACTATGGGTCGACCTCCCACGCGGCCAGTTTGACAATTTACCCATAGCATCAAACAGGAGAATTGGTAATGACGATGGGTAGAATTGGAGAAGACTTCTCACCGCTCAACTGGCTGCACGAGGGCTGGAGCGCGCTGTGAAACAAGGCGCACAACGCACTGACTCACTTGCACGACGAGGAAGAACAGGCGTCTGAAAGCTCGGCCGTTTCCCAACGCTGTAGATTGTCGTCCACGGAAATCGTGAAACACGATAATCACTACGAGATGCGCTCAGGTCTTCCCGGCATGAACCGGGAAGACCTGAGCGTGGAGATCTCCGGTGACCATATTACTGTGTCTGGTGAGAAGCGTGCCGAGTCGACGCAAAAGTCCGCCAGCGCCGTGGCAACGGAACGGGCCTTCGGCAGTTTTCGTCGCGCACTGCCCCTACCCGCGACCGTGGAGGCAGAACACGCGCAGGCGGCGGCGCAGCGCCTCGAGGTGCAGCAACGTAGCAGCAAGATTCGCGGTTCAGTAGTACACGAACGTACCGCCGCCGCCATCAGCGGCGATGGTCTCGCCCGTGACGGCCCACGCCTTGTCGGAACACAGATAGGCGGCAAGATGGGCGATTTCGGCCGCATCCACCATGCGCCCGATGGCGTTGGCACGTCTTGCACCCTGCGCATAGTCGGCCGCTTCCACTTCCCGTGCACTGACCCCTTTGCGCTCGGCACGCGCAGCGAGCCTACTGGCAGTGCGTTCCGTGCGGGTTATACCGGGGTGTATACAGTTGACGGTGATACCGCTACGCCCGAGCTGATTGGCGAGTGTCTTGGTGAAATGCACAAGCGACGTGTTGCGCGCGCCCCCGGACAGATTGCCTGCAATGCGCGCATTCAACCCACTGATGTTGACGATGCGTCCCCAACCGGTGCATTGGAGATGTGGAATACAAGCGCGCGTACAACGCAACGCCCCTAGATATTTGACGTTGAAATCGTCGAGAAAGTCCTCATCCACGATGCTATCGATGTAGCCGACCGCTGTCGCAGAACCACCCGGCGCCGAGCCGCTGTTGATGAGGATGTGCAGGCCGCCGAGCTCTGCCACCGCCTCCTCGACCATGGCATCCACCTGTTCACGGCTGATGACGTCACAGACAAGCGGATAAACACGTCTTCCGGTGGCCGCCGATATCTCGGCCGCGCTCGCTTGTAGCCGTTCCGCATTGCGCGCAGCGATAGCAAGATCTACCCCTTCCCGCGCCAGTTCCAGCGCTATGGCTTTGCCGATACCGCGGCTGCCGCCGACGACGATGCCGAACTTTCCCGATAGTCCCAGATCCATGTGCTTCCCCCGATCGAATCACTCCCGTGCTTGCGCAGCAGCAAGTGATGGCCGCGCATAGCATGCCTCCGCCCACCTCTGAACATTGGCGTGACTCGAATAATCGTGTTTCACCATCTGCAACAGCAGCATGACACCCGCCACATTCAGATCGGCAAAACTGAAATTCTCTCCAAGCAGGTAATCACGCCCGGCGAGATGGTCGTTCAGCACCGCGAGCGGCCGGTTGAGCCCCTCCTTTGCTCGCGCGATGACGTCGGTGTCGCGTGTTTCCGGTGTCTTAAACAAGCTCTCGATAACGATCTGCATCTGCAGCGGCTCGATCTCGCTGATGCCCCACACGCTCCACTGCATCGCGCGCGCCTGGTCGGGCGCACCGTCCGGATAAAGATCACCGCCATAGGTTCTGGCGAGATACTGATTGATGGCCATCGACTCGAACAACACGAGGTCACCATCGATCAGCGCAGGTATGCGCCCGTTCGGGTTGATGGCCAGATACTCAGGTGTCTTGCTGTCTTCCGTGAAGTGTGTGGGCACGTGTTCGTACTCGACGCCGACTTCCTCGATGGCCCACAGCGAGCGCAGCGCGCGTGAAGCCGAGGTGCCATACAGTGTGATGTTGCTCATATTGGTCCTTCGGGGAGCGATTGTTTGAGGTCGGCCGGTGCGCCGGTGCCCCCTGCCCCTGCTGCATACGCTCAAAAAAGATCCCCGATCATATCCCGAACTTGACTGACCCCGCGAGATCGGGAGAATCGCGCCACCCGGCCCCATTTGCGGGCCAGGTTCACGGGTCATGCCTGGGTGGCGAAATTGGTAGACGCGCCAGACTCAAAATCT
>DCWG01000158.1:0-44134 GCA_002327525.1 Gammaproteobacteria bacterium UBA2168 | reverse complement strand
GACGCGCCAGACTCAAAATCTGGTATCAGCAATGATGTGTGGGTTCGACTCCCACCCCAGGCACCAAGCAAAATACAGGCTTCAGAGATCATTAGCTAACCAGCATCGCTTTCAAATTTCCTCGGGGCTACACGGGGGCTACATTTCGGAGTGATCTGAGCAGCCGGTAGGCAAGCCACAAAAGCCTCTGGTAGCATTGCCGAGTTCGCTCTATTTTCTGACACTATCCAGCGCAAGTTCGATCGTTGCTGCAAGGAACATAAATGCGCCGATCAGAAGCGATGATTCGAATAAGCGATTCATGACACTTTTAGCCTAACAATCAGAACATCGGATAGTAAGCAGACGCCCTCTGTTGGCCGGTCTCAGCATTATAGATACGTGCCTGATACTTAGCCTTGCGTGTATAACCCAATACACCCACACCCTGTACGCCATCGACAGCAGGCATCACTACAATCCTCTGCGCCATAAAGCCGGGTGCAAGCCAGACATTGGTTGCTAGGCGGCCCGTATCAGGGTCACGTAACTGCACCACTTGACGTCCATCCGTCTGACGCATCACGGCAACACCGACTTCCGGGATACCGTTACCCGAGACATCATCAAAGATTGCAAATGATACAGGAGAGACCACTTTTGAGTTCGCCCGATACCACATACGCTTAAAGGACTTACCTGATTCCAGATCACTTAAACGCGCACCAATGAGCCCGTCTGATTTACGTGTCACCAGTGTCACTAACTCAGGGATACCGTTACCACTAATATCCTGCATCGAGGTAATACCCTGCACACTTAATCCAATCGGGTGCCACACCGTCTGTAAAGACTCACCCGTTAATGGATCTACCACTTCGACAGGAAATGGGGACAGGTACACTTAGCCCTAATGTAGCAATCCTACGTGGCTCACAGCACCTACGGCTCGCGTTATAGCGGGCAAACTAAGCGCTCGCTCGCTTTTCGCTCAGGTCACATATGGTAGTGCCATCGTAGATGTGCGTATGCATCCCCTCGTGAATTGCCCGTTCTAACGCGTCTGCGCTCACCCAGGATTGCTACATCAGGGTTAGTTCTCGTCGAAAAGTGTACCTGTCCCCTTTTCTCTTCGCAGCGAATGACTGAACCTCAACCAGCCGAGATACGCTCCTTGAAACGACGCATCCCACGCAACCAGCGATCGTAGTCGCTCGCCTTGCGCTGGAAATAGGTCTCCACCTCGGGGTGCGGCAGCACCAGAAAGCGTTCCTCGCGAATGGTCTCGATGCAGGCATCCGCCACGGTATCCGCTTCCAGCACCCCGTCGAAGCTCGCCTGTCCCTTCGTCTGCTCCCCTGGTTTTCTCGGACCGCCAATGTTAGTGCGCACCGCCTGGGGACACAGCACCGACACCTTGATGTTCTGATCTGCATAGTTGATCGCAATCCACTCCGCGAGCGCGACCGCCGCATGCTTCGACACGGCGTATGGGCCCGAGTCCATCTGCGTGAGCAGACCCGCGGCCGATGCTGTACTTAAGAGGTATCCGCCCCCGCGTTCGATCATTCCCGGAATCACCGCTCGCGCAGCTGCCAGATGCGACCAGGTGTGCACATTCATCATGCGCTGCCAGTCTTCGGTGGCTAACTCAAGTCCCCCCGGAAGTGCGTACCCCGCGTTAGAGACGAAGATATCGATACCACCGTGCTGCACTTGCGTTTGCGCAACCAGCGCCTCGATCGCTGCCTCATCGGCAACATCCAGTGCCGCCGATGAAGCGGCGGACCCGATCATCGCTGCCGTCTCCGCAGCGCTGTCACCGTTCAGATCGGTACAAACCACCGCTTTCGCACCAACCGCCGCCAGGCCGATTGCCAGCGCACGGCCGATGCCAGAACCGGCACCGGTAATGACAACGACCTTGTCCTGCAATTCCATACTGCCTCCCTCGAGACATACTTTGAAGAAAACACACATCATAGGCCGACGCGCATCCATTGCACTATGGTCCCCCGAGTGTCCCCCTGAGCACCCAGGCGATATGGTAATGGTCGGGCCTTGGTGTTTGGTCCTTCGTGCGCAGAGTCAACCCGTCCAGAGACGTCTCCGCAGAAACGTCTTAAACGACGGCCAGCCCTACCCGCTGTTCAATACCTCAAACACCAGACCCAGATGCCGCTCGATCACACGCAGATAGGCGGTCGCGGTCCGGTTAGGGGTGGCGTTGCCGCGCTCCCAACTGCGCAGCGTGGAAATGCTGATGTTGAAGGCACTAACGAAGTGGGCCTGTGATAGACGGGTCTGCGACCGGATACGTTTCACGTCTTCGGGTGTGAGGTCGTGGAGTCTGCGGGGCTCGCACGTTTCTCCTTCCTTCTCACCATCCCCGATTGCGAAGAGTTGCGCTTCGATGCAGCGCTCCAGTGCATCGTTTGCTTCTCGTTTCGAGGAGAAGGGTCCGTAATCACCTTCCCGAGACGAGAAATACCACTGTCCGTTGACGTTCACGAAGCCACCGAGCGCACGAAAAGGATGCACCACTTGCCCCCCATCCGTCGCTCGGCTGGCTATATCGCGACACTCGTCCATGCATCACCCGCGGTTGTTCAAAAGAGGGTGCTGCGAAACACCCTGCCCATTTTTTGCACACAGGCCACAAACCCCACTATTTATAGTCTGCCTTCAGTATGATTGCCGGTTTCCCGGTCGCTCAGGAGACACCATGCAAACACCGGTTCTGGTCGGCATCGCTCAACTCAACCAACGCATTGACGATCCCAACGACGGCAAGGAGCCTTACCTGCTCATGCTCGAAGCGGTCCGCGCGGCCGCCGAGGATGCCGGTAGCCACGAATTGCTCTCCCGTGTGGATTCGGTCCGGGTGATCAAGGGCGGCTGGCGTTACCAGGATCCCGGGCGGGCCATCGCCGAGGTCATCGGCAGCCCGGGTGCCGAGACGTGTCTCACGCCTTTCGGCGGCAATTTCGTACAGACCACCATGAATATGTCCTGCCTCGACGTTCAGTCCGGCAAGCACGAGGTCATCGTCATTGCGGGTGCCGAGTGCGGCAACACACGCGCCAAGGCACGCCGCGCGGGCTTCAAACCGCAATGGAGTGCTCTGGAGGGTACACCTGACCGGATGATCGGCGCCGACGCGCCGATGATGCATCCCCGCGAGGAAGCTCTGAACATCATTCAGCCGATTCAGGTGTACCCTATCCTGGAAAGCGCGCTGCGCCACCACCGCGGGCAGAGCATCGACGAACACCTGCGGCACATCTCGGAGCTCTGGGCGGGCTTCAGCGTCGTTGCGGCCGGCAATCCGCATGCATGGATACGTGAGGCGAAAACCGCCGAGGAAATCCGCACGCCTTCCACCGTCAACCGGCCGGTATCGTTTCCCTACCCCAAGTTCCTGAACTCCAACAACAACGTGGACCAGGCCGCCGCGCTTATCCTCACATCGACCGAAAAGGCGCGCGCGCTCGGTATCGCCGAGGACAAGTGGGTCTATCCCTGGGTCGGGACCAACGCACACGATCACTATTTCGTCTCCAACCGCAACAATCTGCACAGTTCACCCGCTATCCGCTTCGCCGGCACTCGCGCACTGGAAATGGCCGGTATTCAGCCGACCGACATCGACATGGTGGATCTCTACAGCTGCTTTCCCGTCGCCGTTCAGGTATCCGCGGCCGAACTCGGACTCGATCCGGCCTTACCATGGACCGTCACCGGTGGAATGACCTGGGGCGGTGGGCCTCTCAACGACTACGTCATGCACTCCATCGCGCGCATGGCCGAATTGCTGCGTGAGAAGCCCGGTGAACGCGGGCTTGTCACCGCCAATGGCGGCTACATCACCAAGCACGCATTCGGCGTGTATTCCACGGAACCGCCGTCCGAGCCTTATCGCCACGAGGATCTGCAGGACCGAGTGGACCAGACCCCCTCCCGGGAGCTGGTCGATGAACACTTCGGCACCGCCGAAGTGGAGGGCTACACCGTGATGTACGATGGCGATGGTCCCGCCATTGCCTATCTCGCGGCACGCCTCGACGACGCCCGCGTTTGGGGCATCTGCAACGACCGCGACACCGCCTCGGCCATGACCACCGAAGAGTTCTGCGGCCGCCGGGTAACGCTTGCGGGTAATGCCGCCAGCTTCTGATCACACCGTGGGAAGCCCGCGTGTTCGACGTCAGGCTTTGGCGGGTTTCCCCACACCTACGATCAGGCTGAGCGCCGCGCCTCCGAAAGCCCCGTGCACCAGCCAGAATCCCGCCCATGTCGGGAAATTGCCCTCGTGCATGGCGTTCTGGTTGACCAGCAGTGCTAAGTAGTAGATCACCAGCACGCCCATGGCGGGCAGAACCCGTGCAAACCGGCCCTGACGCGGTTTCACCCTGGACAAGCCGACTGCCAGCAGAATACCGACCAGCGTGAAGACCGGCAGTGCGATGCGCCAATGCAGCTCGGCCATGTCCTCCGGCCGAGAGCTGGCAAACAACACCGCAGTGCCCAGCGATTCTGCCTCGGTGACCTGACGCACCGCTTCTTCCACCAAAATCCGCTGCCCGAGCTGCTCGAACTCGATCACCCGGTAGTCCTTGCGCCCGACAGTCCCCTCGTAGCGTCGGCCGTTGAACAACAACATGAAGCGACTGCCGGTTTGCTCGTCGACATACTGCTCACCCCGCTCGGCCCAGATGCTCACCGATGGGAGGTCTTCTTCCTGTTGCCTGATGAACACGTTGTACAGCGTACGACCGTCTTCACTCATGCTTTCGGCATAAGTCACCCTGTCACCACGGCCGAACACGTTGAACACGCCCGGAGTCAGCGTGTCCACCCGCTGACGCGCACGCTGCTCGATCATGTATTCGGTGAATTCGAGATTGGTACTCGGCGTGTAAACGGTGGTGAGCCAGCCTTCGACAGCCACCAGGCCGATCATCGGCAGCAGCATCCAGCGAATGGCTTGCGCCGGACCCGCGCCACTGCTCCGCAAAACGGCCATTTCCTGATCGGCATACAGGCGCCCAAAGGTGAGTAGCACGGCGAGAAATGCGGCGAAGGGAATGAGCAACTGGATGAAACCGGGCAGGCGCAGCTCGAGAATGGTCAACAACGCATCGGCCGTATACTTCCCCGCAGCCGCATCCTGCAGGTAACCGATGAAGCGCCCTCCCACCGCCACCACGAAAAGTACCAGCATGATCACCAGGAACATGGCGGCGAGCTCGCGGTTCACATAGCGCGCGATGATCATGGGTGCTCAAAACTCCTGCATCGATCAGGGGGCAAATCGGTGAGAGACTCCATATAATTGCGCGCCAACTCAACCGTCGCGCGAGATTATGAAGTATTCCACCAAGACTGGCAGCCTCCCAGATCTGAAAACGCCCGTACTCGTTTGCTCGGCAAAGATCGCGCGCAAGGCCGTGCCGGTGAGAAAAGGTGCAGAGATCGTCGATGCGGCATTGCGCGACTTCAAGGACAAGCCCGGTAACACCATCACGCTTGCCATGCCCAAACGCTGCAACGCCGATCGACTGATCGTGGTCGGCGGCGGTGACGACCCGGTCAGCGCCAGCAACTATCGCAAAATGGTGCGCTCAGCCGCCACCGCCGCCGCCAGACTAGAAGTCAGTAACGTGCTGTGGGCACTCACCGCAGTAGGTGTCGAAGACCACGACCCATACTGGCGCGCGTCCGCCGGCATTACCGAACTCTCGCTGTCCCTCTATGAATTCAATCAGCACAAGAGCAATAAAAGCAACCGCCGCATGCCCAACGTGCAGGTACACACCGACGCGCGCAGCCGCACCAACGTCGCGCGCGCCGTACGCGAGGGCAACGCGCTCAAAGAGGGCCTCGATTTCGCGCGCAATCTCGGTAATCAACCCCCGAATGTCTGCGATCCCAATTATCTGCTCAGAGAAGCCCGCAAGCTTGGCAGGCAGGACAAGGTGTCAGTGAGCGCCCTGAACGAACGGCGCATGGAAGAGCTCGGCATGGGCGCTTTCTTGTCGGTGACCCGGGGCAGCGAGCGGCCGGGACGCATGATCATCGTCAACTACAAGGGCGGGAAGCGCGCCGACGCTCCGGTGGTGTTGATCGGCAAGGGCATCACCTTCGACAGCGGCGGCATCAGCCTGAAACCGGGCGCCGGCATGGACGAGATGAAGTTCGACATGTGCGGCGCCGCCGCCGTGCTAGGCACGGCGAAAGCCGTCATTGCCGCCAAACTGCCCATCAACCTCATCGTGATGGTGGCAGCCGCGGAGAACATGCCAAGCGGGCGCGCCAGCCACCCGGGTGACATCGTCACATCGCTCAGTGGCAAGACCGTGGAAATTCTCAATACCGATGCCGAAGGACGCCTGGTGTTGTGTGATGCCATCAGCTACGCATCGCGTTACAAGCCGAAGGTGGTAATCGACGTGGCGACCCTCACCGGCGCGTGCATCATCGCGCTCGGCTCACACGCGAGTGCGGTCTACGCAAACGACGATACGCTCGCCAGGGACCTGATCGATGCAGGGGAATGGAGCGGAGATCGTGCCTGGCACATGCCGCTGTGGAACGAGTATCAGGTCCAGCTGTCCAGCCGTTTCGCCGACGTATCCAACATCGGCGGACGTGAGGCCGGCAGCATCACCGCCGCGTGTTTCCTTTCGCGTTTCGCCGAAGGATTCAAGTGGGCGCACATGGACATCGCCGGCACGGGTTTTCGCGGAGGCATGAGAAAAGGCGCCACCGGGCGTCCCGTGGCATTGCTCTACCGTTACCTGCTGACGGACGATTGAGCGTTGACCAGAATCGACTTCTATCTGCTGCAGGATGTAGACGTGAGCGCGCGTCTGCGCTTTGCCTGCCGATTGGCAGCCAAGGCGATCGGCGCCGGCCAGCATGCCTATCTGCACGTCGCGGATGAGACTTGCGCGAAACAGCTCGACGAATTGCTGTGGTCGTACCCGGAACGGCGCATGATTCCTCACGGTATCGTCGGCACACCCGAGGCGGCCGGTGCGCCGGTGATCATCGGTTATCGCGACACGCCCGAGACCGACGCCGTACTGGTCAACCTTGCACACGAGATTCCGGGCTTCTTCCCGCGATTCGAACGTGTCGCAGAAATTGTGCTCGCTAACACACGTGAGGACGGAAGAACGCGATACAAGTACTATCGCGACCGGGGATATCCCCTGTTCCATCACCAGCTCGAAGAGTGGGAAACGTGAACGACCGAACCAAAGAGCAGCCGGAGGAATTACTCGGCGAGCTGGAGCAGATTCGCGAACTGCTCGATGAAGACGAACAGAGCGCAGAATCCACCGAGGACGGCGTGCCTGTGCTCGAAGAGGTCATCGACGGTGCGATCAGTGTGTCTGAACAAGGCCTCGATGCGCGTGCCTACCCCGGAGACAGCAGCGAAGGGGTACTTCCCGACGCGGCCATGGATGCGCTGCTCGGCGAAGCCTGGAAGGCGGGCACGAGTGAGATCCTGGATACCGTCCGGGCGGCAATCGGAGCCGACCGCATTGGATGGGCGCCGCAGGACACCGACGAGTTGCACGAGGCATTGAAGGTTCGCATCGACGACGCCATCGTCGCTTGGATAGGCGAACTCGTGGAGGCCAACATAGAGAGTTTGCGCGCGGGGTTGGTGAAAGAACTCACCGCAGCACTGCGAGAACACCTGCAAGACGACACAGAGAAGACCCGAACCGCAACCCGTGAAAAGTAACTTCGACCCTCATAGTATCGAGCAACCCCTGTACCAGGAATGGGAGGCACAGGACTATTTCGCCCCGACGGGCAACGGCCAGGGCTACAGCATCGCCATCCCGCCGCCGAATATCACCGGCAACCTGCATATGGGCCATGCTTTTCAGAACACGCTAATGGACGTGCTGACCCGCTACCATCGCATGAAGGGTGACCGCACGCTGTGGCAGATGGGCACCGACCACGCTGGCATCGCCACTCAAATGCTCATCGAGCGGGCGCTCAACGCGGAAGGTAAAACCCGCTACGATATCGGTCGCGAAGCGTTTCTCGATCGTGTGTGGGAATGGCGCGAAGAATCAGGTGGAAACATCTGCCAGCAACTGCGCCGCATGGGATCCTCGGTCGATTGGAACACCGAACGCTTCACACTCGATGAAGGTTTCTCCAATGCCGTGCTTGAGGTGTTCGTGCGTCTGTACGAGGAGGACCTGATCTACCGAGGCCAGCGGCTGGTCAACTGGGATCCGCAACTCGAATCCGCCATTTCAGATCTGGAAGTCGAAAACGAAGAGGAACAGGGCCATCTGTGGCACTTGCGCTATCCCCTGAACGACGGCCTGACCGGCCCGAATGGGGACACCTGGCTGGTGGTGGCCACCACACGTCCGGAAACCATGCTCGGTGATACGGCGGTCGCCGTACACCCCGACGACGAGCGCTATCAACATCTCATCGGCGCCGCGGTGCGCCTGCCGCTCGCAGAACGTGACATCCCCATCATCGCGGACGAATACGTGGATCCGGAGTTCGGCTCTGGATGTGTGAAAATCACGCCTGCGCACGACTTCAACGACAACGAGGTCGGCGAGCGCCACGGCCTTGATCTGATCAACGTGATGACGCAAAGGGCCGCGATCAATGACAACGCTCCACAAGCCTACCGGGGACTGGATCGCTACGACGCCCGCGAGCGTATCGTCGCCGACCTCGATGCACTCGGTCTGCTCGCGGGGGTCGAGGATCACAAGCTGCAGGTCCCGAGGGGCGACCGCTCTGGCGCGGTCATAGAACCACTACTCACCGATCAGTGGTTCGTGAGGATCGAACCCCTTGCCAGGCCCGCCATCGAGGCGGTGGAAAGCGGTGCGATCGAGTTCGTGCCGAAGCAATACGAGAACCTCTACTTCTCATGGATGCGCAACATCCAGGACTGGTGCATCAGCCGCCAGCAGTGGTGGGGGCACCGCATCCCCGCCTGGTACGACGAAGCCGGCAACATCTATGTCGGGCGCAGCGAAGCGGAGGCACGAGAGAACAATGGCCTCGGCGAGGACGTGGCGTTGCGACAGGATGAGGATGTGCTGGAAACCTGGTTCTCGTCCTCACTCTGGACTTTCGCCACTCTCGGTTGGCCCGGACAAACCGAGGCTCTGGAGAAGTTCCATCCGACCAGTGTTCTGGTCACCGGACACGACATCATGTTTTTCTGGGTCGCACGCATGATCATGATGACCCTCAAATTCACCGGCGAGATCCCCTTCCGACAGGTGCACATTCATGGCCTGGTGCGCGATGCAGATGGCAATAAGATGTCGAAGACTAAGGGTAACGGACTCGATCCGCTGGACCTGATCGACGGGGTTACCATCGAGGAGCTGGTTACCAAGCGCACCGTCAACCTAACTCAGCCGCAGATGGCCGGGATTATCGAGAAAAAAACGCGCAAGGAGTTCCCTGACGGCATCCCCTCATACGGTACCGACGCCCTGCGCTTCACCTACTGTGCACTGGCATCCACCGGTCACGACCTACGCTTCGACCTCAACCGCATCGAGGGCTACCGCAACTTCTGTAACAAGCTATGGAACGCGAGCCGCTACGCGTTGATGAACACAGAAGACGCGGAACTCGAGGGTCCAGCGCAACTCGGCCTGGCAGACAGGTGGATACGCTCGCAAGCACACCACCTCATCCAGGCCTCCGCACTCGCAATCGACACCTACCGTTTCGATCTGTATGCCAACACGGTGTATGAGTTTGTCTGGCGCGAGTACTGCGACTGGTACGTTGAACTGACCAAGCCAGTGCTCTGGGACGAGAACGCGGATGCCGCAATCGTGCGCGGTACGCGGCGCACTCTGCTCGAAGTGCTGGAGTTACTGCTGCGAGTGGCCCATCCGATCATGCCCTACATCACCGAGACCATCTGGCGCGAGGTAGCACCCCGCCTCGGCAAGCAGTCGGACACGATCATGTTGCAGCCCTTTCCCGGAACCGGGGACGTCGCGCAGGACGCGGACGCGGATGAGGCGGTGGAGTGGTTGAAAGACGTTGTCGTCGGCGTACGCAACATCCGTGGTGAAGCCAACATCAAACCCGGCCAGGAAGTGAATCTTCTGCTACAAGGCGGCAGCGAACGAGATCACGAACTGGCTTGTCATAGTGAATTGCTGGTAAAGAAACTCGCAAAGGCCGGTGAGTTGTCGTGGATCGACGACGATGCCGAACCACCAGCCAACGCACTGGCACTGGTCGGTGAACTCAGGGTGATGGTGCCTCTGGAAGGACTCATCGACGTGGCTGCCGAGATCAAACGTCTGGACAAGGAAATTCAGAAGCGGGAAAAAGAACTCGCGCGTGTCGGCGCGAAGCTAGGCAACCCCAATTTCATCGACAAAGCGCCCCCGGAAGTGGTCGACAAGGAGCACGCAAAAGCAGCGGACATCGAATCGGCGCTAGCCGCTCTGCGTGACCAGCGAGCCTCGTTCGACTAGAAGTCGGCGTTCAAACTTTGAGTATCACCTTGCCGACAGTCTCGTTGCCGGCCACGAGCGCGTGCGCCCGCCCGGCCTCCTGCATCGGAACCACTGCTTCGATGATGGCACTAATCTCACCCGATTCGAGCTTCGGCCACACATCGCGCGCCAGACGATCCATCACCGCTGCCTTGGCTGATATGGTGCGCGCGCGAAGCGTCGAGCCGATAACGCGCAGCCGTTTCATGATCATGAGCCCGAGGTTCACCTCGCTGGTCGCCCCACCCATCAGCCCAATGATCACCAACCGTCCGTCGAGCCGCAAAGAGGCCAGATTGTCCGCCAGATAACTGCCTCCAACCGGGTCGAGAATCACGTCCGCACCCTGGCCTTGCGACCAGGCGGATACGGCGTCGCGAAACGATCCCTGATGGCGATCCCAGCCCGCATCGGCACCGAGCCCGACACACTGAGCAATCTTCTCTTCATTGCCCGCGGTGACGAACACGGGGTTGTGCGTGGCCTTGCACAACTGGATACCAGCAGTGCCGACGCCGCTGGCGCCGGCGTGCAATACGACAAGCTCACCCGGCTGCAGATTCGCTTCCATGTATAGATTGAGGTACGCCGTGGCGAACACCTCCGGAATTGCCGCCGCCTGCTCCATGCTGAGCCCACGAGGTACTTTCAGCACCTGTCCGGCCGGAACCACAACTTGCTCTGCGTACCCGCCACCGGCGAGCAATGCACAAACCTCATCGCCCACGGAGACACGCTGTACACCTTCACCCGTCTCTGTCACCACGCCGGAGCATTCGAGGCCCATGATCGAACTCGCGCCCGGCGGCGGCGGATACGCTCCGGCTCGCTGCGCGAGATCGGCGCGATTGATCGCGCTGGCTGCCACCTCGATACGCACTTCTCCCACGCCAACCCGAGGGGCATCCACTTCCTGCCAGACGAGTCCGTCGCCCGCTACCACAATGGCTTTCATCACTCTCTCCCGAAAGACTGCGCCGTCACCAGGACATGCGCATCTTCACACCCGCGTCGTGAAGATATTGCTTCAGTTCGCTGACCCTGTAATCGCCGTAGTGAACCATCGAGGCAACCAACGCGGCATCGGCCTTACCTTCGGTCAGGGCATCGACCAGGTGCTCCGGCACGCCGGCACCACCCGAGGCGATCACCGGTATGCGCACCGCCTCGGCGATCATCCTGGTCAGCTTCAGTTCGTAGCCATCACGCGTACCGTCCGCATCGATCGCGTTCACAACCAGTTCACCGGCACCCAGGCGCTCGCCTTGCAACGCCCACGCCAGCGCATCCATGCCCATTGGCGTGCGCCCGCCGTTGATGACAATCTCGTATCCCGATGGCAACCCGGGCGATACCGGAACTTGGCGAATGTCCATCGACAGCACCACGTTCTGATCGCCGATGGCCTGCGCGCACTCGCTGATCAGCTCGGGGCGTTTCACGGCTGCCGAGTTGACGTTGATCTTCTCGGCACCTGCCAGGCGCAGGTCGGTGGCATCCGAAACCGAGCGCACCCCCCCGCCCACGGAGAGTGGTATAAACACCTCGCCGGCAACGTCTTCCACCACGTGCAGCATGATGTTGCGTGCATCGCTCGATGCGGTGATGTCGTAGAACACCAGCTCATCGAGTCCGTCCTCGTAGTATTCGCGAGCCTTCTCCACCGGATCTCCAATGTCCTTGGTGTCGACGAATTTCACGCTTTTGGCCAGCTTGCCGTCCCTCACATCAAGGCACGCGATCAGTCTCTTGCTGAGCATCAGAGCCGACCGTCCCACGCCGAGAACGCGCGCAGCAACCTCAGCCCCACCCTGCCGCTCTTCTCCGGGTGAAACTGAGTGGCGAAGTAGTTACCACGCCCCACGGCACAGGCGAAATCGTGTTCGTAATCGGATATCGCGTAGACATCTCTCTCGTCGGCGGGCTCCGGATAGTAACCGTGCACGAAGTAGAACTCATCACCTGTCTCGATACCGGCGAGAAGCGGATGCGCCTTGACCGGCCGTACCTCGTTCCAACCCATATGCGGCACTTTCAGCTCCGGTTTGTCGAAATCGAAGCGAACCACCTTCCCAGACAGGATCCCCAGCGTGTTCGTGTCGTTCTCCTCGGAATAATCGAATGAGATCTGACAGCCCAGACAGATACCGAGTACCGGACGGCCCGAGGCAATCACGTCCTTGAGCGATTCGTCGAGACCATTCGCGGTCAGGCTGCGCATGGCCGCACCAGCTGCCCCCACACCGGGAAAGATGATGCGTTCAGCATCGCGCACACGCGCCGGGTCGTTGCTGATCTCCGCCACCAGACCCACTTCTGCACAGGCGCGCTGGACGCTGCGCAGGTTTCCGGCGTCGTAGTCGATGATCACGGCCATCGTCGGTTTCAATCTCAGTGACTAAGCTCAGGGCGGCGGATACTATCCCATGTCCCCGGATCAACCAAGGACACCGCATGCCCCTCGGCATTCTGCTCGTCAATCTCGGCAGTCCGGCGTCTCCGGACGTCGCGGACGTGCGTTCCTATCTCGACGAGTTTCTGATGGACGAGTACGTCATCAGCCTGCCGAGGCCGTTGCGGCGTCTGCTCGTCTCGGCCTTCATCCTGCCTTTTCGACCGAAACGTACTGCGGCCGCTTACGCCGCCATCTGGACACCCGAGGGATCGCCGCTGATCCAGCACACGCGGCACCTGCGCGATGCGGTTGCCGGGCGCATCGATACGCCACTCGCCATCGCCATGCGCTACGGAGAGCCCTCCATCGACGCTGCGGTGTCGCAACTCATCGAGGCCGGCGCTGACGAAATCCTGCTGATCCCCCTCTACCCTCAATACGCAGATTCTACCGTCACCACGATAGTGGAGACTGTCGAGGCGCAACTGCCAGACCACGTCCGAATGAGGGTGCAACCGCCGTTCTTCGACGACGAGGGATATCTGAGTTGTCAAACAGACCTCATCGCCGGACATCTGCCGCAACACTGGGATCACCTGTTGCTCAGCTACCACGGGTTGCCCGAAGCCCACCTGCGCAAGGCCGACCCCACCCATCGTCACTGCCTGGCCACTGAGGATTGCTGCCAGACTTCTTCTGCGGCGCACGCAACCTGCTACCGACATCAGGCCTTTAGCGCATCCGAGGAGATCGCCAACCGTCTCGGCATCCCCGCCGAGAAGTGGTCGGTGAGTTTCCAGTCACGGGCCGGAAGAGAACCATGGCTGAAACCCTACACCGAAGAGCTGCTGCAAAGCCTGCCCGGTGAGGGGGTGAGAAATCTGGTGATCGCCTGTCCGGCATTCGTCGCCGACAATCTGGAAACACTCGAGGAGATCGGTATGCGTGGCCGCGACACCTTTCTCGCCGCAGGTGGCACCAGCTTCACGCTTGTGCCTTGTCTGAACGACACGCCGCAATGGGCAGGTGCCATCGCTCACTGGTGCGGCGTCCGGCGCACGTGAGCTGGTCGGATGAGCTCAAGCACGCGCTCGACGACCCCGGGCGGCTGCTCGCCATGCTCGATCTCGATCCCGACTACGCTCGAATCGACACCGATCCCGCCTTCCCGCTGCGCGTACCGCTCGCCTATATAAAACGCATGCGCAAGGGCGACTTCCACGATCCCCTCCTGCGTCAGGTGCTACCGCTGGCCGAGGAGCGCCACATCGTGCCCGGTTTCGTATCCGATCCGCTGCAGGAACGCTCGGCAACGCTCACTCCCGGAGTGATTCAGAAATATGCACATAGGGCGCTGCTCATCGTGACCGGTGTTTGCGCCGTGCATTGCCGCTACTGTTTCCGGCGCGAGTTTCCCTATGCCGATCATCGCCTGCCGATCGCCTCCTCCTCGCTTCGAGCCATCGAGAGTGACCCTGGCTTGCACGAGATCATCCTATCGGGGGGCGATCCGCTGATGCTGAGCGACGAGCACCTCGGGCGACTGGTCGAGGCGCTGGACGCTATCGGACACCTGCGCCGTTTGCGAATTCACACCCGGCTGCCAGTGGTCATTCCCGCTAGGGTGACCAATCAGCTGGTGGATTGCCTACGAGTTTCCCGGCTGCGTATATCTGTCGTCGTGCACGTCAATCATGCGAACGAGTTGGAAGGCGATCTGGAAACGGCGCTTCGGCGTTGCGCCGAGGCAGGCATAGCACTTCTAAACCAGAGCGTGTTGTTGAAAGGCGTGAATGACAGTGTCGATGCAATGTGCGATCTGTCCGAGCGGTTGTTCGACTGCACAGTGCTGCCTTACTACATACACCTTCCCGATGCCGTGCGTGGTACTCATCACTTCGCGGTGCCCGATCATGTCGGTAGAAAAATTATCGACGCCATGCGCATCCGCCTGCCCGGATACCTGGTGCCGAGGCTCGTCAAGGAGACGCCGGGCGAAGCATCGAAAACGTGGCTCTGATCTCAGGCTGTCGCCAGCAGAGAAACCTCTTCGTAGAAACTGCGCACCAGCTGTTGAGAGAACATACTCTTGCGGGCCACGAATCGCACCGGCCGATGGAGGCCGGAGCTGTCCAGCGCGATCAGGTTGTCCTGCGGCACACCGAGTGTCTGAGCAACACCGACGGGTACCAGGCCGTGCCCGAATCCCGCCAGCGCCATCTGCGCGACGCTGAAGAACGACTCCAACGAAACCTGGCGGTTGAGCTTCAGGCGCCGCATATCGTCTTCGATGGACCGCCAGGCGCCTGAACGCGACTCGATGGTGATCACATCCAGACGTTCGCCCACCTGGTAGCTCAGCGGCTCGAGCGCGGAGGGGATGATGACCATGGGTTCGAGCCGGATGGTCTCACTCTGGAGGTCGGTGTCCGCATCCGGCGATCCTGTGCAGATCCCCACCATGTACTCGCCCGAGCGTATGCGATCGAGCACCACCGGCGAGCGCTGTGCGTGAAATGTGAACTCCACCTCCGGCAGTCGTTTGCGAACCTCGGCAAACAGCTTCGGCCCCCAGCTCGCCAGGATGGCCTCCGAGACGCCGATGATGATCTTGCCCTTGCGCAGGGCGTTGTTTTCCAGAAACACGCTGCGCAGTTCCGATATCAAAGGTGTCACCTTTTCCACCAGCCGGGTACCGTGGTGGGTGAGTACCACGCGCCGGCCGTTACGCTCGATCAAGGCACGATCGTAGTAACGCTCGAGTGCCGCGATGCGTTTACTCACAGCCGACTGTGAGATCTTCAGACGCGTACTGGTTTCCATCATGGTGCCCGTCTTGGACAGGGTCACCAGCGTTTCGAGGTTTTCGATCATCTCAGGAGCCCTCAGCACCACACGATCGCACCGTTGTCACGGCAGACACGTGCTTCTCTTTTCCGCGCGCAGTGCAGGGTGCCAGACAACCTCCCGCGCGACCGTATTCCATGAAGGTCTATTCCAATCAGGCGCACATCATATTTCATCTATTCATTTTTTTCATGTAACCGGCGCCTTCCCATGGCTTGCACGGGTGAGTAATCGCCTCAGAGGGCTCGATGTGTTCTACCTCAACACGCCACTCAACCGCTATCAGGTCATCGCGAGCAAGGCGATCACGCAGACCCTGGGGCATGTTCTCAAACGCATCTACTACGCTCTGATCGTAGGCAGCACCGATACGCTCACCTGGCGGTTCTACCCCGTGGCCATGTTCACAGCCATCGCAGGCACGCGCCTATTGGAGTGTCTCGATGACGCGCGCTTTCGAAAGGTGAGCGGTTGGGTAATTCTCACAATCGCGGCGGCATGCCTCTACAAAGGGTTCGGCGACTTACTCGCGCCTCTGAACAGCTAGCCCCGATGTAGCGGCTTGACGACGAACAACAGGTTGCCCTTATTCACCTGCTGACCATTTGACATGTTGATACGAGTTACCTCGTACTCCCTTCCGCCTTCGTATAGTAGTACTTCAGTGTTGAAGTCCTTGAGCGCCAGAGGCGAGAAAATCTTCATCGCCTCCAGTTGGCAGAGTGTGGTATCTATGCCGATCTTATCGCCCACGGCAACGAACTCCGGCTCTGTCGGAGAGGGTGTGGAGTAGAAAATGGCGTTGGCTGGCGCAAGCACTTTCAACTCGTCACTGTCCTCAATCTGAATGCTCTCCAGGCTGAGCACCTCACCTCTCTCACCGGCCTCTTCCTCGGCCTCCGAGATGAGTGTCTCCACGTCCGTGCGCCGAAGGAATTCCGGCAGGTAGTTGGTGTCGTATTCCCCGTTTCTGAACACTTCATCAGCAAGCACACGCTTCAACAACGCGATATTGGTGTTGATGCCGGAGAGTCGTATGCGTGAGATATAACCGGCCAGTTTGTCGATGGCCGCGTTCCGGTCCGCCGCGTGCACGATCACCTGGGCGACCATGCTGTCGTAATACGGAGAGACGGACTTGCCGCTGGTGACCGCGGCAATGATCTCAACCCCCTCTTCCTGCGGAAACTCCACTTCGCGTATCTCGCCCGGCTGCGGGCGAAACACCGGCTGGCCACTGGCGTTCACCTCTATGCGCTCGGCGGTGATGCGCGCCTCGATGGCGCAACCATTTTGTACGCTTTCCACGGATTCGATGGACTCTCCCGATGCGATACGGAACTGCTCACCCACGATATCGACACCAGACACCCACTCGGTGACCGGGTGCTCTACCTGCAGGCGCGTATTCATCTCCATGAAGTAGATGGCATCGCTGGCAAGATCGTAGATGAACTCCACGGTACCCGCGCCGACGTAGCCCACCTCATTCGCAATGGCCGCCGTGTGGCGGAACACGGCTTCCTCCAGGTGCGCTGGCAACATCGTGGAGCCCGACTCCTCGAATACCTTCTGCTTATCGCGCTGCACGCTGCAGTCGCGTAATCCCAATACCCTGGTGTTGCCGTGCGTATCCCGCAGCAGCTGTACCTCGATGTGCCGCAGACTGGTGATGTATTTCTCCAGATACACATCGCCATTACCAAAGGCAGCGCGCGCCTCAGCACGCACCTGGTGGAACAGCTCGTGGAATGCAGCAGCCGATTCCACTACCTGGATGCCTTTCCCACCACCGCCGTGTACTGCCTTGATCAAGACCGGGTAACCGATATCGAGCGCCACCTCGGCAGCCCTGTCGACGTTCGTCAGGATTCCGTGGCTGCCGGGCACCACCGGCACGTCGAGTCTGAGTGCCGTGTTGATGGCATTCGACTTGTTGCCCATGGTCTCCATACTGGACACCGGCGGGCCGATGAAGTTGATGCCGTGCGAGCGCACCAGTTCGGCAAACTGTGAATTCTCCGAGAGAAAGCCTATACCGGGGTGCAGTGCGTCGACCCCTTCCTGTTCGGCGACTCGCATCACGCTCATGGCGTTGAGATAACTCTCATCTGGCGTGTTGCCACCAATGCACACCAATGTGTCTCGTTCGGTGAGTTGGTCCACCGCCGCGGATTCCATGTCCGGATCTGATTGCACCAACACCACCTCGTGCTCGCGAGCCTGAGCGATGCGGATGAGTTTGGCCGCGGTACAGCCACGCGCGTGAACAAGCACACGGCGCACCGGCTTGACCAGGTCGGCATCCGTGTAGTGAGGCCGGTGAGCGACCACGACCGGCCGTTCCTGACTGAGCACGCCGGACAGCACGCGTTCGATAACCTCGGGAACCGTCTCCTCCGGAATCGGGATTTCCGCGTCGATCTTGCGCAGCTCGTCATCGAGCTCCGGCTGGAAGGGGTGTTTTACCAGTCCCTGCATCGACTCCGGATCGGGGGACAGATAATTAGAGAGTATGGAGTTGAGCGGCAGGTTGCTAGGCACCACGATCTGACCGGCGAAAGGCATGCTCGTACCGGAGAGGTAGTAGGTCTGCGCCAGCGGATGGGTGACGAAGCTCGCTTGCGCGCCGCCCGTGCAATTGCCGTACCCAAACACGATCACCGGCAGATCGTGGTCACGCACGAAACGCGTGATGCGGTCGTTTACCGCCGCCATGGAGAACAGCGCCCCGGCACCCTCCTTGGTCTGCATACCGCCGGAGGAAATGAAACAGACAACGGGCAGGTGAGCCTCCGCGCACTCCACCAGCATCTTGCACACTTTCTCGGCACTCGCCATGTCGAAGGAGCCGGCCTGAAAGGCGGTATTGGACACCACCAACCCGACGCGTGAATCGATCTCTCCCCGCTTGAACCGGGCAAAACCGGTGACGACTCCGCACGGCGGCAGCTCCCGGTTGAGTGCATCCTCGATGGAGATGCGAAATCCCGGAAACTGACAGGGATCCGAACTCAGCAGGTCGCCAAACTTCTCTTCCCACTCGCTGAAGTAAGCATCCACGAAGGCGTCGTAGGAGAACCGGTGCTTGGCAGCCAGGCGACGAAGCACGTTTTGCATCAACAGGTCACGATAGGCCAGGTTCAATCGGTACCAGAAATCCTTGCGGCGTCCGATGTTCTTGGGCGCTATACGTCCCTGGTACGACCTACCGCCGGTCTCGGCCTGAATATAGGAACTGAGAAGGCTCTCGAACAGGTAGGTCACCACCACGAACAGGGTATCCGACAAATGCGAGAAGGTAGTTTTCTTCCACTCCTCCACGGTACGAAAGAACTCGCTGCCCTTCGGCATATCTATGATACGCCGATACCAGTCGAGCACCTGTGTGCGCAAGCGATCGAGCGCCTGCTCCTCGTTTTGCGCCTCTATCTCCTCGACGCTGCCAATGGTCAGCCCCTTGGCGGCCAGGCTCAGCGTCGTCTCCACCAGGCGTCCCATGGAATCGCGGGAGATGCTCTGAGAACCCTGAGCCTCTTCGGCAATGGTATCGAGATTAGCGATCACCTGGTCGTAGACCGAATCGAATATCAGCAGGTTTTCGCACTCAATAATGAAATCCTCGCGCAGTTCGTCGTTGACCAGCAACTCGAGCACGGTCATTTCGCTGAACGCTACCAGTGTGCCGGCCATCTCCTTCGCGGTAATGAAATCCGTATAGCGGTCGGTGAGAATCTGCCGATTGAGCCGAATTTCCGAAGCCTCGTGCACCAGAGCACGCGCTGCCGGAGTCAGCGAATCTTCGATGAGACTCGCAAGCTCACCGCCCGTCAGCACCAGGTTGAGTTCCGAGGTCAGCTGATTGGCGAGATACGCCTCTGACTTTTCCTCGGTGCCGCCCTCGCGCAGCAGTTTCTTGCCCTCGTGCGTGAAACGATCACGCATGCTGTCCAGCAAAGCCGCGTCCGAGCGTATCGCCTGGACCAGCCCCACCGGATTCGAAATATCCGCTGTCTGGAACACGAGCCGGGTGTCGTCCGGACGGTGCAGAAACTCCTTGAGCGCCCTCAGATTACCAGGTGCTTCCGCCTTCCAGCGGTTGTAGAGGAATACGCCCACGGTGGCGATCAGCAGGTCGCGCGCCTGTTCGTAGTTCTTCCTCGGCTCGCCGAAGATGAGCTGGGCGATGCGCCCCCGCTCGTCGTGTACTGCCTGCTTCTTGTCGTTGTAGTTACGCCACGCCTTCGTGAGCGTCTCGTCGTACACCACCTTGTCCGGGTCCTGCAGCCACTTAAGAAAGGTGCGCCGTCGTTCAAGGTTGGCACGTGTCTGCAACTCACCCGTCGGCAGTTCGCGATCCGCCAGGCGACCGTATTGCTGCAAGCTGGTGGAATGAATGCGCTGACGAACCTTCAGATAGCGCAGGTATCTGTAGGCAACACCGAACACGTTCAGATATTCGGTGGGGTTTTTTGTGAGTTTGAGCGCGGCGCTCGCTTGCATGGCCTGCAGTTGGGTGGACGGATTGAGGTAGCGGCGGATGCTCTGCCGGTAGTGATCGAGAATGTAGGGATTCTCGGCGACAAACGCCTTGGTCACCGTCTCGATACTCACAAGCCCGTGGATAATGGCCCGGCGTAGGTTTTCCACGGAGTCCGGATCCATCGGACTGTAGTCGATCACGCCATCGATGTTGCCCTGAGTATAGAGCTCGTAGGGCGACAGACCGACATACTTGGCGCACTCCTGCCAGCTCAGATTCAAACGCCGCGCAATGCTGGCGAGGCCCGGTGGCTGGATGGTACTGAATACACCATCGCGCACCGACAGGATCATGTTGCTGGCCGCGAGCGGAATCGCCCCCCCGGAGTAGCCGATGCCAAAGACGATGCCAACATTGGGGACATCCACGTTGCTCGCTTCGGCGATCAGCCGGGAGATACTATGCGCCTGATTGTTGGCATTGGCATCTTCCCGCGAATCAGCACCGGGAGTATCCATCAAGGTTACTATGGGTATTGAACGAGTGGCATAGCGCTCGATGCTCTTGGCCGCCTGCATGTGGTGGCTCGGCCCCCACATGCCGTTTTCCACAGACCGGTCCTGGGCGATGAATCCAACGAGCCGGTCGCCGCCGTCGAAGTCCATCATCACGACGGCGGAGTAAAAAGGTCCATCCGAGGCTTCTTCAGTGACCTCACCCAATTCCCGGATCACGCCAGGCGCGGCCGGCCGCACCTGGCTCTCGGCCGGTGCGACCACCGACTCGATATAGGAGTCTATGTCGAGCTGCTGAAGATGCTCCGCGCGCCGCGTGATTTCCGAATCGGTGAGGAGCCCGGGCAGCACATCGTCGCTCCCGACGCTGGTGGGAAAGAGGGAAAAGTCCTGTGCCAGGTTTTCGGCGATGAGGAACAGCCTATCCCCTTCGATGAGTTGCTTTTCCACTAATCATTGCGTCTGGGTGTAGAATTGCCGCCACTCTAGCCACTTGCCCCCCTCCAAGCAATCCATGACCCAAGAACACGTATCCATGCCCTGCGCGGTTCTCACCGTCTCCGACACGAGAACCCCGAAAGACGACACATCCGGCGATCTGCTCGAAACCCTCGTGAGCGAGGCAGGCCATACCCTCATCGAGCGCACCATCTGCAAAGACAATGTCTATCAATTACGTGCGGTGGTCTCGGACTGGATCGCCCGCGAGGACATAGAGGTGATCCTCACCACGGGAGGCACCGGCTTCACCGGTCGCGACAACACGCCCGAAGCACTCACACCGCTGTTCGACAAGACCATTCTGGGTTTCGGTGAGTTGTTCCGGCAGCTGTCCTGGGAAGATATCGGATCTTCCACCATTCAGTCACGTGCGGTGGGCGGACTCGCCAACGCCACTCTGATCTTCGCGCTGCCGGGTTCCAACAACGCGGTGCGCACCGGCTGGGAGCAAATCATCCGCAACCAGCTCGACATCAACAACAAGCCTTGCAACTTTGCGGAGCTCTCTCCCCGGTTCAGGGAAATGTGAACAAACACAACCCGTGCTGAGATAGAATGGCGCGTTTTCAACCACGTACCATCCCTTCAGGAAATCCCGTGAGGAGCCCAGTGAGTCAGGAAGTCTATATCCTCTCCGCCGCCCGTACGCCTATCGGCAGCTTTCAGGGTGCGCTGAAAACCAAATCCGCGCCGGAACTCGGCGCCCACGCCATTCGAGCCGCCCTCGACGCTGTCGATCTCAGTGGCGACGATGTCGACGAGGTGTTCATCGGCAACGTCGTCAGCGCCGGGCTTAAACAAGCACCTGCGCGTCAGGCGATGCGCATGGCCGGCCTACCGGACGCGGTCGGTGCGACTACCGTCAACAAGGTCTGCGGCTCGGGTATGAAGACCACTATGCTCGCCGCCGACCTGATCCGGGCGGGCAGCGCCGAAATCGTGGTCTGCGGCGGCATGGAGAGCATGACCAACACGCCTTACCTCAACGCCAAGGTGCGCAGTGGCGCCCGCATGGGGCACATGGAGCTGAAAGATTCGATGTTCTTCGACGGATTGGAAGATGCGGAGACCGGTATGGCCATGGGCACGTTCGCACAGGGTACCGCCGATGAGTACCAGCTCACTCGCGAAGCAATGGATGCGTACGCCATCGAATCCGTGACGCGTGCGCGTCACGCCATCGAAGCAGGAACGCTGGCGGATGAGATTTCTCCGATGGAGATCGGCGGTGAGCTGGTCACGGACGACGAGCAGCCCGGGCGCGCACGCCTCGGGAAGATCCCGCAATTAAGACCCGCCTTCAAGGCCGACGGCACGATTACGGCAGCCAATTCCAGTTCTATCTCCGACGGCGCGTCCGCACTCGTGATCTCATCCCAGGCGGGCCTTGCCGGACGCGCACCGCTGGCGCGTATCGCCGGACACACCACATTCTCGCGCCACCCGAGTGAATTCACCATCGCACCGGTGGGAGCGATCAACACGTTGCTCGATAAACTCGGCTGGAGTGTCGATGAAGTGGATCTCTTCGAGATCAATGAAGCCTTCGCCATGGTGACCATGCTCGCCATTCAGGAATGCGGTCTCGATCCGGAGCGCGTCAATATTTACGGCGGCGCGTGCGCACAGGGCCACCCGATCGGCTCCACCGGCTCACGCCTGCTCGTAACCCTTGCGCATGCGATGCAGCGCAACGACCTCCAGCGCGGTATCGCCGCACTATGCATCGGCGGTGGTGAAGCCACGGCCGTGGCACTTCAACGGTAATCTGATTTGACGCGACTACCCGTCATCGTGGGATTCGGAGGGGTGAGTCCGGCAGGCCGGGTGTCCTTCGATCACGCCTATCGCCGCATGGTCATTGAACGGCTCGGTGAAGCGGACAAGAGCCGCACCTACCGCAGCCTCGCCACGCTGATGAACCTGCACACCGATCCGGATCTCGCCGATACTCGCAAGTACATCGATGCTCATACACTGGTGCGGCGGGTGGAACTTTTCGATCCCGACGCGGTGCGTTGGAACAGGAGCCTGAGCCTCCGGGCAGGGGATCAGCCGATCACGTTCAGACTCTCGAAAAAGCAGTTGCCGGAGGAACTCCCCCACGGCTGGCGCATCACCGACCACGGCGAAGACGTCACGGTCGATATCGATGACAAGCTCGCCACGTTGCTGCCCGACACACGCGTTTCGCAGGTCTCCAGTGCCGGTCAGGTGCCAACCGGTTTCGACCCCGGCGCCATCTACCCATCACGCAACCACCCGCGTGGTTTGCAGCTGACTCTTTTCGGCGCATCCGATGCGCTGCGTTCCTCCGGTATAAGCGTCGAGACGCTGAAAGACACCATCGCGCCGGATGAGTTTGCCGTCTATTCCGGCAGCGCGATGGCGCAGCTCGATCGGGAAGGCTACGGCGGCATGCTGCAAAATCCGATGCTGGGCAAGCGGCCCACGTCGAAAAACTGCCCGCTGGGTCTGCCTGAAATGGCCGCCGATTTCATCAACGCATACGTGCTCGGCTCAGTCGGCGGTACCGCCGGCATTATCGGTGCATGCGCTACATTTCTGTACAACGTCAAACACGGCATCGACGACATACGCTCGGGTGCGAAGCGCGCCGTGCTGGTAGGTAACGCCGAAGCGCCGGTATTGCCGGACGTCATAGAGTCGTACCGCATCATGGGCGCGCTCGCCGAAGACGAGGTGCTCATGGAACTCGACGGCAGCAGCGCACCCGACCACCGGCGCGCGTGCCGGCCTTTCTCGAGTAATTGCGGTTTTGCCATTTCCGAGGCCTCCATTTACGCGCTGATCGTCGATGACGAACTGGCCCTGGAACTCGGCGTCAGCGTTCTCGGCTCGGTAGCCGGCGTCTACGTCAACGCGGATGGTTACAAAAAGTCTATTCCGGGTCCGGGAGTCGGCAACTATGTCACCGTGGCCAAGGCCATGGCGAATGCACGCAGCATCCTGGGCGAGGATGCGCTCAAGCAAACCTACATGCAGGCGCACGGCACCGGTACACCGCAGAATCGGGTAACGGAATCACACATTCTCAACGAGCTGGCGAAAACCTTCCGTATCGATCGCTGGCTGGTGGGCGCCGTGAAGTCTTACGTCGGCCACACACTCGCCCCGGCCGGTGGCGACCAGCTGGCCGCAATACTCGGCGCCTGGAATCACGGCATGGTGCCCGGTATCACCACGATCGACCACATAGCGGACGACGTGTACCGATCCAACCTGCAACTACCCATCGATCACGTGGACATCGATGCCAGTTCCACACCCGCCGCCTTCGTCAACTCCAAGGGCTTCGGTGGCAACAACGCCACCGGCTGTTTCCTGTCTCCGGAGTTTACCGAGACGATGCTGGAGAAACGCTGGGGAGCCCGCGCAATGAGTGCATACCGTGCACGCAACGAGCCGGTTCGCGAGAACGCCCGCGCCTACGATGAACAGATGCAGCGAGAGACCCTCTCACCGATCTACAAATTCGGAGAAGGCGTGCTGGAGGGAGAGGATCTGGATATCCAACCGGATGGCATACGCCTGCCCGGATTCTCACTGCCCGTCGACCTCAACATGGAAAATCCCTACCCGGACATGACCGGTAGCTAGTGAAGCGTGTCTGAGCCTCGTCGCACGCCGTCCAGCCGCGCCTCGATGGCGCGCAGCAGATCGGCATCTTGCGCCAGCTTACCTGCCTTGAGATAGGCATCCCGCGCCATGTCCGCGGATCCGGCATTGCGCCAGAACTCGCCCCGTTCGAAAAACAACAGCGCCTCACGCGGTACCAGGCGTATCTGATGGTCGATAATCCCGAGTGCCTGATCCCACTGCCGTGCACCGACGTAGTGGTATTTGACGTTGTTCAACATACGCACACCGACCATGACGGGGGTCATTGCCTTAAAGGCGTCATCACCAGCCTCGACCCCGTCCGGTAATCGCGCGACGCATTCCGCCTCTTCTATCGGCCTCATCTCGAAGGGATCTACCAGCTGATCATCCAGACGCACGAGAAAGTGTCCGGGGAAGTTAATGCCCCACGCTCTCATCCCATCGTATTCGGCGATGTGCACCAGCAGCACTCCGAGCGTAATGGGGATACCTTTGCGTTGCTCGAACACGCAGTCCATGCGGCTGCCATCGAGACCTCGATAACCACGGCGAGTGCCGCAGAATCCCTCCTCACCGAGGTAACACCAGGGTGCGAGATCAGTCGGCTTGCTTGCCGCGAGACCATCGATACACTTGCGAACCGCTTCGATGTCGACGCGCTCATCGAGTACCCGGTTTACTGCCAGCGCGATTCCGAGGACGTCCCCCCCAGAACCGCCGGGCTCGTAGTTTTCGAAGTATCTTTGGCTCGCAGACACCTCAGTACTCGCGTGTCTTGCTGAAGCGAACGTCGGGCCAGCGCTCTTGCGCGAGCTGTAGGTTGGCTCGCGTTGGTGCAAGGTAGGTCAGGTATCCGCCGCTGTCGAGTGCAAGGTTATTTTCGTTCTTGCGGCGAAATTCCTCCAACAGCCTGGCATCGTCCGCGTCTACCCACCGCGCCGTGTATATGGCAGCGTCCTCATACACACAATCGGCCCGGTACTCATCCTGAAGCCTGTGCGCCACCAGTTCGAACTGCAGCACACCCACCGCACCCAGGACGAGCTGGTTTTTGGCCAGTGGTTTGAATAACTGGGTCGCACCTTCCTCCGCGAGTTGGTCCACGCCCTTCTCCAGCTGTTTGGTCTTCAGCGGATCCCACACGCGCACGGCACGAAACAGCTCGGGGGCAAAATTCGGGACACCCTTGAAATGCATTTCTTCGCCCTGGGTGAAGGTATCACCTATCTGAATGGTGCCGTGATTGTGTAAACCGATGATATCACCTGGGTAGGCTTCTGCGGCCCGTACGCGATCGCCCGCCATGAAGGTCACGGCATCGCTGATCTTCACATTCTTGCCGAGACGCACGTGACGCATCCTCATGCCATGTTCGTACCTGCCCGAACAGACGCGCAGGAAGGCTATGCGATCCCGATGTTTTGGATCCATGTTTGCCTGGATCTTGAATACGAAACCCGAGAAGTCACTTTCCGATGGCATAACCGTTCGCGTCTCATTCTGGGGCGTCAGGGCATCCCGGGCTTGGGGAGGGGGTGCATTGCAACCGAATCCATCCAGCATCTGCTGCACTCCGAAGTTTCCGAGTGCAGTACCGAAATACACCGGCGACAATGTTGCCGAGAGAAAGTCGTCGAGATCGAACCGGTGGCTGGCGCCACGCACCAGCTCCACCTCATCCACCAGATTCGTGTAGTCATCACCGAGCTCACGGGTGGCCTCCTCGCTTTCAAGCCCCCGGATCACCCGATAGGGATGCACATGATGACCGTGGCCCTTCTCGTAGAGGATTATCTCGTCGTCGTAGAGGTGATAGATCCCGCGAAACCGACGCCCCATCCCGATGGGCCAGGTCATGGGCGCGCACTGGATCTGCAGGATGTCCTCCACCTCGTCCATCAGCTCGATGGGGTCGCGGGTTTCACGATCGAGTTTGTTGACGAATGTCAGAATCGGCGTATCGCGCAGCCTGCACACCTCCATCAGCTTGATGGTTCGCGGTTCCACACCGCGTGCGCCATCAATGACCATGAGGGCTGAATCCACGGCAGTGAGCGTACGGTAGGTATCCTCCGAGAAGTCCTCGTGACCAGGTGTGTCCAGCAGGTTCACCACCCGCTGCGCGTACTGAAACTGCATCACCGAGGTCGTCACCGAAATACCGCGCTGTTGCTCCATGGACATCCAGTCGGAGGTGGCGTGGCGGTCGGATTTACGTGCCTTCACCGTACCCGCCATCTGAATAGCGTTGCCAAACAGCAGCAGCTTCTCGGTCATGGTGGTCTTGCCCGCGTCGGGGTGCGAGATGATGGCGAATGTGCGCCGGGCCTTCAGCGCCTTGGGATCGTACATCGGCAGTCGGTTGGTTCAGGTAAGAAAAAAGTGGCGCATTATAACGGTCGTTCTTCGGGTGGCCAGTGCGCTTCGAGGTCAAGCGCCAGCACACGGGCATCCTCGTTGCCCACAGGCGCGAAATAGTAGCCCTTACGCACTCCGATTTCCCTGAAGCCCATGGACTCGTACAACTGTACCGCCACGCGATTGGACGGCCGCACCTCGAGAAACACCACCCGGGCATCACGCGCCACGGCCCGCGTGAGCATGTACGCCACCAGTTCACGGCCGTAACCGAATCCCTGGTAGTCGCGACTGATGCAGACATTCAGCAGATGAGATTCACCGGCACCGGTGGCGAGCACCGCGTGGCCTATAATCTCATCACCCAGCAGTCCCACGTGACACTCGTTACCCACGCGGATGCAGTCAGCGAACACGCCACGGGGCCAGGGAAAGGCGTACGCACGCGTTTCATTGGTGATCACCGCGTCCAGGTCGTCCGCCGTCATGGCACGGCAGCTCAGCTCCAGCCGTTCTGGATGCGTCGCCATAGCTCGAGCTTGGATTCCGGCTGTCCGGATTGACTGAAATCCGGGACAGTCTCAGTGGAGATGGCCCCCGCCCCGAGGTGATCACGCGCGCTCTCGGTCGCCAGCACCAACCGCGCCGCGAAGTCGGAGACTTGTTTGTCGACGAACGCATTGAGCGCCGGCCCGGCATCGCCGCTTGCCCCCGGGATGGGCCAGGAGAATTCGAGCGCCGCAGGAGTTGCCTGCCAGTCACTGGCGGCCGCCCTCAACAGATCGAAGAAAAGGGTTCGGTTTTGCCGGGTGATGGCATCGCTCAATAACACCACGCCTGGCACGCACAATGCGTGAATCACAAAACGATGGGTTGCAGGCTCAACGCGCCCGGTGGCTTCCGGTTGCGCCTGTGGATTCGATCGGGGTGGCGAATCCAGTCGTGGCCGCTCCTCGGACGGATCGGCCTGGATCTGGTACTCGCCCGCCGACTCGCCGCGCAAGGTCCACACGGTGATACCCATGTCTTCGAGAATCTGTCTGCGACGGGCATGCACTGGCGGTACGCGCTCGGTTCCTGGTACGAACTGATCTGGTAGCATTCTACACTGCCTTTTATTCAGACATCGAAACACGGATGAAATACCTGACTGACGATGTGCGTATCACCGGTATGGAAGAGGTGGCCGCGCCGGAAACGCTCATCGACGAGATTCCCATCTCGCCCAGCGGATCCAAACTGATATTCAGCGCGCGTCGCGAGATCAGCGAGACTCTGCGCGATGAAGATCACAGACTCCTGGTGGTGGTCGGCCCCTGTTCGATCCACGACCCAGAAGCCGCCATCGACTACGCCCGGCGTCTGCAAGAGGTCGCTCAGACCCACCTCGACAGCCTGCACATCATCATGCGGGTGTACTTCGAGAAACCCCGCACCACGATCGGCTGGAAGGGGCTTATCAACGATCCGAACCTGAACAACTCCTACGACATCAACACCGGACTCAGAATCGCGCGCACGCTGTTGCGCGATATCATCGATATCGGACTCGGTACCGGCACCGAGTATCTCGACCCCATCACGCCGCAATACGTGGGTGATCTGGTCAGTTGGGGCGCCATCGGAGCACGCACCACGGAAAGTCAGATTCACAGACAACTGGCCTCGGGCCTTTCCTGCCCTACCGGCTTCAAGAACTCGACCGATGGTTCCATTCAGGTGGCAGCCGATGCCGTGAAATCGGCGGAACACCCACACATCTTCCTGTCCGTCACCAAGCAAGGGCACTCGGCGATCTTCCAGACCCGCGGAAACGAAGACTGCCATCTGATCCTACGCGGCGGCGGTGGCAAACCGAACTACGACAACCCGTCCGTGCACTATGCGAGCCGGTTGCTGGAACAAGCTGGTGTGTGCCCGCGCGTGATGATCGACATGAGTCATGCCAACAGTAACAAGGACTATCACCGCCAGATTCACGTGGCACAGGACATCTGCGGACAGCTGCGCGAAGGCGAGTCCCGCATCATGGGCGTGATGATCGAGAGCAACCTCGAACAGGGCAGTCAGCCAATCGGCACTCCGGAGCAAATGATCTACGGCAAGAGCATCACCGATGCCTGTATCGGCTGGGAAGACACCTGTGGTGTACTCGAGAATCTGGCTCAAGCAAGCGCGGCTCGAATGGCTGGTTGACCCTTAGGGGCGAAGAATCTCGCTGGTCCGTGCCGCCATGATGAAATCGTTCTTGTGCAGCCCATTGATGGCGTGCGTCCACCAGCTAACCTCCACCGAGCCCCACTCCACCACGATACGCGGGTGGTGATCCGCCTCTTCCGCCAGCGCCCCGATGCGATTGACAAAAGCAAGCGTCTGCTCATAGTCCGTAAAATCGAACGACGCGATGAGCACGGGCACCTCGCCACGTGAGGCCACCCGCCAATCGGGCAGCGTTTCGAGCAACCTTAGCTGCTCAACTGAGGCGACTGGCTCCGATTCCGCCGTGCACACTTCGCACCGCTCATTGGCGAGGTTGTTCACTGTTTGCGTTCTCCACCCGAATACGTATACCAGCTTAGCGCAAGGCGCTCTCCCAACAGCACCAGTGTCAAAGTACCGTATAGCACCACATCGCCGAAACCGTCCTTGGTGAGCCACCACAAATGCAGCAGTCCGAGCAGCATGGCCGGATAGATACCCCAATGCAGATGCTGCCAGTTGCGCCGCAGCCTGCGCTGCCAACCGCGGGTGGATGTAAGGGAGAGCAACGCCAGAATAATCAATGCCAGCAAACCCACCATGATGTACGACCGCTCTGAAAGATCCTCCACGATGAGAGCCCAGTCGAACAGGGCGAGAAATCCGAGATAGGCTGAAAAGTGCAGCGCTAGGTAAGCGAATGCAAACAACCCCACCATGCGCCGCACCCCGGCGACCTGCGCATTTCCAGTCAGGCGGCGCAGTGGGGAAACGCAGAGAGTGAGTAACAAAATGCGTATACCCCACTCACCGAGAAACTCCACAACCGCCTCCCCAGGATCGGCCCCGAGCACGGTGCCCGGGGCGGACACCTCGCGGGCGATGGCATAGGCAAGCCACGCCAGAGGCAAACTCAGGCCAACGGCGAGCGCCGGTTTGAGAAGGTGTCTAATAATGGCGGGTCAGATCCATACCCGCGTAGAGATACGCCACTTCTTCCGCGTAGCCGTTGAACGGCAGCGTGGGTATGCGATTGGGACTGAACAGGCTGCTCGGCAGCCGTCGTTCCACAGCCTGACTCCAGCGAGGATGATCGACTGCCGGATTGACGTTTGCATAGAAGCCGTATTCGTCAGGTTGCAGCACGTTCCAGGTGGTTACGGGCCGCTGAGCGGAGAACCGAATCTTCACGATGGATTTTCCGGATTTGAAGCCATACTTCCAAGGCACCATCAGCCGCAACGGTGCGCCGTTCTGTTTCGGCAATGCCTTACCGTACACACCGGTTACCATCAGCGTCAGTGGGTGATACGCCTCGTCCATCCTCAGACCCTCGACATACGGCCAGTCGATACCGCTGAAGTAGGAGCGCTGCGCGCGCATTTCACTGGGGCGCTTGAGGGTGGTGAACTCCACGTATTTGGCGTTGCCCGTCGGCTCGAACTTCTCGAGCAATGTCTTCATCGGCACACCTCGCCAGGGTACGACCATCGACCACGCCTCCACGCACCGGAAGCGGTAGATGCGGTCTTCCTCGGAGAGCCCTTTCAACACGTCTTCTAGCGCGAATGTGCCCGTACGCTTGGCCTCGCCAGAGACCTCGATGCTCCATGGCGCGACCGTCAGCTCGTGCGCATGCGCGGCAGGGTCGGTCTTGTCCATGCCGAACTCGTAGAAATTGTTGTAGCTGGTGACGATTCGCTCGGGCGTCAGTTCCTCCTGCAGTGACGCTCCCGCTGCGCGCGGGAGGAGGGCTACACCACTCGCAAGCCCAAGGGTTTGAACGAATTTACGCCGGTTTTGAAAGGCGGTTTCAGAAGTAATGCACGAGGGGGCGATGTCTGCGGGTTTTGAAATGAGCACTCCACTCTCCTGGAGATCTTCGGATTGTTGGAACATGAAACCCCATCAGGGTTCCTTTTTCTGGTCGGAATTCGAGTTGCTTCTGTGCACACCCCACACCCACTGTACGGGCCCGGACAGGGCATACAGCATTGCGAGCGTCACCAGCACGTGTGGCGGGCTGGCCAGCAGCACGGCAAATCCGAGCACGACCAGTACCAGCGCCACGAAAGGCACGCGGTTGCGGATATTGAGGAGTTTCGGTGAGAAGTAGGTAAAATTGGATACCATCAGCAGTGCCACGAGGGTGGTGACGACTCCCATTGTGGAAGCTGCCAACAGAGAGGGCTCGACACCGGGAATGGTTTCTTCCCAGACCCAGATGGCACAGGCCAGCACCGCTGCCGCGGCCGGTGAGGCGAGTCCGGTGAAGGTCTCGTTGTCGCCTTTGACGTTGTAGCGCGCAAGCCGTAATGCCGTACATGCGACGTAAACGAAAGTGACCACCCAACCGATCTGCCCGAGCGCTGACAGTCCCCACGAGAACACCAGCAGCGCGGGAGCGACACCAAATGCCACCATGTCGGAGAGCGAGTCGTACTCCGCGCCAAAGCTGCTCTCCGTACGGGTAAAACGAGCCACGCGGCCATCCGCCGCATCCAGCGCCATGGCCGCGAAGATGGCGAACGCGGCGGCCACGTAGCGGCCGTTGAATCCGGCGACCGTGGCATACACACCGGCGCACAGCGCGCCGGTTGTGATGAGGTTCGGCAGAAAGTAGATACCACGGCGGCGAACCGGACCTTCGTCCGAATCGTTGAGCCGGTGTACTTTCGGGTTTTCCTCGCTCATTTCGCTCAACCAGGAAAAAGCCCATATTACCCTTTTTCTCTTCTGCGGATCAGGGAGCCACAGGTCGTGGGGTTCCAAGAGAAAGGTGGCGTATGCCTGAGGTCAGAACAGCGGCATTGACGGGTTTTCCGGCACTGCCACGCGAACTCGCCACGAATCGCGAACCCATAATCCGCTCCCTGAACATCGATCCCGCCCGCCTCAAGAAGCCGAGCCACGACGAGCAGCGCGCGCATAGTATCGGGGTGCAGCCCTCACAGACCTGTGTCCGGAGGCCTGTCCAGAGGCCAGGAAGCGATCGCCAGGCGCGCCAGCGACCCAGAGCGGCGTAGGTCGCTACTCCCCACGAAGGAGGAACTTCTCGTAGCGTTCCTCTCGATGGGCATCGAGCGGTTGGTTGATTAGTTCTTACTGCGATCGACCAGCCGGTTTTCCTGGATCCACGGCATCATACCGCGCAAGCGCTCGCCCACTTCCTCGATGCCATGCTCGGCAGTGAGTCGCCGCATGGCCTTGATGCTGGGTGCGCCGGCCTGGTTCTCGGTGACGAATTCCCGCGCGAACTTTCCGGTCTGGATTTCCTCCAGGATGCGCTTCATCTCGGCCTTGGTCTCATCCGTCACGATGCGCGATCCGCGGGTGAGTCCTCCGTACTCGGCGGTGTTGGAAACCGAGTACCACATGTTGGCCACCCCGCCCTCGTAGAAGAGATCCACGATCAGCTTCAGTTCGTGCAAACACTCGAAGTAGGCCATCTCTGGTGCATAGCCCGCCTCCACCAGCGTCTCGAATCCGGCCTGCACGAGAGCGGCCGCACCGCCGCACAGTACCGTTTGCTCGCCGAAGAGATCGGTCTCGGTCTCCTCGCGGAAGTTGGTCTCGATGATGCCGGCCCGGCCACCACCATTGGCGCTGGCGTACGAAAGTGCGATCTCCTTGGCCTGACCGGAAGCGTTCTGAGCCACCGCGATCAGGCTCGGCACGCCACCGCCCTCGGTGTAGGTCGAGCGCACGGTGTGCCCCGGCCCTTTCGGTGCAATCATGATCACGTCCAGATCCGCGCGCGGTTGGATCAGCTCGAAATGCACGTTGAAACCATGCGCGAAGGCAATCGTTGCTCCTTCCTTCAGATTTGGCTCGATTTCGCCTCTGTAGATGGACGGCTGCAGCTCGTCCGGGGTGAGCAGCATCACGAGGTCTGCATCCTTCACCGCCTTGGCCACCTCAGCCACCTCAAAACCAGCATTTTCCGCTTTGGGGCGAGAGCCGGAATCGCTCCGCAGGCCGATGGTGATCCGCTGCACGCCAGAATCCCTCAGGTTGTTTGCATGTGCGTGGCCCTGTGAGCCGTATCCGACCACGACCACCTTCATCTTCTGAATGATGGACAGATCGGCATCTTTGTCGTAATAAACCTGCATGGTGATTCCTCGGTCTGAATTTGAATTGCTGTGAGCGCTTTTGGTTCCGATCAAGCGCTGAGTATTTTGTCGCCCCGGCCAATTCCGGAAACGCCGCTGCGCACGACCTCGAGCACGAGACCGCTGCCGATGGCTCCCAGGAATGCGTCCAGCTTTTCACTGGTACCGGTCAGCTGCAGCGTGTAGGCGTTGGTGGTCACGTCGATGATCTGACCGCGGAAGATAGCCACCGTGCGTTTGACCTCCGCGCGATCGGCACCCTCAGCCCGCACCTTGATGAGCATGAGTTCGCGCTCGACGTGATCCGCCTCGCACAGATCCTGCACCTTGACCACCTCGATGAGTCTGTTGAGATGCTTCACGATCTGTTCGGTCTTATTGTCGTCGCCGCTCGTCGTGAGCGTCAGCCGAGACAGTGTCTCATCTTCGGTGGGAGCTACCGTGAGAGTTTCGATGTTGTAGCCGCGCTGTGCGAAAAGCCCGATGACGCGGGACAGCGCGCCGGATTCGTTTTCCAGCAGTACGGCAATTATGCGTCTCATCACATGTAATCTCCGGCCTGGCTATCCGTAATCTTGTTGAGATACATGTCCTGCATGGACCCGCCCTTGATGGACATCGGATAGACGTGTTCATTGCTGTCGACCCACACATCCAGAAACACGACACGCTTTTTCAGCTCGGCTGAAAAAGTCTCTCGCATCGCCCCTTCGAGATCTTCGGCCTTGTCTATGCGAAACCCGACATGGCCAAAAGACTCCGCGATGGTTTTGAAGTCCGGCAACGAATCCGCATAGGTGCTGCTGGAGTGGCGTCCCCCATATTGCATGTCCTGCCACTGCTTCACCATGCCGAGAGCCTGGTTATTGAGGCACACGATCTTGATCGGCAGGCCGTACTGCAGGCAGGTGGACAGTTCCTGCATGTTCATCATAAAACTGCCCTCACCAGTCACGCAGGCGACCGTTTCGTTTGGGTATGCAAACTGTGCCCCCATCGCCGACGGCAGGCCGAATCCCATCGTGCCGAGGCCGCCAGAATTCACCCAGCGCCGCGGCTGCGAGAACTTGTAGTACTGAGCGGCGAACATCTGATGCTGACCCACATCACTGGTCACGATGGCATCGCCGCCAGTGGCCCGGTACAGCGACTGAATCACCATCTGTGGCAGTATCGGCTTGCCGGCCTCGGGTCTCATATCGTGATTGAGGCCGTGGGCGGCACGCCACTGCTCGATGCGCTCCCACCACGCCTTGTGGGCGTCCTTATCAAGTGCATCCGGTTGATTCTCCAGTGCCGTCTCAAGCATTTTGTCGAGCTCGGTCAATACGTTTGCGACCTGACCGACGATCGGGATATCGGCGCTGATGATCTTCGAGATGGACGCGGGATCCGCATCGATGTGCACGATGGTAGCATCGGGACAGAACTTGGCCGGATTGTTGGTGACCCGGTCGTCGAAGCGCGCACCAATCGCCAGAATCAGGTCGGCGTGATGCATTCCCATATTGGCTTCGTAAGTGCCATGCATACCGAGCATGCCGACGAACTGTGGATCGTCACCCGGGAACCCACCAAGCCCCATCAGGGTGTTGGTCACGGGGAAGCCGAGACGTCTCGCAATGCTGGTGAGCCGCGATGCCCCATTGCCCTGCACGACCCCGCCGCCGCTGTATATCATCGGCCGCTTCGAGGACAACAGCTTCTCGACCGCCTTGCGCAGCTGCCGCCCGTTCCCGCGTACCGCCGGTTTGTAGGAACGCATCTCCACACTGTCCGGATACGAGTACTCGGCGGTCACGGCAGGATCGGTCGTATCCTTCGGTACGTCGATGACGACCGGACCGGGACGACCGGTGGTGGCAATATGAAAGGCCTTTTTCACAACTTCCGCAATCTCGCCACAGTCGCGCACCAGGAAGCTATGCTTCACCACAGGACGGGATACACCGAGCATGTCGGTTTCCTGGAATGCATCGGTGCCGATCTGATCGCTCGGTACCTGGCCTGAAATCACGACCATGGGAATAGAGTCCATGTACGCGGTGGCAATACCCGTTACTGCATTGGTCGCCCCGGGACCCGAGGTCACCAGCACCACACCCGGCTTGCCCGTGGCACGCGCATACCCATCGGCCATATGTGTCGCAGCCTGTTCATGGCGCACGAGAATGTGCTCCACTTTCTGCTGCCTGAAAATGGCGTCGTATATATGCAGAGCGGCACCGCCGGGGTACCCGAACAGATACTCCACCCCTTCGTCTTGCAGGGCACGCACCAACATATCGCCGCCCGACAGTACTTCCGACATGACTCCTTTCCGCACGCAAAAGAACCCGCAATTGTTGGTGGATGACACCTCAATGTCAACGAAACTGCGACATTGCTGGCAATTCTTCCTGGCTACCCGCTCGAAGCGTCGAATTCATTGGGAACCGGTGCCGTGCCTTTGATAACCTGGCGTTTTCAGGCGGGATTGGCGATGCGCGCGACAAGGCAAGCATCAAAATTGACGAAACGCTCTGGCACAGCCACACGGACCGCATTGATCGTTTGCCTGCCTTTTCTACTCGGCGCCACTGTTTATCGCTGGATCGATTCCAACGGCGTGGTCAATTATTCTCAGAAGCCCCCGCGCAATGCCATGGCCGATACCCTCGATACCACCAACCTGCGTACCAATGTCATAACTTCCAACGGTCGCGAAGAACCCGACATTCAGCAGGACGCTATCAGCCCGCAACAGCGTTCCATACTCGACGACATCGAACGCAATAAACGCGAGCGAGAAGAGGAATTGGCCCGGGTGCGTGCCGAAAACTGCGAGAAGTCACGCGCCGTTTTGCAGAAACTGCAAAACTCCAATCGAATCAAGGTGCGCAGCCGCGACGGTACGGAACGCGTGGTTGGCGAGGATGAACGCCAGCAGCGTATCGCCGACGCCAAGGACAACATCATCGAGAATTGCAGCCCGGCTCCCTAGCCCTCGCTCTTCCACACCACAGTGGCCATACGCCCCGTGGCACCATCGCGCCGGTATGAATAGAAGCGCTCATCGGTATGAGTACACACACCGGATATGCAGACCTCCCGCACGCACGCCATCTGCAGCAGAAGGCGAGTGAACTCGAACAGGTTCAGCATCCACTTGCCTTGTGCCACCGTCTCTCGCATCACCTGCCTGGCGTCGACGATCGCGGCGACTGCCTCAAAAACATCTACACCGACTTCGTAAGCTTGTGCACCGATCGATGGGCCCACCCACGCCGTCAAACTTTCACCACCCATTGCTTCCACGGTGCGCTCCACGATGCCGTCGACAAGCCCACGCCACCCACCATGCAGGGCCGCGATTTTTCCACCCGATGCTTCCGCCAGAACCACCGGTACACAATCCGCTGTCTGAATCACGAGTCCGAGCCCCGTCTCGTCGGTCCAGGCTGCATCCGCCTCCGGAACCGCAATGCAGCTCTTGCGGGTCGCTCGTACACACCGCACACCGTGCACCTGTTTAAGCCACTGCAGGTGCCTGCAGCCCGGCATCGCCGTCAGCAAGGCGGCTCTATTGTGCGCGACCGCCTCTTTGACATCGCCGGTGTGTGTGGCCACGTTGAGGCCCGCGTAGCGTCCCCGGCTCACGCCACCTTGCCGGGTGGTCGTAAACGCCCGAATACTCCCCGGCACCGGCCAATCCGCCTCAATCACCGAAAGGTCTTCACCGTGCGCCATCGGCATCCTCGCGCAGAGCATCAATCAGGCCCTGCAAGTCGTCAGGCACCGGAGCGCTGAAATCGAGCGTTTTCCCGGAGGCGGGATGATCGAACGATAGTGAGTGCGCATGCAGTGCCTGACGCGGAAATGCGCGCACCCTCTCCACGAAAGCGCTGCTACCACCCCGCGGCAAGAGGCCACGTGCGCCATAGCGCCGATCGCCCACCAGGGGGTGCCCTATGCTTGCCAGGTGCACCCTAATCTGGTGCGTGCGTCCCGTGGCCAGTGCTGCCTTTATGAGTGTGTGCACCCGAAAGCGTTCTTGGACCCGCACGTGGGTAAGTGCCGGTTTGCCATCCTCGCGCACCGCCTGTCGGGTGCGCTGGCGCGGATCCCGGCCTATGGGTCGATCGATGTCGAGACCCGACACCATGCGTCCCTCCGCCACGGCCAGATAACCGCGCTGGACCTCCCGATTCTGAATGGCGTCCACCAGGTGCCTGTGCGCCGCGAGGCTCGCCGCCACCACCATCACACCGCTGGTATCCTTATCGAGGCGGTGGACAATACCCGCGCGCGGCAGATGCTTCAGTGCCTCTCGATGCGCGATCAGGCCGTTAACAAGTGTGTGGTCCGGATTACCGGCACCCGGGTGCACGACCACATGTGCCGGTTTATCCACGACCAGCAGATGATCGTCTTCGTACAGCACCGAGAATTCGACCGTCTGGGCCGCGTCCCAGGCCGCTTCCGCGCCCGACTCCACATCGAGGTACAATTGCTCGCCACCCATCACTTTGTGATTGGCTTTTACCCTCGCACCATCCAGGGTCAGCCCGCCGTCTTTCAGCCAGCGTACGAGGTTAGAACGCGAGTAATCGGGAAACAGCACGGCGGCAGCCCTATCGGTGCGCTGGCCCGCCAGTTCCGCTGGCACGAGGACGGTTTCGATAATACGCATGCGAGGATGTCAAACTCGTTGTTGCAACCGTACTGTAATCCATTAAATTAGCGAAGTTTTTCCATCCCCCGGGCTCACGAACTGCACATGTCATTCACGCGTATCTCTTCAATCACACGAATCATCTCTTCGATCGTACCGATCGCCGTAATCCTCACGAGCACTCTCTATGCAACGGGTTGTTCGATCATTCCGTTTTTCGGCGACGACGATGAGGAAGACATTCTATCCACCAACACCAGCGAACAGCTCCTGTATCGCAACGCTCAGCGCTACCTGCGTTCCGGCAACTACGACCAGGCCATCTCCCAGCTCGAAGTACTGGAAGCCCAGTTTCCATTCGGCCGCTATGCGGAACAAGCACAGCTGGAACTCATCTACGCACGCTATCAGTCGTACGACATCGATGCCGCCCGCACCGCAGCCGATCGCTTCATCCGTCTGCACCCTCAACACAAAAACGTGGACTACGCCTACTACCTCAAGGGTCTGGGCGCATTCGACCGCAACCGCTCGATGATAGATCGTGTGTTCACCACCGATATGTCGCAGCGCGACACAACCTCGGCGCGGGAATCGTACGCTGACTTCGCCCAGCTGCTGACCCGCTTCCCGACCAGCCAGTATGCGCCGGACGCCACTCAGCGCATGGTTTACCTGCGTAACCTCATGGCCAGCGCGGAGATACACGTGGCCGACTACTACATGCGCAGAGGGGCCAACATCGCGGCTGCGAACCGTGCCCAGTATGTGCTTGAGAACTTCCCCGGCGCACAGGCGACCCCGGATGCCCTACTCGTGCTGATCGAAGCCAATTACAAGCTGGGACTGACGGATGCCGCCAACGATCACATGCGCATCCTGTCCATCAACTACCCCGAGCATCCGGCATTCAACGCCGATGGCAGCATCGTACTCACCGAGCGGATCAGAAATCGCGACCGTTCCTGGACCAATCTGGTCACACTGGGGTTGCTGGACCGACCCGAGGTACCGCCGCCGTTGAAGATCGAACACCCGGAGGGGTTCGTGCCACCCGAGAGGGGTACACAAGAGCAATCCGATGACGCTAAGAAGGATAGCGATAAGAAGGACAGGAAAGGCTGGTTCAGCTGGCTGCCTTTCGTCTCGTGAGACGGTAATAGCCATGGTCAGCGGGTGAGTACCCATCGAGCGGAAATTCTCGCCGAAATAGACCGGCGCAGGTTCGGCCTCGGCGCAGGGTTGTTGAAGATCTACAACTACTACCGCGGACTCTTGGGCCTTTCTCTGCTGGCGGTCTTCTTCCAGGCTACCATCGAGACCCGTATCGGTATCGTGTATCGCGAGCTGTTCGTGCTGGTGGCCATTGGCTATACCCTGATCAATCTGATTTCCGCCGTCGCGCTGCAGTTTCTACCACCAAGGCTGATTTCCCACCGGCGTCTGAGTTTTTTACTCGTGTGCTACGACATCGCGAGTCTCACCACCATGATGCTGCTGAGCGGGGGCGTCGGGAGTGGCCTCGGTGTGCTGATTCTGGTTACCGTCGCTTGTGGCGCCATCATCGTCACCGGGCGTGCGGCCCCTCTGGTGCCCGCACTCGCCTCCATCGCGGTGCTGTTCGAGGAATCCTACCTCGCACTCTCGCTACCATCCGCGCAATACGATTATTTCCAGGCAGGCATCCTCGGTATCCTGTACTTCGCCTTCTGGTACACCATCCAGACCCTGTCCAACCGTATCCGGGAAAACGACATACGCGCCCTCACCCAGGCCGCGGAACTGGCCGATCTCGAGCGCATCAACCGGTTGATCGTCCAGCGTATGCGAACAGGCATCGTCCTCGTGGATCACAAGAACAATATCCGCATGTCCAATCAATCCGCGCGGGGTCTACTCGGCGAGCGACCGGACAACGAACTCACTCGCCTGCCGGTAATGCTGCTCGAGCGTCTGGAGCGCTGGCGCAACGATCTCACCATGCGCAGCCCGCCCTTTCAGGCGGATGCCGCTACCCCGGAAGTGCGCGCCAACTTCCTGCCGGTACGGCCAAACGATGCCTACGGCGACGTCACCATCTTCATCGAAGACATCGGTGAGATTCAGCAACAGGCGCAGCAGCTGAAACTGGCTTCGATCGGCCGCCTGTCGGCGAGTATCGCGCACGAGATTCGCAATCCGCTAGGCGCGATCAGCCACGCCGCCCAGCTGCTGCACGAGTCCGACAGCCTCGACCAGGGCGATGAACGCCTCACCGAGATCATTCACGCCCACTGCATCCGTATGAACGATGTGATAGAGAACGTGCTGGATATGTCCAGGCGCATCAAACCCAGCCCGGAGCGCATGAATCTGAAGGCCCAGGTCGAGAACTTCCGCGACGAGTTCAGAGAAACCGCCAAGGAGGCCGAAATCGTGATCGACATCTCCCCGTCAGAAACGGAGATAAGAATGGACCCGAGTCAGCTGCGCCAGGTGCTGACCAATCTCGTTACCAACGGTATCCGCTACAGCCGACAACGCACCGGCTGCTCCTGGGTGAGAATTGCCGGTGGCATCGATGTTCTCACCGAGCGCCCGTACCTGAGCATCGAGGACGATGGCCTCGGTGTACCGGCGGAGAACGTAGCCAATCTGTTCGAACCCATCTTCACGACAGAGACCTCGGGTACGGGGTTGGGACTCTACGTATCCCGTGAGCTGTGTGAGTCGAACCAGGCGCGGTTGTCCTACTCTCCCCTTCGCGGACACGGGAGCTGCTTCAGGATCACTTTCACCCACCCCGATCGCCTGACGGCGTGAGTTCCCCATCTCCTGAATCCGGAGTACTGAATTGACCAATAAGCGTGCGCTCATCATCGACGACGAACCCGACATCCGCGAGCTGCTCGAAATCACACTGGGCCGGATGAACATCGATACCACCGCCGCAGAGAACGTCACGCGCGCCACCGAACTCCTGAACAACGAGTCGTTCGATCTTTGTCTAACCGATATGAAACTGCCGGATGGCAGCGGTCTCGAGATCGTCGATCACATCACCCAATCCGTACCAAACCTGCCGGTCGCCGTGATCACGGCACATGGCAACATGGATACCGCCATCAGCGCGCTGAAAGCCGGTGCTTTCGACTTCGTGCAGAAACCCGTAGATCTCGAACAACTGCGCTCACTGGTCGACGCCGCGCTCAAAGTCACGCCGGTTCCCGAAACCGACACCAGTGCACGGCTCACCGGCACGTCAGAGGTCATGGAACGCCTGCGCGCGCAGATCGCGAAGCTCGCGCGCAGCCAGGTACCGATCTACGTCAGCGGCGAATCCGGTTCCGGCAAGGAAGTGGCGGCACGTTTGATCCACGAACTCGGGCCTCGCGGCGAAACGCCCTTCGTGCCCGTGAACTGCGGCGCGATTCCGAGTGAACTGATGGAAAGTGAGTTCTTCGGACATGTGAAAGGCAGCTTCACTGGTGCGGTTGCCGACAAGCAGGGACTGTTTCAGGCTGCGGAAGGCGGCACGCTGTTTCTCGACGAGGTTGCCGACCTGCCATTGTCGATGCAGGTGAAACTGCTGCGCGCCATCCAGGAGAAAGCCGCGCGCGCGGTGGGCGATGCCGCGGAGACGAGCATCGACGTGCGTATCCTCTGCGCCACGCACAAGGATCTGGCCAGCGAGGTCGCGGCGGGCCGATTTCGTCAGGACCTGTACTACCGGCTCAACGTAATTGAACTGCCCATGCCGAGCCTGCGGGAAAGAGCGGGCGACATCGCCGAACTCGCGGAACAAATTCTCACACGAATCGCCGCCGGCTACGGCACGGATAAACCGCAGATCAGCAAGTCTGCCATGAGCGCGCTCACGGCCTACTCCTTCCCCGGCAACGTGCGTGAACTGGCGAACGCCCTCGAGCGTGCCTTTACGTTGTGCGATGACGGGTGCATCGAAATCCACGACCTGCGCCTTGCCGATGAACCCCACGATCTTTCGGCGCCAGAGCAGGCCGCCGATTCGAAAGATCCGTCCAGCGACCCGCACATGCCAGATGATGCGCGACCACTCACGCTGCCGGATGGCGTCTCGCTCGAAGAGCACCTGGAGAACATCGAACGCGGTCTCATCACCACGGCTCTGGAGGCGACCCGCTGGAACAAGACCGCGGCGGCGAAACGTCTGGGGATCACATTTCGTGCCCTGCGTTACCGACTGAAGAAACTCGAGCTCGAGTAAGCACCAGCCCATCGGTGCTGTTCGCACCTCATCCCGGGCCGATGGCCGACATCGCAACGCTTGTTGGTGTGGTGTGCTGCATACATGTCCATGCGCGGCTACACACTCATCGAACTTCTGGTAACCCTCGCCATCGCGGCCGTCGTAGTGCGTGCGGCGACGGTGGAGTTTCCACATATGCTCGCCACCTGGACGGCGAGCGCCAGAATCAACGCCATCATCGGCGCGGTGCAGACGGCCCGCCATACCGCTATCGTCCACAGAACCAACGCAACACTGTGCCCCGGCATCGACCGCTGCGGCCACCGCAACCATTGGCACGAGGGCGCCCTCGTGTTCACCGACCACAACGCCAACCGCAGAGTCGACGGTGCCGACAAGATCACCGCGCGCCTGCCGGCCATGCGGGGTGGCGAGCGCATTTACTGGCGCGCATTCAGAAATCGCTCGTACCTGCTATTCAGGGCCAACGGCCTCACCGACTGGCAAAACGGGCACTTTCAGTATTGTCCCCCCGATGGCGACCCTCTGTTCAGTCGGCAGATCATCGTCAACGCGACCGGGCGCGTTCGTCACGCACACGATCGCAATGGCGACGGCATTCCAGAAGATGCGCGCGGGAAAGCGTTGCGTTGTTAACCGCGTCGCGGTGTCAGTTGCGCTCGATTATAGTGTTGTCCGGCAACTGCTCCAGAACCATGATTACCCGGTTGGTTCGCGAACGGTTCTCGAATACGTACGATACCTTCATGCCTTTGACCAACCCCGTGAATGTGCCAGTATCTCCTCGAATACGGATACGCGCTCCCGCCGACACCGAGAAGCGCACCCCGTCGATGATCATCTGATTGCGCCCATAGTCGATCGCGTGGATCACTCCCGTGTCCTCCACCAACTCGACACGGCTGACCGACGCGGCACTACCCGGCAGCGCGGTCGTCACACTCAGCGCAGCCAGCAAAGCCAGACACACTCGGTAGCAGCTTCTAGTTCGCATTGATCAACTCCAGCCAGGACAGACGTCCTACCTTGTCGTCCCCCGATCCCGAGATACGAATGCTGAGCTGATCATCACCGCCGCTCAGGAACAGGAAGTCGGAATCACCGTTGCCTATCAGCAGCGACGGATCCACCAGTGTCCCGTCCAAATCGTCTGTATCCAATACGATTCCCGCGGCATACTCGCCGCCGTTCAAACTGATAAGATCGGCGTCGTCGATGATGCCATCGTTGTTGACATCGAAGATCGGCCGCTTCGGCGATCCCCCTGTCAACGGGTCGATCGGAAAACTGGAGCCCGGCGGCGCGCGGAAGCAGGTGTTGGCATCACGCGGGATTACGGTAGTCATGATCAACGCATCTCCGCGTGCGAGGATACGCCGGACAGCCCGTTCACCCGGATACTGAGGATCCGGCGGCGCCCGTCCACTATCATCCGAGTTGGGATTGCCGGAGAGCGTGGTAGTCGCCCGCACAGCATCCAGGTCGATGTACCACCCGTAGGTGCCTTCGCTGCCGGCGTCGGGCGTATAAACCACTTCGCTGGCCTCTATCACACGCTGGCGAGGAAAGTTGGTGTTGCTCTCGTCCACGATGTTCATGATGTTCTGTTCGACCAACCTCGAAAGTTTTGCCGCGGGGTCCGCCGTGGCGGGTGCCACTTCGTCGCGCTCCCAGATCCCGTACAGAGACTGAATCTCG
>DCWG01000119.1 GCA_002327525.1 Gammaproteobacteria bacterium UBA2168 | reverse complement strand
GGTATCGCGTAGATCGATGCTGGTGTGCTCCGCCCCTGTAAGCAAGCGCCGACCGGCAACCCAGACGTCGGTCACCGCGTGACCGGGTGCACCGTGCACGAGTGCACCCATAGGATCGTACACTGGTGCGAGGCCAGGTTTGGCCATGTCGATGGCGATGAGATCGGCGGCCTTGCCGGGCTCGATCGATCCGATGTCCGCTTCCAGCCCCAGCGTCTTTGCGCCGCCGAGGGTTAGCATGTGCAGCATGCTCGCGGCGTCGCCGTTGGCGGCATCCCGAGCCTGGTATTTCAACAGCAGTGCCGCGAGGCGTGCCTCGGCAAAGAGATCGAGGCCGTTGTTGGAGGCGGCGCCGTCGGTGCCGAGACTCAGCTCCACACCGTGCTGGCGAAGTTTGTGGGTGGGACACAGGCCGCTCGCCAGTTTGAAATTGGAGTGCGGACAGTGCACCACGTGCACGCCGCGCTCGGCGATGAGTGCGATTTCAGACTCGCTTAGCGTCGTCATGTGCACGGCCTGCAGGGAAGGGCAAAGCATGCCTATGTCGGCGAGTTCCTCCACCCACGAATGGCCGATCCGGACTTCCGCGTCCTCTACCTCTGTACGGTTTTCGTGCAGATGGATCTGGATCTGTGCCTGCAGCTCTTCTGCGTACATCAGGGTTTTTTCCAGATCCTCGCGTGCAGCGGTGTAGGCGCTGTGCGGACCGAAGGCGATGTGCACGAACTCGCTTGCGCGCCAGTCGTCGTGGAGCGCAAGGCCCTTGTGCAGGGCGTCCTCGGCGCTGCTGCTCCAGGCGTTCTCGAAGCGCACGATGGGAAATGCCAGCTGCGCCCGCACCCCGGCCTCGGCCGCCACCTGGGCCGCGGTCTCGGGATAGAAATACATGTCGGCGAAACAGGTCGTACCGCTCCTGATCATCTCGGCGATGGCGAGCCGGGTGCCATCCGCGACGAAATCTGAATTCATGAAACGCGCTTCCATCGGCCAGATGTGATCGGCGAGCCAGCCCTGCAGTGGCAGGTCTTCCGCTGAGCCGCGCAACAAGGTCATGGCTGCGTGACCGTGTGTGTTTACCAGTCCGGGCATGAGCAGGTGTTCGCCAAGGTCTATTCGCTCATCCGGTTGCCAAGCCGAAGTGAGGTCGGTATGCGGGCCCACGGCTGCGATGCGTCCGTTGAGTACGGCGACGGCTCCATGCTCGATGACACGGTTTTCGGGTGCGATGGGCAGCAACCAGCGGCCGCTGATGAGAAGGTCACAGAATTCAGGCATCGAGGGATTATAAGCCCTGCGCCCGCACTGACGTAGTACCTTCGACCGGTAAGGTGCTTGCGGTATCTATTGGTCTCACAGACGGGCCTGGGTTCGCGTGACTTTTATCCTTCACACGAGCCCGATAAGCAGCCTTTTGCCACCCTTTCCATGCTAAAATTAGACGCTTTTCACGTGCGTATTATTATGATTGATTTGAGCGGCGCTCATGTCTGATCAGGGCACTGGTCAGGGTTCAGGTAGCCCTCCGGGAGAGCCGCCGACAGACGGTCCCGGACAAGGGGAACAGGGCAGGGAGATCCTGCCCGTCAACATCGAGGACGAGCTGCGGCAGTCCTATCTCGACTACGCGATGAGCGTCATCGTGGGCCGTGCGCTGCCTGATGTTCGGGACGGGCTCAAGCCCGTGCATCGAAGGGTGCTGTTCACGATGAACGAACTCAACAACACGTTCAATCGTCCGTACATGAAGTCCGCCCGGGTGGTGGGTGATGTCATGGGTAAATACCACCCGCACGGAGATGTAGCCATCTACGATACGGTGGTGCGCATGGCACAGGATTTTGCCATGCGCTACATGCTGGTGGACGGACAGGGTAACTTCGGCTCCATCGATGGTGATCCACCGGCGGCCATGCGCTACACCGAAGTGCGCATGGCACGGCTGGCGTCAGAACTGCTGGCTGATCTGGACAAGGAAACCGTCGACTTCATTCCCAACTACGACGAAACGCTCACTATGCCGGACGTGTTGCCGACCAGAGTTCCGAATCTGCTGGTCAATGGCAGCTCGGGGATTGCTGTCGGCATGGCGACCAATATCCCGCCCCACAACCTCAACGAGGTGATCTCCGGGGCTCTGGCGTTGATGGACGACCCTACGCTGTCCGTGGACGATCTGATGGGGTACATCCAGGGCCCCGACTTTCCCACAGCCGGCATCATCAACGGCCGGGCGGGTATCGTACAGGCCTATCGCACGGGCCGCGGGCGCATCTATGTGCGCGCGCTGGCCGAAGTGATCCACGATGAGAAATCGAACAAGGACACCATCATCATCACGGAGATTCCGTATCAGCTGAACAAATCGAAGCTGATCGAGAAGATCGCGGAGCTGGTGAAAGACAAGAAGATCGAGGGCATCACGGAGCTGCGCGACGAATCCGACAAGGACGGGCTTCGCATCGTGATCGAAATGCGGCGCGGTGATTCCGGCGAGGTGGTACTCAACAACCTTTACGCGCAAACCCAGCTGCAATCGGTGTTCGGCATCAACTGTGTGGCGCTGGTGGACGGCCAGCCCAGGGTGCTGAACCTCAAGCAGATGTTGGAGGCGTTTCTCCAGCACCGCCGCGAGGTGGTCACACGGCGCACCCTCTACTTGCTGCGCAGAGCACGCCAGCGGGGACATATCCTGGAGGGACAGGCGGTCGCGCTCGCCAACATCGACGAGGTGATCGAGTTGATCCGAGGCTCTCAGAGCGCAGCCGAGGCGCGCGTGGGACTGATGGCCAGGAGCTGGCAGTCCGACAGCGTGGAGAAGTTGCTTGAGAAAGCGGGCAGTGATGCCTGCCGGCCGGACAACCTGGGCGAGGAGTTCGGCTTTCGTGAGGGCCGCTATCATCTCTCGGAGGAACAGGCCCAGGCGATTCTCGACCTGCGTCTGCACCGCCTGACCGCACTTGAGCAGGATAAACTGATCGACGACTATCAGGCGGTACTGGATGAGATCGCCGATCTGCTGGACATCCTCGGTTCGGCGGAGCGCCTTGGGGGTGTGATCCGCGAAGAACTCACCGAGATCCGCGATGCATACGGGGACGAGCGCCGCACAGAGATCATCAGCTCACAGCAGGATCTCTCTGTCGAGGATCTGATCACGGAGGAAGATGTGGTGGTCACCATTTCCCACCAGGGCTATGGCAAGACGCAGCCACTCGATGTTTACCAGGCGCAGAAACGTGGCGGCCGCGGCAAGGCGGCGGCGACCGTGAAAGATGAAGACTTCGTAGAACATCTGCTGGTTGCCAACAGCCACGACACGCTGTTGTGTTTCTCGAATCTTGGGAAGGTCTACTGGCTGCGTGCCTTCCAGATCCCTCAGGGTAGCCGGGGTGCAAAAGGCCGGCCGCTGGTGAACATGCTGCCGCTGGACGCTCAGGAGCGCATCACGGCGGTGCTGCCGATAAATGAATTCGATGCCGATCACTTCGTGTTCATGGCTACCGCCAACGGTACCGTCAAGAAGACGCCGCTCGAGCAGTTCTCGAGACCCCGCACCGCCGGACTGATTGCGCTGGAACTGGAAGAGGGCAACACGCTCGTGGGTGCGGCCATTACGGATGGGACGAGTGACGTGTTGCTCACGGCCAGCAACGGTAAAGCGGCGCGGTTCAAGGAATCGGACGTGCGCGCCATGGGTCGTACGGCGCGCGGAGTGCGCGGCATTCGTTTACCCTCCGATCACGGTGTAATATCGCTGATCATCCCCACTACTGACGGTTTCGTTCTCACCGCCAGCGAAAATGGCTACGGCAAACGCACGGATGTCGCCGAGTTTCCGGTCAAGGGTCGCGGCGCGCAGGGAGTGATCGCGATGCGCTTGAGCGACCGCAACGGCGAAGTAGTCGGGGCGGTGCAGGTGTTCCCGGGCGATGAGCTGATGCTGATCTCCAACATGGGCACACTGGTGCGCACGGGTTCCGATGAAGTGTCGCTTCAGGGACGCAATACCCAGGGCGTGCGCCTGATCAGCCTGCGCGGTGAAGAAGCGCTGATCGGCGTGGCGCGTATCGAAGAATCGGAAGACGAAAATCCGCAAGCGGGTTCAGGAGACGACTCTGGAGGAGACGAGTAGTCATGGGCACGCACAGATCTTTTAATTTTTCCGCTGGTCCGGCCGCGTTGCCGACCGAAGTGCTTGAGGAGGCACGCGCGGAGCTGCTCGACTACCGTGGAACCGGAATGTCGGTGATGGAAATGAGTCACCGCAGCGCTGAGTTCATTGAGATCGCGGAGCGCGCGGAGGCCGACTTCCGCGACCTGTTGTCCATCTCCGAAGATTACGCGGTGTTGTTCCTGCAAGGTGGTGCGACCCTACAGTTCGCGGCCGTCCCGCTGAACCTGCTCGGTTCGAGGACGACGGCCGACTACGTGAACACGGGGTCCTGGTCGAAAAAGGCCATCACGGAGGCGCGCGGCTATTGTGAAGTGAACGTGGTCGGCTCTTCGGAGGGGTCGAACTTCGATCGCATACCGGATCCCGCCCAGTGGCAGCTGTCACCGGATGCCGCCTACCTGCACCTCTGCTCCAACGAAACCATCGGTGGTGTGCAGTTTCATGAGTTTCCCAGTGTGTCTGCGGTGCCAGCGCCGCTGGTTTGCGACATGTCGTCCGACATATTGTCACGATCCATAGACGTATCGCGCTTCGGTGTTATTTACGCGGGCGCCCAGAAGAATATAGGTCCCGCCGGTCTGACCGTGGTGATCGTTCGTCGCGACCTGCTCGGCCGGGCTCGCCCCGAGACACCGTCCATGCTCGATTACAGCGTGCACGCGGAAGCGGGTTCCATGTCCAATACACCGCCTACATATGCCTGGTATCTGGCGGGGCTGGTGTTCGCCTGGATGAAGCGCCAGGGCGGCCTCGCTGCCATCGCCGAACGCAACGCCCGGAAGGCCGCCACACTGTACACTGCTATCGAGAGCAGCAACTTCTTCCGGGCGCCGGTGGCGATCGCCGACCGCTCGCACATGAATGTGCCGTTCACGCTGCCGGATCCGCAGCTGGATGCCGCATTTCTCGAGGGCGCGAAGGTGCGGGGGCTGGTCAACCTCAAGGGTCACCGTAGCGTGGGCGGCATGCGCGCGAGCATTTACAACGCGGTGGAACAGCATGCGGTGGACAACCTGGTCGAATACATGGCCGAATTCGAGCAAGAGTACGGATCTTGACGAGGGAAGACACAGCGCTGGAGCCGATACGCACGCGCATCGATGCCATCGATGAGGAGCTGCAGAAGCTCCTCAACGAACGGGCGTCGCTGGCACTCGATGTCGGCAAGATCAAGCAGGCCACTCCCGGAGACGAGGTACCGGTATTCTATCGCCCTGAGCGCGAGGCACAGATTCTCACCAGGCTGAAAGAGCGCAATGCGGGACCTTTGTCGGATAACGACATGGCGCACCTGTTCCGCGAGATCATCTCCTGTTGCCTGAATCTCGAGCAGCCGCTGACCATCGCTTACCTGGGACCCTCAGGAACCTACACCGAAGCTGCGGCCATCAAGCAGTTTGGGCACTTTGCGTCTATGCGCTCGCTCACCGCCATTGACGAAGTATTCCGTGAAGTGGAGTCGGACAACGCCCACTACGGCGTGGTGCCGGTGGAGAACTCCACCGAAGGCATGGTCAATCACACACTCGACTGTTTCATCGGCTGCTCCCCCGACCTGCGCATTTGTGCGGAGGTGGAACTGGCCATCCATCACGCATTTCTTCTAAACGTGCACCACGAGGGCGAGATTCGTGAAATCGTCTCCCATTCGCAATCCCTGGCCCAGTGCAGGCGCTGGCTGGATGCCAACTACCCGGGCGTGTCCCGCCGTGACTGTGCGTCCAATTCGGAAGCAGCCCGGGAAGCGGCGGCGGATCCTGCCATTGCCGCGGTAGCCGGTGCAACGGCTGCAGAGCGGCATGGGCTGAGGGTGGCGGCGGCCAACATCGAGGATCAGGCGTACAACAAGACCCGCTTTCTGGTCGTCGGTAAGCAATACGTGGGTCATTCTGGGCGTGACAAGACGTCTCTGCTGGTCTCCACCCGCAACGAACCCGGCGCCCTGTTCCGGGTGCTGGGGCCGTTCCACAAGCACGAAATCAGCCTCACGCGCATCGAAACCCGCCCGGCCCGCTCCGGTGACTGGTCGTATGTGTTTTTCATCGACTTCCACGGCCATCAGGGTGACGAATCGGTGGGCAAGGTGTTGGAGGAAATAGGTGAGGTCGCACTCGAGGTGCGTACGCTGGGATCGTACCCACAGGCGGTGATATGAGTGGCGATCTCAAAGGACCGGTGCATCCGGGAATTGCGGGCCTGCGCCCCTACCAACCGGGTAAACCGGTTGAGGAACTGACCCGGGAACTGGGCATCCGGGACATCATCAGGCTCGCGAGCAACGAAAATCCGCGGGGCCCCGGCGAAGGCGTAAGCAGGTGTCTGAAGGATTTCGACGAATTGTCGCGCTACCCGGACGGCAGTGGATTTCGGCTCAAGAACAGATTAGCGGCGCATCACCAGATCGATCCGACACGGATCACGCTCGGCAACGGCTCGAACGATGTGCTGGACCTGGTGGCCCGCGTGACGCTGGAACCTGGTGCGCGAGTACTCATGTCCCAACATGGGTTTGTCGTGTACTACCTCGCGGCAACGGGGTGCGGGGCGGAACTCGTGCAGGTGGCGGCGAAGGATTTCGGCACGGATCTCGACGGCTTTCTCGCTGAGGTCGATGACAACACGCGGCTGATTTTCATCGCCAATCCGAATAATCCCACCGGTACCTGGGTGCCGCGCGATGCGCTGACGGGTTTTCTCGACGCACTGCCGGAGCGGGTGTGGGTAGTGCTCGACGAGGCCTATTTCGAGTACGTGGAAGAGCCCGACTACCCGGACGGTCGCTCGCTGCTCGATTGCTATCCGAATCTCGTGGTGACGCGCACGTTTTCCAAGATCCACGGACTTGCGAGTATGCGTGTGGGCTATGCGCTGAGTTCACCCGAGATAGGCGATCTCCTCAATCGGGCGCGTCAGCCGTTCAATGTCAACTCGCTCGGGCTAGCCGCGGCGCAAGTTGCTCTCGACGACGAGGACTATCAGGTGAGCAGCCGCTCTCAGAACGCCCAGGGAATGCAACTGCTGACGGGTGCCTTCACGCGTATGGGGCTCGACTACATTCCGTCGGTTGGCAACTTCGTTACGGTGGACGTGGGCGACGATGCGTCGGCGGTATATGAGCGCCTCCTCGCGCAGGGCGTGATAGTGCGTCCTGTGGCCGAATACGGACTGCCCCGCCACTTGCGGGTCACCATAGGTCTGCCGGAAGAAAACGAGCGTTTTCTGGCCACACTCGAGCGCCTTGTTTGAAACTTGCACTCATCGGTACGGGCATGATCGGCAGCTCTTTCGCCGTGGCGGCGCGGCGCCGGGATCTGTTCGCCACCATTACCGGTCTGGACACCGACGAAGCCAATCTCGCCATCGCGCTCGATCTCGGTGTGGTGGACCAGGCAGTGGAGGCGGTGCCTGAGGATGCCGATTTCGTCCTGCTCGCGTGCCCGAGCGATCAGGTGGCCGGGTGGGTGGTGAAACTGGATCGACACGCGGGTGTCGTGTTCGATGTCGGAAGCATCAAGGCACCCATCGTGGAGGCGATCCGCGACTCGCGCGGTAGTTTACCGGCGAGATTCGTGCCCAGTCATCCTGTGGCGGGTTCCGAACACAGCGGCCCGCGAGCGGCACGAGCGGAACTGTTCGAGGGGGCGAGTGTGGTCATCACGCCGGGTGAGGAAACGGACGAGAAGGCACTGCATGCCGTCTCGGCGCTATGGCAATCCGTGGGTGCGGTCACACATGTCCTGACTCCTGCTCAGCACGATGCGGCGCTCGCTGTTACGAGTCACCTGC
>DCWG01000044.1 GCA_002327525.1 Gammaproteobacteria bacterium UBA2168 | reverse complement strand
CAGGACTTGCAGGTGAATCTGACCATGATCCTGCGCACCAGCCGCGGTAACGAAAGCAGAAGGGCTTTGCGCATCAAGCAGCTCGAAATGCCCACCGACGGTGACAAGATGCTGGTCGTATTCGATACGCCCAAGCAGATACGGGGCACAGCGTTGCTGAGTTTCAGCCACAAGGTCGACCAGGACGATCAGTGGCTGTATCTGCCCGCGATGAAACGTGTCAAGAAAGTCACCTCGAGAAATAAGTCCGGCCCCTTCCTGTCGAGCGAGTTCGCTTTCGAGGATCTCACTTCCCCGGAGATTCAGAAGTACGCATACCGCTACCTGCGTAAGGAAATGCTAAACGGCGTGCCCTGTTTTGTGGTCGAGCGTATTCCGAAAGATGAGTTTTCAGGTTACTCGCGGCAGGTGGTCTGGCTCGACGAGAACGAGTACCGCACGTTGAAGATCGACTATTTCGATCGCAAGAGCAGCCTGCTCAAGACACTCACCTTCGATGCCTACGAACGGTATCTGGATCGGTTCTGGCGTCCGTCACGGATGATGATGGAAAACCACCAGACCCGGAAATCCACCGAACTTGTGTGGAGCAATTTCCGTTTTCGTACCGGTCTGGACGATGCGCGCGATTTCACCACCAACAGCCTGCGGCGCGTACGGTGATGAGCTGGAGATTGCTCATCGCGTGCTGGCTCGCGTGCGCCCCTGTGCTGCACGCGGCCACACTGGCGGATCAGTTGGTATTCGGCAGTTTTCAGAAGGAACAGAAAGCACGCGACTGGGCGCAGCGCGTACAACGCAAGGTGGGCGCTGAGGTACGGGTGGCGGAGCTCAGCGATGGAGAGACGACCTGGTATCGCGTGGTCAGTGATCCGGATCCGCAAATCGCCAGACAGGCCGCCTCGCAAGGGCTGACGTTCTGGAGAAATCCGGTGTCCGTGGACGATTCGGCCGAGCCCGGGAGACGGGTGGCGGAACGGTCCGTGCAACCCACCTCGACGACGATAGAGCTGCTAGGCCAGCGTGCGCCCGCGCGGCAACCGCAGGCAGAGGCTCTGAGCCCACAGAGCGTGTCGCAGCTCGATTTCGACCTCGGATTCCAGGGCCGGTCGTTTCCGCATTCGGGCTATATTGGCCAGGAGCGCTTCCATCCCTCCTTCAGTGTGCAGTTGGAATACTACCGGGCCTGGGAGGACGATCGTCGCAGCTTCACGTTCACCCCTTTCTTTCGCTATGACATCGAGGACAGTGAGCGTACCCATGGCGACATTCGCGAGCTGTTTTATACCCATGTAGGGGACGATTGGGACCTTCATGTCGGAGTGCGGCGCCTGTTCTGGGGAGTGAGCGAATTCCAGCACCTGGTGGACATCGTCAACCAGACCGATCTCGTCGAAAACGTCGATGGCGAGGACAAATTGGGACAGCCAATGGTGCAGCTCTCACTGGTGCGCGACTGGGGTATCGTCGATCTATTCGCGCTCACCGGTTTTCGGGAGCGTACTTTCGCCGGTGACCAGGGCCGGCTGAACGTACTGCCCATCGACACGGATGATGCCACCTATGAGTCTTCCGCGGAGGAACTGCGCACCGATGCTGCCGTGCGCTGGTCGCATTTCTGGGGACCGCTGGAATTCGGCGTCTATCATTTCTCCGGTACCAGCCGGGATCCGCTGCTGATCCCGACGCCTGATGGTTCCGGCGGTCTGCTGTACCGGCCACACTATCCGGTGATCGACCAGACCGGGTTCGATGCACAGGCCATTGCGGGAGATTGGGCCTGGAAGCTGGAGGCGATTTCGCGCTCGGGTTATGACGACCGCTACGTTGCCGCCGTGGCGGGGTTCGAACGAACGCTGGTCGGCGTATTCGGCACACGTTCGGATCTCGGCCTGGTCGTGGAGTATATGTTCGATGATCGCGGGGATAGGGCCTTCAACACGCTCTTCGAGAACGACGTTGCCCTTGGTGCGCGCTGGCGTGCCAACGACCTCGCCGATACGGAAGCGCTACTGGGATTGATCTGGGATACCGATTCGGAAGAGTATGTGTTTTCGCTGGAGGCCAGCCGACGACTCGGTGACAACTGGGGTCTGTATCTTGAGGGTCGCGTGTTTGGCGGTGGTGACGACATCGCCTTGCCGTACCTGCTGGACCCCGACAACAAGAGCGCGGCACTGCAGCGTGATGACTACATACAGCTGGAGCTCAAGCGTTTTTTTTGACGACGCGCTGAAAACGAGAATTAGTTAGAGGTTCCTCACAAAGATATGAACGATCTGATCACGGGCTGGCGCGAAACGGCCGGCTGGGAAGTGGAAGTGTTCGCCATCGTGTTCGCCACGGGTGTGGTTCATCTGCTGGCGCGAATCATGATGCGGCATCTGGCGCGCCAGTTGGAGAAGACCCAGGCCGTGTACGACGATGCGTTGGTCGATTCCGCGCGCAAGCCCCTGGCGTTCGCGATCTGGATCATCGGCGTGAGTTGGGCGGCGGAGGTGGCCGGGCGCGTCAATGGCGGCGGGGGTGTAT
>DCWG01000153.1:11440-11988 GCA_002327525.1 Gammaproteobacteria bacterium UBA2168 | reverse complement strand
AAAAGCTGCACACGGCGCGTTCGCGCAATGACCAGATCGCTACCGACATCCGGCTGTACCTGCGTGAAGCCATCGACGAGCTCCTGGATCTCGAAGCCGAGCTCGCCAACGCACTCGTCGATCTGGCCGAGCGCCACACAGAAACCATCATGCCGGGATTTACCCACCTGCAGGCGGCGCAACCGGTAACGTTCGCCCACCATACGCTGGCCTGGTTCGAGATGCTGTGCAGGGACGCCGTACGCTTGCGTGAGTGCCGTGCGCGCGTGAACGTGCTGCCTCTCGGGAGCGCCGCATTGGCGGGTACCACTTTCCCCATCGACCGCGAATTCGTCGCGCGCGAACTCGAATTCGGCACCGTCAGCGCCAATTCGCTTGATGCGGTGAGCGACCGCGACTTCGCCATCGAATTCCTGAGCATCGCCTCCATCACGATGATGCACTTCTCCCGTTGGTGCGAAGAGCTGGTGCTCTGGAGTTCGCAGCGCTTCAGTTTCGTCGATCTGCCGGACCGCTTCTGTACAGGTTCGAGCATCATGCCACAGAAG
>DCWG01000153.1:10993-11135 GCA_002327525.1 Gammaproteobacteria bacterium UBA2168 | reverse complement strand
TTCGAGCATCATGCCACAGAAGAAGAATCCCGACGTGCCGGAGCTGGTCCGCGGCAAATCCGGACGTGTCTTTGGCCACCTGATGGGGCTGCTGACCCTCATGAAAGGCCAACCACTTGCCTACAACAAGGACAATCAGGAA
>DCWG01000153.1:902-10681 GCA_002327525.1 Gammaproteobacteria bacterium UBA2168 | reverse complement strand
GCCTACAACAAGGACAATCAGGAAGACAAGGAACCGCTGTTTGACAGCGTGGACACGCTGCATGGTAGCCTGACCGCCCTGATCGGAATTGTTGGGAATATGCAGCCCAATGTTGAGGCGATGCTCGAAGCTACGGAGGAGGGCTTCACCACCGCGACGGACCTCGCCGACTATCTGGTACGCAAGGGACTGCCTTTCAGGGCCGCGCACGAGGCGGTTGGCGCGGCGGTAGCCACAGCCGCCGAACGTGGCATACGCCTGGACGAACTCGACTACGAGGAGCTACGTGCGTTCGCGCAAGATCATATAGAGCAGGACGTGTTCAGCGTGCTGACGGTTGCGGGCTCGGTGGCCGCCCGCAACCACACCGGCGGCACCGCGCCGCAAGCGACACGACATGCGTTGACCGAAGCGCGTGCTAGAATTCCCGGCCTTTTTTTCGACGGTGACTGATCATGCGCTGGCTCGTACTCCTGCTTCTCAGCTCCATGGCCGTAATGTGCGGGCAAAAAGGCCCGCTGGAACTGCCTGAGCCAGAAATCCGTACCGAACATCGGCACAGCTCATGAGCTTCGAGAGTAGAGAGGGGCTTCTGCACGCGGAGGCCGTGCCGCTTACGGCAATCGCCGAACGTGTAGGCACGCCTGTATACGTGTACAGCGCGTCCATGATGCGCGCGCGCTACGCCGAACTCGACGCGGCGCTCACCGGCTCCCGTCACCAGCTGTGCTACGCGGTCAAAGCAAACTCCAATCTGAGCGTCCTGCGTCTGTTCGCAGGACTCGGCGCCGGGTTCGACATCGTCTCCGCCGGCGAGTTGCAGCGCGTTGTGAGTGCTGGAGGAGACCCGGCGCGAGTGGTGTTCTCCGGAGTAGGCAAATCCAGCGAAGAGATCGACTTTGCGCTCAAGCACGCGGTGGGGTGTTTCAATATCGAGAGCGGCGGCGAACTGGTGCGCCTAGCCGAACGGGCCCGTTTGCTCGGCAAAAAAGCCAACGTCGCTGTGCGCGTGAACCCCGACGTAGATGCTAAGACGCATCCCTATATCTCGACCGGACTCAAGGAGAACAAGTTCGGGGTACCTGCAGAACAGGCGCTCGAACTCTACGCAGCCATCCGCGCCGACATGCACCTGAATGCCCTGGGAATAGCCTGCCATATCGGCTCCCAGATAAGCTCGGTGCAACCCTTTGCCGAGGCGCTGGACAACCTGCTCGTCCTGGTAGATACACTCGAAACGCAAGGGGTATCACTCGGGCACCTAGACATCGGTGGAGGGCTCGGCATCTCCTACCAGAACGAACCATGCCTCGATGCCGCTGTATATGGTTCGACCCTCACCCAACGTCTCGCGAACCGCGATCTGACACTGGTGATCGAACCCGGCCGATATCTCGTCGGTGAGGCTGGCCTGTTACTGACGACCGTGGAATACCTGAAGCCGCGGCCGACGCACGAGCACAAGAATTTCGCCGTGGTGGACGCCGCCATGAATGACCTAATACGCCCGGCGCTGTATCGGGCCTGGCACCCGGTTACCCGAGTCACACCTCCGGCACCCGGACTGGAGCCACGCCCCTGGGACATCGTGGGACCCGTCTGCGAAAGTGGTGATTTTCTGGCCGAGGATCGCAGGCTCGCTCTTGCCGCGGGAGATCTGCTCGCCATCAGTGCGGCGGGAGCCTACGGTATGGTGCTGAGTTCCAACTACAACTCGCGTTCGAGGCCTGCCGAGGTGATGGTGCACGGCGACAGCTTTCAGGTCGTGCGGCGCAGAGAAACCCTGCGTGATCAGATGGCACTGGAACAACCTGACGAACGCTGCGCAGCGCGGCCGTGACAATGCACTTGCACTTCGCAAAAATGCACGGCCTCGGTAACGATTTCATGGTCATCGACCGCGTCACCCAGGACGTGCAGATCGATCCCGAGCGCATCTGCGCATGGGCGGACCGCAAAACCGGCATCGGATTCGATCAGTTGCTGCTACTCGACGTACCGACGAAACCCGAGGCTGATTTCTGGTATCGCATCTACAACGCGGATGGTTCAGAAGCCGAGCAATGTGGCAATGGTGCACGCTGTGTCACCACGTTTGCACATGCGAGAAACCTGACAACGAAGAATGAACTTCACCTGCAAACCCAGGGGGGGGGCATCATCACCCGCAAGTTGTCCGACCGCGTTCAGGCGGAGATGTGTGTGCCCAGCATCGAGCCCGCGAACATTCCCTTCTCGACGGACGAACCTGCACTCAGCTACATTCTGGATACGCCCGGCGGTGAGCGGGAAGTCACCCCGGTATCGATAGGTAATCCGCACGGTGTGCTCTTTGTCGACAACGTCATCGCAGCGCCGGTGGAGGAGGTTGGCGCGATGCTGACAGCGCATGCGCGTTTCCCCGAGGGTGCGAACATCGGTTTCTGCCAGGTCGTGGATTCCGGTTTTCTGCGCCTGCGCGTATTCGAGCGCGGCGTAGGAGAGACTCGCGCCTGCGGTACCGGCGCCTGCGCGGCCGTCGTCGCAAGCCGCCTGCACGATCGTGTAGGGAAACATGTGAAGGTGTCTCTGCCAGGAGGCAAGGTACACATCACCTGGCAGGGCCCTGGGAGCATCGTTACAATGACCGGACCTTCCACGCTGGTCTACGAGGGCAGTATCGTTCTATGAGCCGCCTTGCTCCGCACCGGCTTTCGCGACGAACACTCGCTGCGACCTGGGGTTCGATAGCGAAATTCCGACCAGGAGACACAGCACTGCCATGAGCGATTCCGGTCTCGGCGAGCCATTGTCACACGAACAAGTCGTCGAGTTTCTGCGCGAGTATCCCGATTTTTTCCTCGGCCACTCGAGCTTATTGTCCGAGCTCAAACTGCCACACGACTCCGGGTCTGCCGTCTCGCTCATCGAGCGCCAGGTGGCGGTGCTACGCGAACGCAACATCCAGATGCGCCGGCGTATGAACGATCTGTTGCAGACGGCGCGCGACAACGACGAGTTGTTCGCCAAGACACGCTCTCTGACCCTGGCCCTGCTGGACGTACGCGACTTGCACGATCTCAATGAAGTGCTCGCCACTAGCGTACTCGTCGACTTCGATGCCGATTTCGTGTGCTGTCACATGCGCGGCGACGGCGTTCGTTACGACCACCTCATCGAGCACAGCGGACCCATGCCGCACGAAAACTTTGTTCGCAATCTGCCGCTGTGCACGACGTTGCGCCCAGAAGAACTGGACCGGCTGTTCCCCGTACAGCAGCACGAATCCGATGGCAGCGTGGTGCTGGTCCCCTTGAACACCACCAGTATCGACGGCTGTCTCGCCATCGGCAGCCGCGATCCCGCGCGCTTCACCGCCGACATGGATACCCTGTTCGTCACCTACATCTGCGACGTACTATGCAGGGTCATCGGCCGGCTGTAGCCACCGTGGATAAGCAGCTCAAGAGTTTCCTGGCCCACCTTGAGTTCGAAAAACGCTACTCACCCAATACGCTGGCCGCCTACCGCGCCGATCTCACACGATTCAGCGCACACCTGGAACGTCCACTGGAAGCGGCTCGTACCCACGATGTCAGCCGGTTCATCGCGCAACAGCATGCCAGAGGCCTGTCACCCCGGAGCCTCGCACGCACGCTCTCGAGCCTCCGGCGACTGTACGCCTACCTTGAACGCGGCGGGCTGGTGACCCTCAATCCAGCTGCCGATGTCAGCGCACCAAAGGCAAGGAAACCCTTGCCCAAAGCACTCGACACGGATCAAGCGGCGCGCCTGTTTCAGTTCGAACCGAAAACCGACACCGAGAAGCGTGATGCCGCGATGCTTGAGATGCTCTATGGCAGCGGAGTACGTCTGGCTGAACTGGTGGCACTCGATCGCCGCGATGTCGATCTCGAAGCTGGTTTCGCCACCGTTCTCGGTAAGGGGTCGAAAACCCGTCAGGTGCCGCTCGGCTCGCACTGTGTCTCTGCACTTAAGCGCTGGTTCGCTACTCGTGGTGTCGTCGCCGCCGACGAACCGGTGTTTACCGGTCGACCGGGCAGACGAATCTCTCCTCGGACCGTACAAAAACGTGTCAAACGCGTCGCCCTGGCCCAACTCGGCACCGACGAACTGCACCCGCATATGCTGAGGCACAGCTTCGCGACCCACATGCTCGAATCGTCTTCCGATTTACGCGCCGTCCAGGAATTGCTCGGACATGCAGATATCGCCACCACGCAGGTCTACACACATCTCGATTTTCAGCATCTCGCCAAAGTCTACGATCAGGCTCATCCCCGATCCGGGTTTTCGTCAAACGATCCCGCGCCGGAAGGTGCCCCAACGGAATGCGAAGATGGGGCAGAGGAACGCTGATGCCTCGAATTCGCGTCATCACATTCGACCTCGACAACACGCTGTGGGACGTCCATCAGGTTATCGGCAACGCAGAACGTGCGATGCGCTCTTACCTCAGACAGCATGCGCCTGAAGTAATGGGGCTGTTCGAACGCGGCGAAGCAGCCGCGATCCGCGACCGGCTGTTGAGAGAAAGACCGGAAATCACCCACAACCTGTCGGTGTTGCGCGAAACCGTCGTGTTCGAAGCTCTGTTGACAACCGGCATGGCCGAACGAAGGGCCGTAGCGGTGGCCAGCCGGGCATTCCAGACGTTTCTCGATGCCCGGCACGACGTGATCTACTTCGACCATGCGTTGACCACACTCGAGATGCTGAGTGGTACCTACACCATGGGGGCGCTTTCCAACGGCAACGCAGATACCGCCACCCTCGGACTCGACCGCTACCTGACATTCAGCTTTTCCGCTGAGGCGGTGGGCGCCAGTAAACCTGCTCCAGCCATGTTCCATGCGGCGCTCGCACACACTGCCGTGCAACCGCACGAGGCCATACACGTGGGCGACCATCTAGTGGACGACATCGCCGGTGCAGCCGGGGTCGGCATGCACACCATCTGGGTAAACATGCGCGGCCACGAGCTTGAGGGCGATGTAAAACCTTCCGCCGAGGTGGCCGGTCTCGACGAACTGATGGAAGCGATCCGCGCCATCGAGGGGTTATGATGGCATCGTCCACACGCTTGCGAATAAAAGTGGTACCGGGTGCCTCGCGAACGGAGGTTGCCGGATGGCTGAACGACGAACTCAAGATTCGTGTCGCCGCACCCCCGGGAAAAGGCAAAGCCAACACCAGCCTCCTGGAACTGCTGGCCCGTGCCGCAGGTGTACCGGTGCGGAACCTCTCCATCGAACAGGGCACCATCTCGACACACAAGCTCGTGCGCATCGACGGGATCGACCGGGCCAGCCTGTTGGCGCGTCTCGCTACATGACGCGCACTCTTACTCTGGCCGGCTGGGTAATAGTGGCTTCGTGCTGGCTCGCGGGCGCTGCCTCGGCTGCGGAGCGCGTATACAAGACGACTGACAAGTACGGCAACGTAATATACAGCGACACGCCACCGCTCGATGCGGCGGGAGAAACCACACAGGAAGTGAAGCTTCGGGAGCCCAACACCTTCGAACCCATCCCGCTGAAAGATCGCGAACCCTGGATCGTTCCGGGCCTGCAGGAAAGCGATCAGTCGACGGACGAAGTCGCCTACACGGCTTTAACCATCACTCAACCCATCCACGACAGCGCCATGCGCGACAACAGCGGCAACGTAGCGGTCAGTTTACGAATCGAACCCGGCTTGAGGGTCGGCCACAAAGTGGCACTTTATCTCGACGGTGTGGGTGTGGCGCGTGCGCCGGTTTCCCGATTCGTACTCGAGAACACCGACCGCGGCAGCCATCGACTGCACGCGGAGGTCATTGGTGCCGCCGGTTCGGTACTGATCACGAGCGAGCCGGTCGTGTTTCACCTTCTACGCTACTCTCGCCTCACCGCCCCCAACCCAAAACCGCCGTCAGAATAGAACGATAAAGACAACCTCGCGGGCACCAGTGTAGCCTGAACGCTCCTACCGCGCCGGATCTACCTATGCAACACCGCAACTGGGAATGCCCGAAGTGTCACAATTGCGAATTCGACACCGATCAGTTTCGTGCCGCCGGCGGGATGTTCGCCAAGATCTTCGACGTGCAGAACAAACGCTTCACGACCGTGTCCTGCACACGCTGTCAGTTCACGGAGATTTACCGCATCGACTCCTCGACACTCGGCAATGTGTTCGACTTCTTCACCAACTGAGTGTGCCCGCCTGGTCTCAATCGCGCCGCAGTTTTTGGTCCGCGATCTCCGCATAAGTCTCGCCTACTATGAAGAGTGGCTCGGCTTCGAACAGGTTACTGACTGCGAGCGCTTCTACGCGAGGGAAACGACGAGATCCATCTGAAATGCGCGCGAGCGCCCGGGCGAGAGAGAGCATCAGCGGGACAACGACCATATCGACGCGATGATCGAGGTTCGGCACATTCAGAGCGCTGTTTGAAGCATTCACTCACGGCGGCGCCAACGTCACACGGGGACTGGAGATGCATCCGTGGGGTGGACCAGACTCTTACGCGGAAGATCCCGACGGGCACATTCTTTGCTTCGCCCAGGCAACAGCTAGCGTTGCCTAGCATGCATCTCAATGAAGGCCTTGACGCCGTCTAGATTCGGCCGGATGACCGTGCGCCGTGTGGGTTTTCTGACCAGCGCCTCCAGGGCCGGGTGGCGTACCGTGTCCTTTTGCGTCGCCTCACACACCGATTCCGGGAACTTGGCCGGATGAGCCGTTGCGACACAGACCACCGGGGTTCCACGCGATGCGAAGCGCGCTGCCGACACCAGCCCCACCGCCGTATGCGGATCCGCAACGTAGTTGCTATTTCTGAACACTTCGCCGATGGTGCCCATGAGATCCTGCGTGGCAACCGACGTGGCCAGAATCGCTTCCTCCTGCGGCGGACCGTCCAACTGCGCGCTGCCCGTCGACGCGAACCGATCCATGAAGGTATCGAGGCGCTCAGCGTCCTCACCCAGGTAGTAGTACAGATAACGCTCGAAGTTGCTCGCCACCTGAATGTCCATGGCGGGGGTCGACGTGAAGCGCACTTCGCCGCGCTGGTAGACGCCCGTATGGAAAAACTGAGCGAGAATGTCGTTTTCGTTGGTCGCTACAATCAGCTTTTCAATCGGGAAGCCCATGCGGCGCGCGAGGTAACCCGCAAACACGTTGCCAAAGTTGCCGGTCGGTACACAAAAGCGCACATCGCTGGAGAAACGCAGGCTCGCATAGCCGTAGTAGACGATCTGCGCCAGCACCCGCGCCCAGTTCACGGAGTTCACAGCACCGAGATGTAGGCGCTGTTTGAACTCCAGATCGTTGAACAGCTCCTTCAGAAGACCCTGGCAGTCGTCGAAGCTGCCTTCCACGGCCAGGCAATGCACGTTTTCATCCTCATATGTGGTCATCTGCAGTTCCTGCAGATCGCTGACCCGCCCGTTTGGGTACATCACGAAAATATCGATGTGCGGCTGGCCATGCACACCGGCAATGGCGGCGCTGCCCGTATCGCCGCTGGTCGCCCCGACGATGTTCAGATGCTCACCACTCTTGTCGAGTATGTAGTCGAATAGGCGACCGAGAAGCTGGAGTGCCACGTCTTTGAACGCGAGTGTCGGACCGTGAAAGAGCTCCAGCACATGCACGTCGCCGACCTCCACCATCCGCACCACCTCGGGTGTGTCGAACGTCAAATATGCCTTCTCTATCAGCCGCTGGAGATCGGTACGGGGAATGTCATCGACGAACAGCCCGATCAACTCCTTGGCGAGCCCGACGAAATCGAGCGAACGCCAGTCATCCAGGCGCTCGCGTACATCTGGAATGTGCTCGGGCAACAGCAGACCTCCGTCCGGGGCGAGACCAGTGATGACGGCGTCCTTGAATGACATGGCCGGGGTATTGCCCCGGGTGCTTATATATTGCATGGTGCGCAGTCTACCAAAACCAGCCGCAAGCGAATGGTTAGTTCCGCGTAAGGTGCACGGCCCCCGAGACAATGGGCATGGCAGTTGCCACGAAGACCACCAGGAAGAAATAGTCGCAGCGCACGAAATAGTAGGTGTCACCTCCCGAGGACAGAACGTCACCCACCGCATTCTCCGCACCAAGCCCCATGCCGAGAATCGGTATCCAGGATGCTTCGCCCGCGCCCGGGTACATGATGCCGGCGATGGCAAACACAGCCACGTTCTTGTTGAGGATTTCCGAGGTGTTTTTCGCCCGGACCCTGCCCGCTTCGAACATGGCGAAACCTGGCGCCATGAACATCACCAGCACACCCATCACCAGGAAGTAACAGGTGTCCAGTGCAGCCGGCCAGAAAACCGGAATCGGAGTAATCGCATGCAAGTCAGAGTAGTGCCGCGGCGATGCAGGAAACGGCCAGCAGGATAAGAATGTTGGTGGAAGACCCGAAGTTGGGATAATAGTCGCGCTGGGTATCACGCCCCTCAGCGTGTGGTTCGGCCCTGGGTTCAGCTACACCATCTTGCAACACTGCGTACTGCACCAGCGCGGGCGGCATCGAGTTCGTCATCGCTCAGATACTCCCGTTCGCCGTTGGGCAATTGCTTATACAACCTGCGGTTGTTGTTGTACTTCTCCTGGGTCTGTTTTGCAGTCGCGCGGTTCGTGGCTTTTCTCTCCAGAGCGGCCGTTTGCAGGGTTTGCCGTTCATCGCGGGCCTCAGTATCAAGTTCCTTGTGGATCTTGACAGCAGCAGCCAGTTCGGCATCTTCGACCTTGTCAGCTTTGATTGCGGCCTTATTGCTGCGCACAATTCTGATGGGGACCTCTTCATTCTGGCCATTCGGCGCAGGCTGATCTGAGTAAATAACCAGACCGTTTTCGTCGACGGAATGAAAAACGGTGCCTGCTGTCGCCGTGTATGCCAGAAGAGTCATGGTGAACATGCTGGCAATTCTTATTGCTCTCATCATTTTGCTACCCACAATCAATAAAGAGATTTGCATCTAAAAAAACTACACATCAGGACCTCCTCAGCCCCCCTCCTGAACACCGAAAAACGGCGGAGGAACCGCTCTGCCGCCGTTATCCCGACGGGCCGGCAGATATAAGGTGAACCAGGTCACATGCCGGGTATCCCGCGAAGACCTTGCGGGCAAAGGCTTTCCGGGTGACGGCCTCTGAGGGTAGCGGAAAGCTCCAAAAAACCCGCTAACCAGGTCTTATGTCATATTGCGGGCCAAACAAAGGCCGCGATATCGCTATCGCGGCCCAGGAGAGCGCAACCGACCGTACGCTGGGGCTGGTTGCTGTCAAATTAGATCAGATGTTGTAACCACGCTCATCGTGCAGGGTTAGATCCAGACCCTCGGCTTCCTCTTCGTCGGAAACCCGTAAGCCCATGACCGTATCGATCACCTTGAGGATGATAAAACTGGCCGCCCCGGTATAAACGATGGTTGCAACCACGCCGATCGCCTGTCTACCGACTTGTTGGTTAACAGTGACGCCCTCGTCCAGACCGACACCGCCCAGGGATCCAGCCACGAAAACCCCGGTCAGGAGTGCACCGACAATACCGCCGATGGCATGTACACCAAAAACATCCAGAGAGTCGTCGTAACCTAAGGCATTTTTCAGCTTGGTTGAAGCCAGGTAGCAAAGCACACCAGCAGCGATTCCTATCGCTAGAGCGCCCATGGGGCCGACCGACCCACAGGCCGGGGTGATTGCAACCAGGCCTGCAACTGCGCCACTGGCAATGCCCAGCACGCTGGGCTTGCCGTGAAACAGCCATTCACTGAACATCCAAC
>DCWG01000153.1:460-597 GCA_002327525.1 Gammaproteobacteria bacterium UBA2168 | reverse complement strand
ACAGCCATTCACTGAACATCCAACTGAGTGCGGCAGCGGCTGTAGCAATCTGAGTAACGGCCATTGCCATGCCGGCCGTACCGTCAGCTGCAAGTTCACTGCCTGCATTGAAGCCGAACCAACCGACCCAGAGCATG
>DCWG01000153.1:0-133 GCA_002327525.1 Gammaproteobacteria bacterium UBA2168 | reverse complement strand
CATGGCTGCGCCAACAATCGTATAGCCGAGGTTGTTCGGCGGCATCGGGGTTTTCGTATACCCGTCGCGCTTGCCAAGCACGAGGCAGGCCACAAGGCCGGCAATGCCCGCGTTGATGTGCACCACCGTACCA
>DCWG01000017.1:50097-50711 GCA_002327525.1 Gammaproteobacteria bacterium UBA2168 | reverse complement strand
CCAACGAGGTCTGTTTCCTGGAGGCGGACGACTTCGAGGCACACGAGACACGGGTGTGTATACAGGAGAGCCGCACGCTCAACGATCCGCGCCGTGAGCGCCGTTACAGTGAGGTGCAGTATCTGAAGAGCGCATCGCAAATGGCGGCACTGTTCGCCGACCTGCCAGAGGCCCTCGCCAACAGCGTGGAAATCGCGAGGCGCTGCTCGGTGACGATGGAGCTCGGCGAGTACTTCCTGCCCAACTACCCCGTACCCGATGACGTGACACTAGAACAATACCTGGCCGAAACGGCGCGTCGGGGACTGGAGCGCAGGCTCGAGGAATTGAGCGTATTCGGCGCTTACCAGGTCGATGAAGAATCGTATCGCGCGCGGCTTGAATTCGAGCTCGATGTCATCAACCAGATGGGCTTTCCCGGCTACTTTCTCATCGTCATGGAGTTCATCGCCTGGGCGCGGGAGCAGAGTGTCCCGGTAGGACCGGGGCGCGGCTCCGGTGCGGGATCGTTGGTCGCCTACTCGCTCGGCATCACCGATCTCGACCCCATTCACTACGACCTGCTGTTCGAGCGTTTCCTAAACCCGGAACGCGTGTCGATGCCGGACTTCGAC
>DCWG01000017.1:49668-49791 GCA_002327525.1 Gammaproteobacteria bacterium UBA2168 | reverse complement strand
CGCGTGTCGATGCCGGACTTCGACGTCGATTTCTGCATGGAAGGCCGGGACGCAGTGATTCAGCACGTCAGTGAGCGTTACGGTCATGATGCGGTGAGTCAGATCATCACCTTCGGCACAATG
>DCWG01000017.1:47220-49409 GCA_002327525.1 Gammaproteobacteria bacterium UBA2168 | reverse complement strand
CGCGATCGAGTGATACAGCATGTGGCGGAAAGATATGGGCGGGAAGCTGTGTCCCAGATCATCACCTTCGGCACCATGGCCGCCAAGGCGGTGGTGCGCGACGTGGCCCGTGCCCAGGGCAAGCCCTACTCGCTGGGTGACAAGCTCTCCAAGCTGATCCCGTTCGAAGTGGGCATGACACTGGAGAAGGCGGTAGAGCAGAGCGAGGACCTGCGTAACTTCATCGATGCCAGCGAGGAAGTGGGCGAAGTCATGGACATGGCCTACCGGCTAGAAGGCATCGTGCGCAATGTCGGCAAACATGCCGGGGGCGTGGTCATAGCACCCACGCGTCTGACCGAGTTCGTGCCACTGTACGCGGACGAGGGTTCGGGCGCACTGGTATCTCAGTTCGACAAGGACGACGTGGAGCGCGCAGGGCTGGTGAAGTTCGACTTCCTCGGGCTGAAGACGCTGACCATCATCGATTGGGCAGTGGCGAGCATCAATAGGCTGCGTCACGAAGACCAGCCGCCGGTCGATATCGGCCGTATACCGCTCGACGACATGGCGACTTTCGAATTGCTCAAGCGTGCGGAAACCACCGGCGTCTTCCAGCTCGAATCACGCGGTATGAAGGATCTGATCCGGCGCCTGTTGCCGGATAGCATCGATGACATTATTGCTTTGGTGGCGCTGTTTCGGCCCGGTCCGCTGCAATCGGGCGCGGTGGACGATTACATCGACCGAAAGCACGCTCGCAAGGCGGTGGTGTATCCCCATCCCAGCCTGATGGAAGTACTGCAGGCCACCTACGGGGTCGTGCTGTACCAGGAACAGGTGATGCAGATCGCTCAGGTGCTTGCCGGTTTCACGCTCGGACAGGCTGACCTGCTGCGCAGGGCGATGGGCAAGAAGAAACCCGAGGAAATGACCAAGGTGCGCCAGCAGTTCAATGAAGGTGCCGAGGCCAACGGTATAGATGCGCGGCTCGCCGCCGATATCTTCGATCTCATGGAGAAGTTCGCCGGATACGCCTTTAACAAGTCACATTCAGCCACCTATGCCCTGGTGGCGTTCCAGACCGCATGGCTGAAAACTCACTACGGTGCTCACTTCATGGCGGCCACTCTCTCGGCAGACATGCAGAACACGGACAAAGTGGTCACGTTGGTTGACGAGATGCGGTGCATGCAGCTGCCGCTGCACCCTCCGAGTGTAAATGTCAGTCATTATCGTTTCACCGTACTCGATGACGGTGTCGTCTACGGTCTGGGTGCGGTCAGGGGTGTGGGTGAGGGGTCGGTGGAAGCCATCGTGAAGGCGCGCGATGAGGGCGGGCCATTCAAGGATCTCAGTGACTTCTGTGTGCGTGTGGATGCACGCAGGGCCAACAAACGGGTCATGGAGGCACTGATCCGTGCCGGGGCCATGGATGATTTCTCCGGGGATGGCGAGGACATCGACACGGTGCGCGCGCGTTTGGCCATCAGCATGAACGACGCCATGCAGGGAGCGGAACAGGCCGCGCGGGACGAGGCCATCGGTATGGCCGACATGTTCGGAGGTGTGACTGAGGCAACGCCGCCTCTCGCCGTGCGCCAGTCCGTTACACCGTTGTCGCAGGCCGAACGACTGACTTTCGAGAAGGAGGCGCTGGGACTGTACCTCACCGGGCATCCCATCGAACCCTATCTCGGTGAATTGAAGCGTTTCTGTACCCGCATCAACGACCTTTCGCCGGGAAATTCGTCTCAACGTGTGGCCGGTCTGATTGTCAACCTGCGCACCATGCGTGGACGGCGCGGAGACATGGCCTTCGTCACGCTGGACGATCGCTCGGGCCGCATAGAGGCGGCGGTGTTTTCCGACGTACTGGCGGGTGTCAGGGACAAGCTCAGCAAAGACAGCCTCGTCGTGGTGGAGGGTGAAGTGCAGCCGGATGAGTTTTCGGGCGGCAACAAACTGCGTGTGGAGGATGTGCTGAGCATCGCCGATGCGCGTCAGCGTCATGCCCGGTCGCTGCGCATCGATATCTGCGGTAGTCCCCCGGACCAGGATCTGACCGGTACTCTGAAGGCCCTGCTCGAACCACACCGGGAAAGTACCGGCGGCTGTCCGGTGGCACTCGAGATGCGTGTTCCCGGCGCCGAGGGACGTGTCCTGCTCGGTCCCGAATGGCGGGTGCAGGCGAGTGACGAACTGCTCCG
>DCWG01000017.1:0-46900 GCA_002327525.1 Gammaproteobacteria bacterium UBA2168 | reverse complement strand
AACTGCTCCGGCAGCTGTATCGCGAGTTCGGGCGCGACCGCGTGGGGCTGAGTTACCCGGACTGATGACAGCACACACCAGAGATGTGGTTGAACCGCTGCGGCGTGCGCTGGAGGGTGTGCGGCCCGGTTCCGTGTGGGTGGCGTACTCCGGCGGCATCGATTCCACCGCTATGCTGGTCGCCACTGCGGAACTCACGCGCGGAGCCTGTCGCGCCGTGCACATACATCACGGCCTGCATCCTGATGCTGATGTGTGGGCTGGCCATGTGCAGACGACGAGTGCGCACCTAGGTGTGGAAGTTCGTGTGTTGCGCGTGGACATTGCAGCCGGCAACGTGGAAGCACGTGCGCGGGAAGCGCGGTATGCGGTGTTCGAGGAGCTTCTCCGAGAAGGGGATGTGTTGCTGCTTGCCCATCATGCCGACGATCACACCGAGACGTTGCTGTTGCGTATCTTCAGCGGGCGCGGCTGGTTGGCCATGCCGGTAAGTCGCGCCCTGGGTGCGGGAAGCGTCCTGCGGCCGTGGCGGGATGTGTCGCGCGCCGACATCGAGCGATATGTTCGTGATCACGACTTCGCGGCACGGGGCCTCGGCTGGATCGAAGACCCTGCCAACGCAGACACCTCCTACGACCGCAACTACCTGCGTCACGAGGTGTTACCACACGTGCGCGAGCGTTGGCCGCGCGTGGATGCGGCGCTGTTGCGTGAAGATGGCGTGCGTGGGGCGCGCGATGCGTTGCTGCGCCACTGGCTCTCAGAGTGGACCTGTTTTGAGTTCGAGCGGCTCTTAAAATCGGAACTCGGCGACGAGGCGCTGCTGAACGCGCTGCGGCTGTGGCTCGAGTGTGAGGGCTGTCATGGGTTGTCCGATCGGCGCCTGGGGGAGTTTCTTCGCCAGTGCCGGGAGAGCGCAGGACAACCAGCGTTGACTGTGGACGAGCGCACGTTGCGCGTACACGAGGGGCGTTTCTACCTGGTCAGCCCCACCCCTGTACTCGAGCCGGAGTATGCGGTGGGCTTCGTGGACGGTTTGGATCTACCTCACGGGAGACTCGAATTCGAGGCCACGCAAGGAGAATTTCCTGGGGATGGGCGTTTGAGTGTGCGCTTTCGGCGAGGAGGAGAGACACTCGAGCGAGGAGGGAAGCGCGTGGCGCTCAAGCAGGTTTTCCAGAACGCGAAGGTGCCACCCTGGCAGCGGGATACGTGGCCGCTGTTGTACTGCGGCGATGAGCTGGTCGCACTACCGGGGCTGGCATACGGTGACGCTGCGATCGGGTGGCGTGCGACATGGAACTTTCATTGAGCTTGGTGGGGGCTTTTGCTATCGTGCAATCCCATCTTGCGCGACGGATGATTTGCTCGAAAATCACCCCAAGCGTGCACCCAAGATGGCGTTCATGACCCGATATATATTTGTTACTGGCGGCGTTGTTTCTTCCCTTGGCAAGGGAATCATCACCGCCTCGCTGGCGTCTGTGCTAGAGGCACGTGACCTGACCGTCAATGTGCTGAAGATGGACCCCTACATCAACGTGGATCCGGGCACCATGAGTCCCTTCCAGCATGGTGAGGTGTTCGTCACTGCAGATGGGGCTGAGACGGATCTCGATCTCGGTACCTACGAGCGTTTCACACACGCGCGTATGTCCAAGGGCAACAACTTCACCACCGGTAGCGTGTATGCGGAAGTGTTGCGACGCGAGCGGCGTGGCGACTATCTCGGCGGAACGGTACAGGTGATCCCACACATCACCGACGAGATCAAACGGCGGATCAAGTTGGTAGGAGAGACTGCCGACATCGTCGTCGTCGAGACGGGCGGTACGGTGGGTGACATCGAGTCTCAGCCTTTTCTCGAAGCGATCAGGCAGCTGCGACTCGAGGAAGGCAGCGATCGGACGTTGTTCATCCATCTCAGCTACGTCCCTTATCTGAGTGCGGCTGGTGAGATCAAGACCAAACCGACTCAGCACTCGGTGAAGGAACTGCGCAGCGTTGGCATCGCGCCGGATATTCTTATCTGCCGTTCCGAGCGCCCGTTGCCTGAGTCGGCACCGGCGAAGATCGCGCTGTTCACCAATGTCGAAGAGCGCGCGGTGATATCGATCGTCGATGCAGAGACCATCTATCAAATTCCTCAGACCCTGCACGCGCAGGGTGTGGATGGGTTCGTCGTCGAGAAGTTCGGCCTCGACTCACCGCCGGCGGATCTGGCTGGCTGGGAGGAGGTGGTCAACGCGCAGCTGCATCCCGAGCGAGTTGTGCGTATCGCTATCGTGGGTAAGTATCTGGAACTGCTCGATGCCTATAAATCGCTGGTGGAAGCCATCAGACATGCGGGTATCCAGACCCGTACCTGCGTGAACATAGATTATATCGACGCCGAGGAGCTCGAGCGCAACGGGACTTCCCAGCTCGATGACGTCAGCGCCATACTGGTACCCGGCGGATTCGGCGCTCGCGGTTTCGAGGGAAAGATCCTCGCAGCACGCTATGCACGCGAAAACAAAACCCCATACCTTGGCATCTGCTACGGCCTGCACGCGGCATGCATCGACTATGCGCGCAACGTGGCACGCCTTGACGGTGCGAACTCCACGGAGATCGAGGCGCAAACCCCGCACCCGATCATCGGGCTTATCACCGAGTGGATGGACCGGGAAGGGCGCATCGAGCAACGTGGGGAAGACGATGACCTTGGCGGCACCATGCGCCTCGGTGAGCAGGCCTGCGTGCTGAGTCAGGGCACTCTGTCAGAACGTACGTACGAAAAGCCGGTGGTCTACGAGCGTCACCGTCACCGCTACGAGGTGAACAACCGGTATGTCGAGCTTCTCGAGGAGGTGGGGTTGAAGGTGGCCGGGCGCTCCGAGGACGGGGGCCTCGTGGAGATGATAGAGATTCCCGACCATCCCTGGTTCGTGGCTTGTCAATTTCACCCGGAGTTCACATCTTCGCCGCGCAACGGTCATCCGCTGTTCACGGGTTTCGTCACCGCCGCACTCGAATTTGCGGCCGAAGTACCACCGCTCGCTGTCAGTACGAGCAGCTGAAATGGAACTCTGTGGATTCGAAGTGGGAGCGCGCCAACCGCTGTTCCTGATTGCCGGGCCGTGTGTCATCGAAAGCGAGGCGTTGGCGATGTCCACGGCCGAGATGCTCAAGGACATCACGACGCGGCTCGGCATCCCGTTCATCTACAAGAGTTCCTTCGACAAGGCCAATCGATCATCGCATGCGAGCTACCGGGGACCGGGACTCGAAGAGGGCCTGAAGATACTCGACAAGGTCAAACGCGAACTGGAGTTGCCGGTGCTGACCGACGTGCACGAGGACACGCCGCTGGCCACGGTCGCGGAGATCGTATCCGTTCTGCAGACACCGGCGTTCCTGTGCCGGCAGACCAACTTCATTCAGGCGGTCTGCGATCAGGGCAAACCCGTCAACATAAAGAAGGGCCAGTTCCTGGCGCCCGCAGACATGCAGAACGTCGTCAACAAGGCCCGCGCGGGCGGCAACAAGCAGGTGATGGTATGCGAGCGCGGTGTGAGCTTTGGCTACAACAATCTGGTCTCAGACATGCGTGGCCTCGCCCTCATGCGCGCTACCGGCGTACCCGTGGTGTACGATGCGACACATTCGGTACAGATGCCGGGCGGTCGGGGAGAAACCTCGGGCGGCCAGCGTGAGATGGTACCCGTGCTGGCGCGGGCGGCGGTCGCCGCTGGTGTCGCGGGACTGTTCATGGAATCTCATCCCGACCCGGACAAGGCATTGTCCGATGGGCCCAACTCCTGGCCCACGGCTCTCATGGAAGACATGCTGCGCACTCTCATGTCGATTGACGAAGTGACTAAATCACAACCCTATATGGAGGAACGGCTTTGACCGAGATCGCCCGTATTCACGCCCGTGAGATTCTGGATTCGCGAGGCAACCCGACGGTGGAGGCGGATGTGGTGGCAACTTCGGGACACATGGGCCGCGCGGTAGCGCCTTCCGGCGCCTCCACGGGATCGCGCGAGGCGCTCGAACTGCGTGACGGAGATAATGGGCGCTATCTCGGCAAGGGCGTTCTGCAGGCCGTGGCATCGATCAACGGCCCTATCGCACAAGCGTTGACGGGCATTTCGGTGAACGACCAGAGTGCGCTGGATGCGCGCATGCTGAAACTGGACGGGACAGACAACAAGTCCAGGCTGGGCGCCAACGCGACGTTAGCGGTGTCGCTCGCCGCAGCCAAGGCCGCTGCCGCGGAAGGTGGTGTCCCACTGTATGGATACATCAACGCTCTGGCGGGGGCGCCGACGATGTCCATGCCGGTACCGATGATGAACATCCTCAACGGTGGCGAGCATGCGGACAACAACATCGATATCCAGGAGTTCATGATCCAGCCGGTGTCGATGACCTCTTTTTCGCATGCCCTGCGCTGTGGCGCGGAGGTTTTTCACCACCTGAAAAAAGTGTTGTCTGAAAGAGGTTTGACCACGGCAGTGGGAGATGAGGGCGGGTTCGCACCGAATCTGGATTCCAACGCGCAGGCCCTCGATGTAATAGCGCAAGCCGTGGCTGCTGCCGGGTATGAGCTCGACAGGGACGTTACCCTGGCACTCGACTGTGCGGCATCGGAGTTCTACGTCGATGGCGAATATGTGCTCTCGGGGGAGGGGGCACATTATGACAGTGTCGGTTTTGCCGCATATCTTAAGGATCTGGCGGACGCGCACCCCATCGTATCGATTGAGGACGGCATGGACGAAGACGATTGGGATGGCTGGAAGATTCTCACCGATGAGATAGGTGCGCGCGTGCAACTCGTCGGAGACGATCTGTTCGTGACCAATACCAGGATTCTGTCCCGCGGTATCGAATTGGGTGTCGCGAATTCGATACTCATCAAGCTCAATCAGATCGGCACCCTGTCGGAGACCCTCGAGGCGATTGCCATGGCGCATCAGGCAGGTTACACCGCCGTCATCTCGCATCGTTCCGGAGAAACGGAGGACACCACCATCGCAGACCTCGCCGTGGGTACCGGTGCGGGACAGATCAAGACGGGCAGTCTGTGTCGTTCTGATCGAGTGGCCAAATACAACCAGTTACTGCGCATAGAGGAAGAATTGGGCAATGCGGCCGTTTACCGGGGGCGGGAAGAGCTCGTGTGCATGTCATGAAGATACTGTCGGGATTGCTGCTGATACTGCTGTGCGCGCTTCAGTACAAACTGTGGTTTGCCGACGTTGGCAGGCTGGCTGCCAGTCGGCTCGACGCTCAGCTTACACAGCAGCAACGCCGTGTCGAAGTACTCGAGCAGCGCAACCGGTTGCTGACGGCGGAGGTGGTTGCGTTCAAGACCGGGTTGGATGCGGTGGAGGCGCGTGCCCGACGGGATCTTGGCATGATCAGGGAGGGTGAAACATTCTTCCTCGTGCCCGACCAGGACTGGTGACGCCGAGCGCATCGTGCGTTCCGGACTGGCCGACCACACGGCCAGCCGGGGCACCCCGGGCTGTGATCCGACGAAAAAACGGGGACTTCACAGTGGAGGAGTTACCCCTCCCGCGCGCGGAGGAGGACGGTGAGCACCTGTATCTCGAGGTACGCAAAGAGGGTGTGAGTACAGCGGATGCGGCGCGGTGGATCGCCTCCTACTACGGCTGTCCGATGCGCGATGTGGGCTATGCTGGTATGAAAGATCGCCACGCGGTGACCCGGCAGTGGTTCAGCGTGCCGAGCACAACGGAGGATGTGCCGCCAGCGTCGGCAGCGTTCGAGGTGCTGGCTAAACACCGAGGACGCAAGAAACTGCGCCGCGGCGAGCTCGCCGGTAATCATTTTGAAATTCGTTTGCGCGAGGCGAGTGTCGTTCCCGAGTTACCGGATCGTGTTCCCAATTTCTTCGGCTACCAGCGCTTCGGGCATGACAACATCGCATCCGCACGGTCGTGGCTGGCCGAGCGCCGGCGCCACCGCGTGAGCGCATTCCGGCGTGGGTTGCATCTCTCGGTGCTGCGCAGTCTGTTATTCAACGAGGTGCTGGCTGCTCGGGTACGCGCCGCAAACTGGAGCGAGGCGGTGGACGGCGACGTGCTGGAGGGTGTGTATCCGACTGGGCCGCTGTGGGGGCGCGGTCGTAGTCCGACGGGTGGCGAGGCCGCGGTTATCGAGCAAGCGGCGCTGGCGCCCTGGTGTGAGGTGTGCGAGGGTCTTGAGCATGCCGGTGTGAGACAGGATCGCAGGTCGCTGATGGTACAGGCAAGCGCTATGACCGCGAGACCCTGTGGCGATGGTGACGGTGTGGTACTGGCGTTCAGCCTGCCCGCCGGCTCCTATGCGACAACCTATCTGGGAGCAGTGTTTCAGGTGACTGACGAGGCGCTCGAAAATTGAGTGAGTTCGATCTCAGGGGAATCGGCATGACGTCGCAACGCACGCGCGATCGGCTCGTTGCGCGTTTGCGTGAGCAGGGTATCGAGCATCCCGGCGTGCTCGATGCGATGGCGAGCACACCACGGCACATTTTCATCGACGAGGCGCTGTCGCACCGGGCCTACGAGGACACGGCGCTGCCCATCGGTCATGGACAGACCATCTCGCAACCGCTTGTCGTGGCACTGATGACGGCGACGCTGTTGAACGAGGTGCGTGGCCGGGTGCTGGAACTCGGTACCGGATCGGGGTATCAGACAGCCATTCTGTCTGCGTTGTGTCAGCGCGTGTTCAGCATCGAGCGGGTCGAGCCGCTGATGCAGCGGGCGCGCCTGCGCTTCGATGCGATGGGTCTTCCCAACGTGGTGGCGCGTGTCGGAGACGGTTATCGAGGCTGGCCGGAGCAGGCACCGTTCAGCGGTATTCTGGTTACGGCGGCACCTCGATCATTGCCCGATACCCTGCTCGAACAACTCGAAGTGGGTGGGCGGATGATTGTTCCGGTAGGTGACGGCGGCATGCAGGAGCTCAAGGTCATCGACCGCACGGAAGACGGCTATGTCGAGACGGTGGTGGAATACGTTCGTTTCGTACCTATGCTGAAAGGCGTACGCACCTCATGATCAGGGGGAAACGCTGGATGGGTGTCTTCGCACGCGGTATGGCTATGGGTGTGGCAGAGGTCGTGCCCGGTGTTTCCGGGGGTACCATCGCATTCGTGACGGGAATCTACGAAGAGCTGGTAACGAGTCTGGCGCAATTCAGACCGGCATCGCTCGGCGAAGCATTGCGGGACCCGCGCGGGTTCTGGCGAACCCACAATCTGGGCTTTCTACTGTGCCTGGTGGCCGGCATGCTCACCGCGGTGCTGCTGTTCGCACGGGCGTTGGTCCATGCCCTTGAGATGACGCCCACGGTGGTGTGGGGTTTTTTCTTCGGCCTCATCGCCGCATCGGTGGTGATGATCGGGCGGGCCCGCAGTGTGCGGCTGCTCGGCAGCATCGGTGTGCTGGGGGTCGTGCTCGGATTCTTGAGTACGCGTATCGTGCCGGGTAATCTGGATGCCACACTGGCAATCTACTTCATCGGCGGCGCCCTGGCTGTGTGTGCATGGATTCTCCCTGCGGTGTCGGGCAGTTTCCTGCTGCTGGTGATCGGTATCTATCAGCCAGTGCTCACCGCGGTCAGTCACTTCGACTTTCTCGTGATCGGCGTATTCGTGCTCGGCTGTCTTGTTGGGCTCATGTCCTTCTCGCGTCTGCTCAACTATCTGATGATGCGTGTTCGCGAACCGCTGCTCGCCCTGCTCACGGGCTTTATGGCCGGCGCCGCCGTCCGACTGTGGCCCTGGCAGTTTCAGGAGACGCTCTATGCGCCTGACGCGTGGGCCGCTGCCACTGGAGAACCGGCACGAGCGGTGGCTACCCTGATGGCGATGGTCGCTGGTATCTTCGGCATATGGATGTTGTCTCGACTCGAACACTGACGATTGGGCTCACACTCTGCACTCTGATCGCGGGTGGTTGTGCCGGCCCGGGCTCGCCCGTGGTGACAGAACGCTCGCCGGTCGACAGGGCATCGGCGACGCATTACAGGGTACGGCCGGGAGATACGCTGTATTCCATTGCGTACCGCTATCATCTCGATGTCCCATCGGTGGCGAGTGCCAATGGCCTCAGTCCACCGTATACCATCTATCCTGGCCAGAAATTACGCCTGAAAGCAGTACCCGGTGAGAGCGGCGACACAGGCCGCGCCCCACCAACCAGACCGGCAAAGCGTCGCGACACCGGTAAGATCGCAAGCCCTGACATCAGCTGGCGCTGGCCGTCGTCTGGCAGGATAGTGAAGGAATATGGTCGCGAGAATCCCGGGCTTGATTTTGAGCTCAACGGCGGAGCGCGCATCGTGACGGCGGCGCCGGGTGAGGTGGTGTATTCCGGAAACGGTCTGGGCGGATACCTGAGACTCGTTATCGTCAGGCACGGAGACGAGTACCTGTCTGCCTACAGCATCAATGCCGAGGTACGGGTTTCCGAGGGGGATAGACTGAGCAGACGGGCGGTGATCGCCGATCTGAGCTCCACACTGCGCAGGACTCAGTCGATGCATTTCGAGATACGTAAGCGTGGTGAACCGGTCAGCCCGCGCTCGTTACTGGGCAAGCGGTGAGCTCGAAGTACGGAGGCTTAGCGTTCCAGCATATCCCGCTTGCCTTCCGTGCCGTCCCAGTCGTCGGCGTCCTCGGGAGGTTCCTTACTTTCCGTGATGTTGGGCCAGACGTTGGACAGCTCTTCGTTTAGTTCCAGGAAATCCTGCTGATCGTCCGGCAACTCGTCCTCGGAGAAGATCGCGTCTATAGGGCATTCGGGCTCACACAGTGCACAATCTATGCACTCATCGGGGTGGATGACGAGCATGTTGGGCCCCTCGTAGAAGCAGTCTACCGGACAGACCTCGACGCAATCGGTGTGCTTACACTTGATGCAGTTTTCGCCGACGACGAATGTCATGTTTAACCTCGCTGTGGTGCAAAAGCTGGGTATTCTATACCGTAACCATAGTGCTCGGAAAACCCCAATCCGAGATTATTTGGCTCGCAGCTTCTTGAGCGTGAACAATACATCGAGTGCCTGCCTCGGACTGAGACCCTCCGGGTCGATTGCATCGAGGGCTTCAGTCAGTTCGTTGCGTCCCACAGGGGGCTGCGTCGCTGCGCCGCCGGCGAAAAGATCGGTCTGCGCCGGGTGCGAGGCCGCCTGGTCGAGTTCGAGGGCGCGCAGGCGCGCTTGTGCATCGCGCAGCACATGGTCCGGAATACCAGCGAGCCGCGCCACCTGTACACCGTAGCTCTGGCTGGCCGCACCCTCGCGTACCTGGTGCATGAACACTATGCGGCCCTCGTGTTCTGCGGCGGACAGATGCACATTGGCCGCGGTCGCGATTTGGTCCGGGAGTGCGGTGAGTTCGAAATAGTGCGTGGCGAACAGTGTCAGTGCGGAGCTCCGTTGCGCGAGGTCCGAGGCCGTGGCCCATGCCAGAGCGAGACCGTCGTAGGTGCTGGTGCCCCGGCCGATCTCATCGAGCAGCACCAGACTCTCGCCGGTGGCGTTGTGCAGGATATTGGCGGTTTCCGTCATCTCGACCATGAAGGTCGAGCGTCCGCCCGTGAGGTCGTCGGAGGCGCCGATGCGCGTGAATATGCGATCGATGGGCCCGATTTCGCATGCCCGGGCCGGTACGTAGCTGCCGGTGCAGGCTAGCAGAACGATGAGCGCCGACTGGCGCATGTAGGTCGATTTACCGCCCATGTTGGGGCCGGTGATGATGAGCATTGTGCGCTGTTCATCCAGATGCAGACTGTTGGGGATGAAGGGATCGTCGCTGATGACCCTGATCACCGGATGCCAGCCGTCGTCGATGCGAATGCCGCGCTCGTCGGTGAACGCGGGCGCACACCAGTCCAGCGCGAAGGCACGTTCGGCGAAAGCGGCCAGCACATCGAGCTCGGCCACGGCCTCCGCGCAGGCGTGCAGGCGTCGCGCGTGCCTGGCAAGACTCTCGATCAGCTGTTCGTAGAGTTGCTTCTCCAGTTTCAGGGCGCGCGCCTGGCTTGTCAGAGCCTCGTCCTCGAACGCCTTCAGCTCCGGGGTGATGTAGCGTTCGGCGTTCTTGAGCGTTTGCCGGCGCACGTACTCCGCCGGGATCTCACCCACCGCCGCGCGGCTGGTTTCTATGTAGTAGCCGTGCACGCGGTTGTAGCCTACCTTCAGAGTGACGATGCCGGTACGTTCGCGTTCGCGTTGTTCGAGAGCGGCCAGCCAGTCTGCGGTATCTGTAGTCAATGCTCGTAGTCTATCCAGTTCCTCGTGGTATCCGGCGGCGAGCACACCCCCTTCTCGTGTCGTGGCCGGTGGGTTATCCACGATGGCCGCATGCAGCAACCGGGCTTCGGAGTCGAATCCCGGTAGCTGGCCGAGTAGTGCCGTGATGCGCTGCGCATCGAGGCTGTCGATTGCGCCGTGCAATTCGGGCAGCGCATCGAGTCCGGCGCGCAGACGCACCAGATCCCTTGGTGTGGCGGAGCCGAGCGCGATGCGCCCGACGATGCGCTCCATGTCGCCGAAGGGTGCGAGATGAACACGTAGCGCTTCAGCACCGTGGTCCAACATGACCGTGACGGCTTGCTGGCGTGCGCGTATCGCGCCGTGATCGCGCAGGGGCGCGTTCAGCCAGCGCCGCAGCAGTCTGGCGCCCATCGGCGTGACGGCGGTGTTGAGCAGCGCATAGAGCGTGTGTTGCTCGCTGCCGTCGATGCGTCGGTCGATCTCGAGGTTGCGCCGGCTGTGATTGTCGAGGGTGACGAATTCGGCAGTCGGTATGCGCGTGATCCGGTCGATGTGCGCGAGATCCTGGCACTGGGTCTGCTGGGCGTAGGTCAGCACCGCCGCCGCCGCACCGACGCCGGGTTCTCCGGATTCGATTTCGAAGGCTCGCAGATCCCTGACGCCCAGGTGTTGAGTGAGTCGGCGATAACCGATGTCAGCATCGAAGCTCAGGGCGTCACGTATGGTAATCGCGACATCCACGCCCTGCAGTACCTGCAGGTCTGCGGGAGTGAGTATCTCGCTGGGTTGCAGGCGGGCAATCTCCGAACGCAATGCTTCCGCGCTTTCGAGATCGGCGATGTGCAGTGCTGCGCTATTGAGATTCAAGGTTGCTGCGGCATAGCCGCCGGGATGTGGCGAAACCGACATCAGCAGGCTGTCGTCGTTGGCGTCGAGCAGCGCCTCGTCGGTGAGCGTACCCGGCGTGACGATGCGCTGTACGCGCCTCTCGACGGGTCCTTTGCTGGTGGCCGGATCTCCGATCTGCTCACAGATGGCTACGGACACGCCCAGATTCACCAGCCGCGCCAGATAACCATCGGCGGCATGATAAGGCACTCCGCACATGGGAATGGGTTCTCCCGCGGACTGGCCGCGCGCGGTGAGCGTGATGTCGAGCAGACTCGCCGCGCGTTTCGCGTCATCGTAGAACAGCTCATAGAAATCTCCCATGCGGTAGAACAGCAGGTGGTCGGTGTGCTGTGCCTTGATGGTCAGATATTGGCGCATCATGGGAGTGTGGCCAGACACTCCGGTTTCTTGCGCGTTGCTTCGTGTCATTGATCGGGTCGTTATTGTCGTCGTTGCGGCGTTGGTATGCGCGGTGCCCTACAGCCTCTCCCGGCCGTGCGCAGGCCGCGCGCTGGCCGTACTTGAGCAGTGAAGCAGATGCCGACAGGCCCCGCAAGCGAGTGCACTGTTTGCCGCCTGGGCGTGTACGAAATGCACTCGTCGCTATTGACCGGACATACTGATTAAATATACAGTACTCGCTCATTTTGCCCACATCCAGACCACAAAGCAGAGATAAGAGAGAGCCACCATGAGCGAAGACAAGCCCAAGGACGACGCTAACCGCGACCGCGCGCTGAACGCCGCACTCGCCCAGATCGAGCGGCAGTTCGGCAAGGGATCCATGATGCGCCTGGGTGACAAGGAACAGGTGGCCATCCCCTCCATATCCACCGGTTCTCTGGCGCTGGACATCGCGCTCGGTATCGGCGGGCTGCCGAGGGGCCGTGTGGTGGAAGTCTACGGACCGGAATCTTCCGGCAAGACCACGCTCACCCTGCAAGTGGTAGCGGAGGCGCAAAAAGCCGGCGGCACTTGCGCGTTCATCGACGCTGAGCACGCGCTCGATCCCATCTATGCGCAATCCCTCGGGGTGGATACGGACGACCTGCTGGTATCGCAACCCGATACTGGTGAACAGGCACTGGAGATCTGCGACATGATCGTGCGCTCGGGTGCTGTGGATGTGGTGGTTATCGACTCTGTGGCTGCACTCACGCCCAAGGCGGAGATCGAGGGGGAGATGGGCGATACACACGTCGGTCTGCAGGCACGATTGATGAGCCAGGCACTCAGAAAGATGACCGGCAACATCAAGCAGTCCAATACGCTTGTGATTTTCATCAACCAGATACGCATGAAAATCGGGGTGATGTTCGGTTCGCCGGAGACCACGACGGGTGGCAACGCGCTCAAGTTCTATTCGTCGGTTCGTCTCGATATCCGGCGCATCGGGGCGGTGAAAGAAGGCGAGGAGGTGGTCGGCAACGAGACCCGGGTAAAGGTGGTCAAGAATAAGGTCGCTCCGCCATTCAGGCAGGCGGAGTTCCAGATCCTCTACGGCAATGGCATCAATCATATGGGCGAGGTGCTGGAACTGGGGGTTCAGCAGGGTATCGTCGAGAAATCCGGTGCCTGGTATGCGTACGGCGACGATCGCATAGGGCAGGGGCGCAAGAATGCCTCGGATTATCTGGAAGCCAATCCCGAGACAGCTGAAGAGATTGAACGGCGCATACGCGTCGAACTGCTGCCCAGTACCGGAGGCGATGTTGGCGAGGTGGTCATTCCCGAACCGGCTCAGGATACGCTGTAGGCAAGCGTGTGATGCCGCACTCACCAGATCCGACATTCGAAACCTCCACGGGGAGCATGGAGGAAGATCGGAAATGGGAACGGCAGGTGGCGCTCGCGCGCGACCGGGGTGTACGGTTGCTGGGTCAGCGAGAGCACAGTGCCAGACAACTCACGACCAAGCTGTGCAAAAAGGGCTTCAATCCGGATGCAGTCGACGAAGCTGTGGGTCAACTTGCAGAGATGGACATCCAGTCGGATGAGCGCTTTGCCGAGGCAATGGTGCGACGGCGCGTCGATCGCGGTTTCGGTCCGATGTACGTGCGTGCGGAGCTTCGCGAGTGCGGCATCGGAGACGATGCAATCGACGCCGTGCTGATGCGTTCAGGAGAGTTTTGGCTGGAAGTGGCGAGTAGTGCTCGCGAGAAGAAATTTGGTTCCCTGGAAGAAGCTGACTGGAACGTGCAGGCCCGTTTTCTCGCGCGCCGGGGGTTTCCGGCCGATCTGATTTATCGTGCGCTCGGACGATAACCCCGGCGGGTGAATCGCGCACCGTTTCCTATATACTTGCGCACCTTTTTTCAGTACGCCTGAACGATGAAAACTGCCGAGGTACGCAAGGCTTATCTGTCTTTCTTCGAAGAGCGGGGCCACCGTGTGGTGCCTTCCAGTAAGCTAGTGCCCGCCAACGACCCGACGCTGCTGTTCACCAACTCCGGAATGGTACAGTTCAAAGATGCGTTGCTGGGTCGTGAGGACCTCGGCTATGACCGTGCGACCTCCTCGCAGCGTTGCGTGCGCGCAGGTGGTAAGCATAATGATCTGGAAAACGTGGGCTATACGGCCCGCCACCACACGTTCTTCGAGATGCTGGGCAATTTCAGCTTCGGCGCCTACTTCAAGAACGAGACCATAGGCTGGGCCTGGGAGTTCACCACGAGTGTGCTGAAACTCGATCCCGAGCGGATCTGGGTGACCGTGCATCCGACGGATGATGAGTCACGCCGCATCTGGGAAGATGATATCGGGGTCCCGCACGAGCGCGTCATCTCTCTCGAAGAGAATTTCTGGGCGATGGGTGATACCGGCCCCTGTGGTCCGTGCACTGAACTGTTTTACGATCATGGTCCGGAGGTGGAAGGTGGACCACCCGGCTCTGCGGATGAAGACGGTGATCGTTACATCGAATTCTGGAACCTGGTTTTTCCCCAGTTCGACCGCTCGCCGGACGGGACGCTGAGCCCACTGCCTCAACCGGGGGTAGACACCGGCATGGGACTCGAGCGGGTCACGGCGATTCTGCAGGGTGTGCACAGCAACTACGAGATCGATCTCTTTCAGAACCTGATGCTGGCGGTTGGCCAGATGGCTGGTATCAACGACCCGCAGGAGACGTTGCACAATGCATCGCTGTGCGTCATTGCCGATCACATCCGCTCGAGCGCCTTTCTGATTGCAGATGGTGTGATGCCCGGCAATGAGGACCGCTCGTATGTGCTGCGCCGGATCATTCGCCGAGGATTGCGGCACGGCTACAAGCTCGACATCAACGAGCCTTTCTTCCACAAGCTGGTACCCGTGCTCGTGCGCGAGATGGGAGACGCCTTTCCAATGCTGCGAGAGAAGCAGGCCGAACTGATGGCGGTGCTGTTGAAGGAGGAACAGCGCTTCGCTGAAACGCTGTCACAGGGCATGGATCTGCTTGAGAAGACCATCGCCGGGCTGCAAGGAGATGTCATTCCCGGAGATGTGGCCTTTCGGCTGTACGATACCTATGGATTCCCCACGGATCTCACCGCTGATGTCGCGCGCGAGCGCAATCTGTCGGTGGACATGGAAGGCTTCGATGCCGCGATGGAAGAGCAGCGTAGTAGGGGCCGTGCTGCCGCTCGCTTTGATGCGAACATCGGCCAGCTTGTACATGCAGATGGCAAGGTGCGGTTCACAGGCTATGACGGTATCGAGGCTGTTGGTCGGGTTGTCGGGTTGCACACCAACTTTGGCAAGGCTGCAGGCGGGCTCGAAGAGGGTCAGACCGCTATCGTGGTGCTGGACGTGACGCCATTCTATGCAGAATCAGGCGGTCAGATTGGAGATACCGGCGAGTTGATTGCTGATGGCGTGCGCTTTGTCGTGCGCGATACACAACCCTCCGGAGATCAGTTTCTGCACGTCGGTGAGCTGGTGCAAGGCGAACTATCCCCGGGTGATGAGTTGACCGCGCGGGTAGATGAGGTTTCTCGCCGTCGTACACAACTGAATCACTCCGCCACGCATCTGCTTCACGCCGCACTTCGCGAAACGCTGGGTGCGCATGTGCAGCAGAAAGGTTCTCTGGTCGCACCGGAGAGACTGCGATTCGACTTTTCACATCCGGAGCCTGTCTGTGCCGATGAACTGTTCGCCATCGAGGCGCTGGTCAACGCCCAGGTGTTGTCCAATACACCGGTGGAAGCCGAGGTCATGGCCTACGACGACGCAATGAACAGCGGCGCCATGGCGCTCTTCGGCGAGAAATATGGCGACGCGGTGCGTGTATTGACCATGGGCGGGGGTTATTCGGTGGAGTTGTGCGGCGGAACCCATGTTGCACGAACGGGCGACATCGGACTGCTGAAGATCCTGTCGGAAACCGGTGTCGCTGCCGGTGTGCGCCGCATCGAAGCGGTCACTGGTGAGGGCGCGCACGCCTATGTGTCGGACTTGCAGCAGCTGGTGCAGCGGGCGGCGGACAGTGTGAAAAGTACCCCGAACGATCTGGCCGAGCGTGTGGATCAACTTGTCGGCGAACAGCGGCGGCTCAATAAGGAGATCGAGCAGCTCAATCAGCGCCTGGCGGCCGATCAGGGCGGCGACCTTGTGGGTTCCGCGGTGGAGGTGGATGGTATCAAGGTGGTTGCCGCCGAGGTGCAGGGGGACAACCAGGCGCTGATGCAAACACTGGATTTGCTGCGCTCGAAGTTGCCGACGTGTGTAGTGCTGCTGGCGCAGCAGCACAATGATAAGGTCAATCTGGTGGCTGGTGTGTCGAAAGACCTCACCGACCGGATTACCGCACCCGATCTCATCAATGCCGCCGGTGAGGTGCTGGGTGCGCGTGGTGGCGGACGCCCCGACATGGCGCGTGCCGGCGGCGGTGATCCAGCGCGTCTGCAAGAGGCTCTCGCTGGCGTGGCCGAGTGGGTGGCGGCGCGAGACTGACATGGCGTTATTGGTGCAGAAATACGGCGGCACGAGCGTAGGCAGCGTGGAGCGTATTCACGCTGTTGCTGAACGGATTGGCAGTTATCGTGACCGCGGAGACCAGGTGGTGGTCGTGGTGTCAGCCATGAGCGGTGAGACCAACAGGCTCGAAACGCTCGGACATGAGGTTTCCGAGTATCCATCGGCGCGTGAGATGGACGTTCTGCTGGCATCCGGTGAGCAGGTGAGCATAGCACTTCTGTCGATGGCCCTGATCGATCGTGGGTACAAAGGCTGTTCGTTTCTCGCCGATCAGGTGGGCATCGTCACGGACGCCAATCACCGGCGTGCCCGCATTCAGAGTATCGAGACACGTTTGCTGCGCAAAGCGCTTGAGGAAGAGCGCGTGCCCGTGATCGCTGGATTTCAGGGAATAGATGAGCATGGCAATCTGACCACGCTGGGACGCGGTGGATCCGATACTTCCGCCGTTGCCGTGGCCGCGACACTGGGCGCGGACGAATGCCAGATATTCACGGACGTGGATGGCGTGTGCACTGCTGATCCGCGCATCGTCAGCCGGGCACAGCGTCTCGATCAGATCACCTTCGAAGAGATGTTGGAACTGGCCAGCCTCGGTTCTAAGATCCTGCATCCCCGGTCCGTGGAGTTTGCGGGTAAATACCAGGTGCCACTCAGAGTCTTGTCCAGTTTCGAGGACGGTCCCGGTACCCTGATTACGAAAGAGAGCAGCGATATGGAACAACCGATAGTCTCAGGTGTGGCGCATACCCGGGATGAAGCCAAACTCACCATCGCGGGTGTCCCCGACGTTCCGGGTGTGGCCTCTAAAATCCTGAGTCCGGTGGGTCATGCGGGTCTCGAGGTCGATATGATCGTACAGAACACGGGGGCGGATGGCCTCACCGACTTTACCTTCACCGTGAAGCGTGACGACTACGACCGGGCACTCGGCATTCTCGACAACGTGCGCGAGACTCTCGGCGCGCGTGAGGTGAGCGGCGATAACCGCATCGCCAAGGTGTCGGTGGTCGGTGTCGGCATGCGCTCGCATGCGGGTGTTGCGGCGAAGATGTTCGATGCGCTGGCGGCCGAGAACATCAACATCCAGATGATCTCAACCTCGGAAATCAAGATCTCGGTGGTGGTTGCTGAGCGTTACCTGGAACTCGCGGTGCGGGCCGTGCACTCCGCGTTCGAGTTGGGCGAAGCACCCGTTGACAAAGACGATTGAGCGCGAACGGCATTTGCTAATGGCCCAGAGCAGGTCAGAATAAACGACCTGCCATCAGTTGAGCCTTCGGAAAGTACCCATGCCTGCATTGTTCGCCGATCTCAAAGTCATCGATGGTGCGTCATTTCTTGCCGGTCCGTGCGCCGCCACGATCCTGTCCGACTATGGGGCCGACGTCGTGAAGATCGAACCGCTCAGCGGTGACCAGCAGCGCTCCATCGCGGCCGGCCACCCGAGCGATTATTCGTGGCAGCTGACCGACCGCAATCGACGCAGCCTGGCGATGGATATCACCACCGGGGCAGGGCGGGAAGTGCTGTTGCGCATGCTGAAAAAGGCAGACGTATTCGTCGTCAACTTCAGTGCCCAGCAACTCGATAGGTACGACCTGGACTGGGAGACGCTCAGGGCAGTCAATCCACGCCTCATATTTGCCCAAATCTCAGGATACGGACTGGAGGGTCCAGAGTCTGCGCGGCGTGCCTTCGACTTCACGGCATGGTTCGCGCGGACGGGAATTCTCGACATGATGCATGAAAAGGACGTCGCACCCTCGATGCCGGCGGGGGGGGGAGGCAACCATGCTACCTCGATGACGCTGTTCGCCGGCATCATGATGGCGTTGTATAAGCGTGACCGAACCGGCGAAGGCAGTATGGTTTCCACGTCGCTCGTGGCAACGGGTGCGTGGGCTAACGGCCTCAACCTGCAGGGTGTCATGGCGGGGGTCGATACCGCCGCAAGACGTGATCAGGAAGGCTGGTCCAATCCCGTGCAGGGCGTCTACCGCACCGCCGATGAGCGTTTTGTCTTGATCGTGATACAAAACGTTGCGCGTGACTGGCCGAAGCTGGTGTATGTGCTCGAACGTACGCAGTGGTTGGACGATGAGCGGTTCCAGCCGGTGAAGCCATTGTTTCGCAACCGTTTTCTTGCCCGTGAGATGATCGGCGAAGCCCTCGCAAACATCGATTCGAGTGAGCTCTGCCGCCGCCTCGACGAGGCCGGTATTGTCCACAGCCTGGTGATGCGCAACGCAGAGGTGCTTGAAGATCCGCAGCTGCTCGCCAACGGTGTGCTCCTCGACTCCGAAGCCGCCTTGCCGGGTGGAGAGAGGACTTTTGCTACTCCGATTAAGCTGTCGTCGGAGGGTCAGCTCACACCCCAGCGCGCACCAGGGATAGGAGAGCACTCCGCCGAGATCCTACGGGAGTACGATATCTCTGCAGCCGAAATCGGACGGTTGAAGGCGGAGGGTGTGGTCGGCGGCAACTGACCAAAAAAAATGTCAGGTGCCGTCGCCAAATGTGACCGGCGTTTCAGAAAAGCCGAGAACGCATTCCTAACGTCTGTGTGAATCGTACACGGAGGTTATCGGCACGATTGCACATCGTTTGGAAGGAAGGCTGTTCGCTGGGGCGTACTCTGTTCATGGTCTTGAGTGCCGACGAACCTGACGTCATGGCGCGGGTGAGTTGCTGTCTCAACGCTCAGCGTGTGGTAATCAACATGCTGCTGAGCGAGGTGACCCGGCGCATCAGTTCCAGTACGGGGGCTGCTTCTGGACAACCTCAATGGACCCGAATCCGCGAAACGAATGCAGAATGCCGAAGATGGCTGGCATTTTTCCACCCGGGAGGGTGTTCGAGGACGAGACGGGCAAGCGGCCGGGTGACTTCCCGGCTGCTTGTGGCATTGCTCCTGCGGGACCTGAAGCTGGAGGTCATTGATTCCAGGTGGTTAGTAGCGGAATACGACACCGGAGAACTTGTGGTGTTTTCGGAGCATCAGAACGACTCTGTACCGACGCAATCCGTGCGGTGTGCAAACGGGGATGTACACGCAATTGGGCAGCGAGCGGTTCGAGGGATTCTGAGATTGAGAAACAGCGCCCTGCCGCGCCATTTCTCCAGAGACTGTAACCGAATGCTGGCAGGGCGATGTGGTGAGTTCTCAGTGGCTTCTTTCGGCGACGAAGTCCTGTTGCCGGTTCAGGAGGCTTGTCGGCAGTTTCCGGGGAGGTTGTACAGGCTGTGTCGCTTCGTCGCCTGTGCTTGGTAGGCCACCAATCTCCGAAATATGCTGGCTATTTGTTTGATACGTGCTAGTTTGTTTCTGAATAAAGTGGAGATTCGTACCGGTGTACTGGGTTCAACCGGCATAGACGTTGTAGCCAGCAGTATGGGACTTGCACGCTAACGACAGAAAGCCTTTGGATCGGACGTGCGGACGGTCTGAAACTGCCACCGCCGGATGATTGATTGCCGTGGATGAAGCACCGCCGTCGGGCGAAATCCAACCGCCGGAGAAACTCTAGAATCCTGTCCGCGAGCCTCGAAGAGAAACCTACGAACGAGCACGGGAGAATCCGAATGAGCCTGCCCTTTCCCTCCCTGGATTTTTTCCAGGCGCTCCAACAACGTACCAAAGATGAAGCTGTGGCCTTTGAAAAACTGGGTTATTGCGACACCACCTTCGGCATCCGTGTCGGGAGCGAACTGTATTCGATCACTTTCGAGATTTACGAGTGCGTGGAAGTCGCGGAGGGAGGTGATGCCGAGAATCTCGATTTCGTCCTGGACGCCCAACGGGAACTTTGGTGTGAAATGCTCGCATCCATTCAGGAAAATGATGGAGCCGACGCAAGCCATACGATCAATTCCCTAACTCATATGGGCGATATCATGAGCGTCGAATACGAAGACCCCGAAGGTCACGACCGTTTCTACCGCTTCATGGCCACCATCCAGGCATTTCTTGACGAAGCCAAGAATCTCGACGTGGAGATCAACTGATGGCCTATATCGCACCCAAGGACTATTCGGCAGACGAGGACCTGATTCGCAAGGTCATGCAGGTGATGAGTGGGCAACTCGACCTTTCGTGGATGAAGGAGCGCCCCCACCCCGTAAGAGCCCTTGCATCCCAACCCTCCCGGGGCCTGACCCTGGATGACATCAATCAGGATCCGTTTTACGGACCGGAGTCGATCCCCGACATCGTTCGACATAATTTCTCGATGGCTCCACGGGGGGCGATATTGCCCGAAGGCCTGCCTACGCTCGGCTACCGCGTCAATCGCAAGAGCGATGTCTGGGCCGATAATGGTCCAGAGCTCTTCGAGGAAAGCAAGGCTCGGCGTTGGGCACCGGCACGTATGATCCCCTGGTTGGTCCTCAATTCTCCCGGTTATAGCCAGGACGAGGATAAAGCCATGAGGCAGCTGGCGACCGGCTTGACATCGATCTTCCTGGTCGCTGCAGACGTCCCATCGCGTTGGGTCTGGCTCATGAACCAGGAATTCCACGAAATCAAGTACCTGCTCTGCGCGCAAATGTTTGATGCGGCACGACTCGCTGAAGCCTTTCGAAAGCGTGCACTATTCGGACATAAATCGCTGGGAAAAGACTCCTGGGAATTGGGTGAATTCCTGAAGAGCGTCATCGATTCAGAAAGCTATCCGTTGGCATCCGCGGCAACCAACCTGACTCTCTACTCAATCGGCCAGGCGTTAGGCCGCCATTTCGAGTTCGTCGCTCGAAATTCAGCAGATTCGATGCTCGGGATGAAACTCTCTGAGGATTCTTCCCGGCCGATCGCCTATGGGATCCGGCAGGTTCGGGGGCTGGTCGAAGCCCACCCCAGCAAGGCCATAGAAATCAACGACCATCTCGACCTTGTCGAGAATGGACTGGTCGGCTTTCTGGGATCCCGCGAACTGATCGAAAGCTTGATCCTGATGTCCGGCGGATTCGAGACAGTATCCCGATTCTATCGCCGCACTATAGAAGAGTATCTTGAGCGCTGTGTCAGTGCGGGATTGGGCAACCGTGCGGATCGCAGTCCGCTATCGGCTTTCTTGAAGCTGATCGAGAATTGAGCGCTTTCCGAGGAGACGAAAAATGAGCTACTACGGATCGACCGACTACCTGGCTGATGATGACTTCGTGTTACGGATGAAGGATATTCGAAAGGGAAATCTCGATCTCGGCTGGATGGATGCCGGGACGGAACAATTGGAAATCAACATAGCCAGCGAGAAGCGAGGTCTTACGTACATCGACCTCAATCAGGGAAGCTACGGCTATGACGAACTTCCCGAAATTCCCCGGGGTCCGCGTGGTTGTGCACCCCGGGGCGCATCCTTCGAGGTCGAGCGCCAAGCAGATCTCGGCCCGGATCTGAATGTCAAGAGCGATGTCTGGGCCTACAGAGTGGCGTCGTTTTACGAAGAAGCGGTAAGCCGACAATGGGACGCCACGACGGATGTGCCATGGAACGATCTGGCGCGCTATGAGACGTCGGAGGAAATGGAGATCGCCTTCGCGCAACTCTGTACCTTCTTTACAGAGGTCGAGATGATCGCAACCGACCTGCCGGCCAAGTGGTGCTGGCGCATGAACAATCAATTCCATGAGGTCAAAGGTTTCATCGCCACGCAGGCAATCGATGAAGCAAGGCATGCCGAGGTATTCCGCAAACGTGCCCTGGCGGGGGGCGTGGGGCTCATGCAGGCCTTGCCGCAGGTCGAGCACACATTGAAGGCAATTCTTGACAGCGATACCTACAGTGAAGCCAGCGCTTTCATGCACCTGCTGGCGGAGGGAAACATTCTTACGATGTTCCGGTTCAGCGAGTTCATCTCGCCAACTCCCGTGGATAAGCGAATGTTTCAGCTGGTCATGCAGGATGAGGCACGTCACGTCTCCTACGGTCTCCAACACCTCAAGTGGATTCTGGACAACGCACCGCAACGGAAGGAACAGCTTCACGCAGCCTTGGACGAGGCGGAAAATTTCAGCCTGAATCAATTCGATTCGGCGCTCTTCGAGGCCATGATCGTGCTGGCGGGCAAAGGTACCTCTCCTCAGCAGATCCAGAAGGGCATTGAAATCGTCGGCACCCTTCAGATCAGGCAAATCGAAGAATACTTCCAAAGACTACGCCGGGCGGGATTCGAGGATCGAATCGAGAGAAGTAAGTTTCGGGAGTTGTTGGCGGCCACTTCACTCTCGGGTGACGATCCTCAACTGCCCAGTTGAACGGGTCGGATTCCGATTCGCGCTCTCAATGATGCTGGTTAGGGCGAATCTCGACGGATAGAAGGTATCGACGCCCCTCTTAAACCGAGGGCTGCCATCGCGGATGGATACCTCAGATTGAGCGAGCGGCGCAACTCGAACAGCCCAGCATGCTCTCGCATGCGGTAGCTAGAGGGAGGGATTATTCAGTGGTCGGTTCAGGCCGCCGCCCTCACCCCTTCGGGGCCGCCGTCACTGCGTGACGACGTCGACTTGGTCTCACTACGAAGCATGCTTTGCAGTGAGGCCTCGGCTCGAACCCGGGAGGGCCCGGCCCACCGCCCACACTGTCAAATTATATAGGGGCCGCTGGCCCCTATATAATTTGGCGGAGAGGGAGGGATTCGAACCCTCGATGGGCTTTTAACCCATACTCCCTTAGCAGGGGAGCGCCTTCAGCCGCTCGGCCACCTCTCCGGGAGGGCGCAGTTTACAGGGCGCAAGCGTGACGGCCAATGGGAGTTTGGGATGCAAATACCCGCGTGGGTGAAGTGGACGAGTGTGGTAATCATACTAATCACGACACTCGTGATTCCGTTGCTGCTGTTTGAGGATGAATCGAATGTAATGCTCGCGCGCATTGTCGAATGGACCGGCGACAGGCCGTTTGTCACGGCGAGCGTCGTGGTCGGTGCGCTGGCCGCCGACGTGTTTCTGCCGGTGCCCAACGGATTGATCAACACGCTCGCCGGCTCGCTGCTTGGCTGGATGTTAGGATCATTCGTCATATGGATCGGTCTCACGATCGGCTGTGCTGTGGGCTATGCCGCCGGCAGATTCGCCGCTCTGCCGCTGGCCAGGGGCATGCTGGGTGAGCACGATCTGAACGCAGCGCGCGAGGTGTCTCGTCGTCTCGGTGCGTCTGTGCTGGTGGTGACTCGTACTGTTCCGATGCTCGCCGAGGTGGTCACCATTTCTGCGGGCATTACCGGGTACCCGTTCGCGCGCTTCGTCGCGATCACGGGGCTTGCGAACATCGGAGTGGCGGTGGTGTTTGCCGGCATCGGATCCGCTGCCAGCGAGCTTCAATCCTCACTGCTTGCCTTCGTGGGCGCGGTTGCGCTGCCCCTGATCGCCTGGGTCGGCTATCGGTTCATACATCGGGATTGAGCGCTTGCGGGCCGATGGGGTAGGGTGAGGGGGTCAGAGGGGGTCAGAGGGAAATGCCATAGTGAGGAATCCCTCTGCCCCCCCTTGACTCTCACACAGACAAGAACAACCACCACCTGGGGTAAAAACGCTGGTAGCGAATACGAACATCGAGAAGAGACGTGTCTTCTTTGGGTGGTACGTGGTGGGGTTCACGCTGGTCATGCAGTTCCTCGCCATGGGAACGGGATTCTACGTATTCAGCGTGTTGCTGGTACCGCTCACGGAGGCCCTGCAGGCAGATCGTTTCCTGGTCTCGCTGGCGCTCTCGCTGCAGACGCTGTTTGGCGCGCTGGTCAGCCCGTGGGTAGGCAAGATGGTGGCCGAGCGCTCGGTGAGGGGGCTCATGTGGGCCGGCGCGGGTCTCATGGGTATCGGTTTTTTCATGCTTTCTCAGACGACCGCACTATGGCAGTTGTTCGTCTCTTTTGGATTGATGGTCGGCGCAGGTGTCACGCTGACCGGCGCGTTGCCCTGCAATGCGCTGCTCACCAACTGGTTTTTCGATCGCCGCGGTACCGCACTTGGCATCTCGCAATTCGGCATCACCATCTCCGGAACCGTGCTCGTGCCTCTTGCCAGCCACCTAGTCCTCAACTTCGGCTGGCAGTCCGTGCCCATGACGTTTGCGATTGCGATTCCGGTGATCATGATCCCGCTGACGTGGAAGTTCGCGGTCAAGTGTCCCGAGGACATGGGGCTTTACGCGGATGGCGCGGCGGCGCCCCCTGTGGTCATCACGGGCGATGCGCATAGCTGGACATTCACGCGCGCCCTGCGGGACCCTCAGGTGCGTCTGCTGGCGCTTCTGGTCGGACCGCCATTCATGGGTATCGGAACGGTGGTTCTCGGCATGCATTCGCATGCCACAGATACAGGCCTGTCCGTCATGCAGGCATCCAGTGTGGTCGCCTTCATGACGGCCTGCGGAGCGGCTGCGAAACCGTTATTCGGCATGTTGGCCGACCGCTTCGACAAGCGCTGGGCCATGGCGATATCGCTGTGTTGTCAATTGGGTGGGCTGGCACTCATCATCCTGCTCGACAGCTATGTCGGTCTGATCCTTGCGGGATGCCTGTTCGGGCTAGGCTACGGTGGCATCATGCCGCTCTGGACGGTGCTCATCGCGACGTTTTTCGGTCGTGAGGCATTCGCGCGGGTGATGGGGCTGATGTTTCCGATGACGGTACCATTCACCCTGGCAGGGTTGCCATTTGCCACCTTCATGTTCGAGACGACCGGCAGTTACATTCCGGCCTTCACAATCCTGCTCACGGGCTTTGCCGGTGCGCTGTTCGTGCTCTGGCGGCTACCCATGTCCGACGCACCGCGCTGAGCGCCGCTCAGGAACTCAGTACGTCGTATTTCTTTAGATAGCCGCGGAACTGATGATAGGTCAGGCCCAATAACTCCGCGGCCTTGCGTTGGTTGTGCTTTGCCTCGTCGAGCGCCGCATCGATCATGGCGATCTCGTATTTGCGCACACTTTCCTTGAGGTCGGTCGGTAACTGCGCAGCAGGCACGGCGGCGGACGTCGGGTTTACGGTGTCCGCGGCCTGGTGCTGTGCGACATTGGGACGGAAGGGTGAATCGAATGGGTCGAAGACGATCTCGTCGACCACGTCATCGGGATCGGAGCGGTAGACGGCGCGTTCGACGACGTTCTTCAGTTCCCGCACATTCCCGGGCCAGTCGTAGTCGTTCAGGGCCTCCAGAGCACGCGCGGAAAAGCCCGGGAAGAAGTTCCGTTCCAGTTCACTCGCCATGGTGATGGCGAAATACTCCGCCAGCAGCCGAATGTCTGCCTCGCGCTCACGCAGCGGCGGCAACGTGATCACGTCGAAGGCGAGGCGGTCGAGCAGGTCGGCGCGAAACTTGCCCTGTTCGGCGAGGCGAGGCAGATCGTCGTTGGTCGCGGCCACGAGGCGGACGTCGCAATACAGGGTCTTGTTACCGCCGACCCGCTCGAATTCCCCGTACTCGATGACCCGGAGCAGTTTCTCCTGGACCAGCGTGGACGTGGTGGCCAGTTCGTCGAGAAACAGTGTCCCGCCGTGGGCCCGCTCGAAACGACCGCGATGAGTCTTAGCTGCACCGGTGAAGGCACCGGCTTCATGTCCGAACAGCTCGCTCTCAAGCAATGAATCCGAGATGGCGGCACAGTTCATCTTGAGAAACTGGCCTTCCCAACGATTGGACAGAAAGTGGAGCCGCGCGGCGATCAGTTCCTTGCCGGTACCACGCTCGCCGACGATGAGTACGGGTTTCTCGAGTGGCGCCACGGCAGACACTTCCTCGAGCACTTTGAGGAAGGAGGGCGCCTCGCCAAGCAGGCGGTCAGGTTCAGTTCGCATAGGTGAATTCTGCCAACAGTTGGTGAAAGATGCCATGAGAAATAGCGTGTCGCACCTTTGCGATCAGAATAATAGTAAATAAATCAATTAGATAGAGTAAATTCAGAAAATTGGCACGGATTCTGTAACCCAATGAGTGACTGCGACGTGAGCTGGTATCACGCGCAAAGGATTCAACAACTGAGGCTAGCAATAAGATGAGTATCTTTTCGCGCTTGTCCGACATCATCAACTCCAACATCAATGCCCTGCTGGACAAGGCGGAAGATCCGGAGAAGATGGTTCGGCTGATCATCCAGGAGATGGAAGAGGCGTTGGTGGAAGTGCGCAGCACCTCCGCGCGCGCTATTGCAGAGCGCAAGGAACTCGAGCGCCGCTGTGAGTGGCACGAAAGCGAGGCGAATGAGTGGGAGCGCAAGGCGGAAGTCGCGGTGCGAAAGGGCCGTGATGATCTCGCCAAAGGCGCGCTTGTGGAGCGCAACAAATCCACCGAGGCGGTGGGGACGATCTCCAAGGAACTGACGTTGCTCGACGATACGCTCGAGAAGCTCAGTTCTGACGTGGGCGCGCTGCAGGCCAAGATCAAGGACGCCAAGGCGCGGCAGAACGCCATTATCGTGCGCGGTCAGGCGGCCAAGAGCCGGCTTGGAGTGCGCCGTCAGCTTTCGGAGCACAATGTGGACGACGCCATGCAGCGTTTCGAACTGTACGAACGCAAAATGGATGACCTCGAAGGTGAAATCGAGGCGTATGATATGGGGCAGAAAACGCTGTCGGATGAAATCGGCGAACTTGACAGTGACGAGGACATTGACGGCGAACTCGACGAATTGAAGGTTCGCATGAGCGCCTCGGAAGACGAGCAAGGCCGCAACGAAGCCACTCACTAACCGGATAGCCTCCTGGGAGCTTCAAATGGACGGCATGGTTGTCGCGTTCTTTGTTCCGATCGTATTGTTTCTGTGCATCGTCGCTCCCACGTGGATCTTCATGCACTATCGCAGCAAGCAGCGCGCGCAGGGTGCTTTGTCCGAGGACGAGCGCGCCGAGCTGGAGGCGCTGTCGATTCAGGCAGAACGCATGATCGATCGAATTGAAACTCTCGAGGCGATTCTGGATTCAGAAACCCCGGAATGGCGCAAGCGCGTGACCGCGGGAGAGTCGCGATGAGCGATTTCGACGAGTCTCGCCCCGGAGTGGGCAAACGCTCGAAGGAATTTCAGACCGCCGTAGAACGGCTGGAGAAGGCGGTTCAGGAACTCGCTGTTACTGCCAAGGAAGAACTAACCGGACGCGCTACCACACTGATCGAAGAAACCACCTCTCGCCTCGAACGGGAACTGGGTGATCGCAAGAGTGGGACGCGTGCATCGGCGGATGCAGCGAATGGTCCCTCTGCGCAACGGGAACGGTTGCGCCCTAATCGTCAACGCCATCGACGGCACTCGTACGATCCGGTGCCCGCCCGCCAGCTCTATCGGGATCCGGAAAACGAGAAGATTTGCGGAGTGTGCGCGGGCTTTGCTAACTATCTGGGCGTGGAGGCCTGGGTAGTGCGCTGTGCGGCGATCACCGGCCTGTTGTTTCTCCCCAGCATCGTTTTCCCCGCATACTTCATCGCCTACTTCGTAATGGACGAGCCGCCTGAGACACAGACGCGTTCATGGCGAAAAAAACGGCGCAAGGAGCGCAAGAGCGTGAAAGACAATAAATATTCATCACCGGCGCCGGAGTTAGGCCCCAGACTGTCACCGCGCGGCTCGCTGCGCAACGTGCAGGCGGACCTGCGCGAGACCGAGCTCAAACTGCGGCGTATTGAGACGCATATCACCTCAGGCCACTACGAGCTACAGAAGGAGCTCAACAAGATCGACGATGGTGGGCGCGGTACGCCCGCTTGCTCGCAATTGTCATGATGGTCTCCCTGGTGATGGCCGGGGCGCAGTCGCGAGCCTATCAGGTGCAGGATTTCGATCGTATTTACTTCTCTGGTACCGGCACACTCAATGTCGTGCAGGATTCCACCTCGCAAGGGACTGTGAGGGCGCAGGGCGCCGAAGCGGTGCTCTCCCACCTGGCGGTATAGAGAGCAGTGACGGAGCGCTCTATATCGACTCCGAAGCCAGCGCCATCGACGACGTGGTACTGAGTAATCGGGTGGAAATTGTCAGCGACGGCCGGAACATGGCAAAGCTGAGCGGATCCGACGTGAGAGACCTGGCGCTTGATGGCAAGGGCAGCGGATCATTCGAGGTCGATGTGTTTGGTTACGGAGAAGTGGCACTCAAGGCGGCGGAAATTCTGGATGTAAAGGTTGCAGGTACCGCGCGGGTTACCTACATCGGCTCCCCCATGGTGTCGCAGCGAATCCTCGGCATCGGATCGGTGAGTCAGCGTATCGTCACGAGCGACACGGTCGAGCGCTAGCACAACTGGACTGAACAGCCAACGAGCAAAGGAGCAAGTGGAATGGACCTATATACCATGGTGGTTGTGATCGTCGCGATCAGCGTCACCGCCGGGATAGTCGACAAATACCTCAAGACACGTCAAAAAGAGGCGAATGTGTCTGTCGATGAGGGTGTGTACACCGAACTTGAGCAGTTGTCAGAGCGTATCGAAGTACTCGAGAAAATCGTGACCGACAGCCGCTACGATCTCTCTAAGGAGATCGATCGCCTAGAGCGGTAGGCGTAATGACATCCGGACGATCCGTGAACACACCCGCCACACCATGCCGCACCAGCTTGCGCGCCTTCGACAGATTGTTGACGGTATAAACCAGAACCTTCAGGCCGTGTGAAAGTGCGGCCTCGACCCTCGCCGCTGTCGCAAGCCTTTCGCTCAGATTGACTGACCATGCGTTGAAATCTCGCGCGATCTGCCAGACATCGTCCTGCCATTTGTAGAAAAGCGGGCTAAGCCTGATACCGGGTTGAGCGAGTTCGAAGAACCGATGGAGTTCGCCGTGGTCGAAAGAGGAGACCAGCACATCACGCCCCCGTGTGTCTGTCAGCGCCCTGGCCACCGGTTCGGCAGTAGCCTGTCCCTTGAGTTCGATATTGACCCCGACGGATACCGGCAGGCTGTCGAGAACCTGCTGTAGCCGGGGAATGCGCTCGCCATCGCCAGCATCGAGCAAGAGCAGTTCGTCTCTGGAGAGTCCTGTGAGGGGGCCGACCCCGTTGGTTGTACGTTCCAGGGTGTCGTCGTGGATCACCCACAACTCACCGGCGTGCCACTGCACGTCGAGTTCCACTGCGTGCACGCCAAGCGATATGGCTGCGTGGAAGCTGGCCAGGGTGTTCTCGGGTGCGAGTGCCACAGCGCCGCGGTGCCCGATTACCAGAGGATGTGCGTCGAAAGCCATGATGCGGGTTAGAATAGCGCACTATGAGTTATCAGGTTCTCGCGAGAAAATTCCGGCCAGGTGATTTTGAATCCCTGGTGGGGCAGGAGCATGTGGTGCGTGCCATCAAGCATGGACTCGACCACGATCGGCTGCATCATGCATATCTGTTCGCGGGCACGCGCGGAGTGGGCAAGACGACCATTGCACGTATCGTCGCTAAGGGTCTGAACTGTGAAACTGGCGTCACCTCCACACCGTGCGGTGAGTGTTCGGTATGCGTGGAAGTGCAGGAGAACAGGTTCATCGATCTGATCGAGGTGGACGCGGCATCGCGTACGGGGGTTGGGGATACCCGTGAATTGCTCGAGAATGCTCAGTACCGGCCGACACGCGGCCGTTACAAAGTGTATCTGATCGATGAGGTGCACATGCTCTCCGCGGCGGCCTTCAACGCACTGCTGAAAACTCTGGAGGAACCGCCTGAGCACGTGAAGTTTCTGCTCGCCACCACGGATCCGCGTAAGGTACCGATCACGGTGTTATCGCGCTGCCTGCAGTTTCAGCTGAAGAACATTTCACGGGAGAAGATCGCGGCGCATCTGGCTGACGTGCTCAACGCGGAGTCAGTGAAATTCGAACAGGCAGCGCTTGAGATCATCGCAGCAGCGGCGCGAGGCAGCATGCGAGATGCACTCAGCATTGCCGACCAGGCTGTGGGATACGGCCAGGGTAGCCTCATGGCGGGGGATGTGGCCGGCATGTTGGGTGCGGTGGGACGTAACGAGGTGCAGGCGGTCATCGATGCGGTGGCAAGTACGGATGCCGGGCGTATCGTACAGATCTGTGACGAGCTGGCAGACCAGTCCACAGATTTCGATGCAGCACTCACTGAGCTGATCGGCGAACTTCACCGTCTCGCGGTTGAGAGCGCGGTCGGCTCGGGTGACGGACCGTTCAGCCCCGAGGCCCTGCAGCTGTTCTATCAGATAGCGGTCACCGGCTATCGGGATGTGAACGTCGTGCCTGAGCCGCGTATGGCGTTTGAGATGACCCTGCTCAGGATGCTCGCCTTCGCGCCGGATGAAGGAAGTGCCGGCAAGGTAGCGGCGAGCCGACCAACGGAGCGCGGAGATGCATACACGAACGCGGCGCCGGATGCGGCCGCACCGGATGCGGTGGATGAGTCGCAGCCGAAAGGCGGTGGCGATGATCATGAAATGTGGTGTGAAATGGTTGCCCGGCTACGGCTTTCCGGCGTGGCTCAGTCGCTGACGCAAGACTGTGTGCTGCTCGCGGCCGAGGATGATTGCTGGCGGCTCCTGCTCGATGAGAGCAGAAGTCTGCTGTTGAACGACGGTGTGATTGCGAGCGTTAAGCGCGCAATTGAAGAAGAGGTTGGCAGGCCGGTCAGTGTGGATATCATGATTGGGCCGACAGACTTGGAAACTCCGGCCGCGCGCCGCGCACGAGTGCAGACAGAGCTGCAGGCACGAGCCGAACGGGTGTTCGAGAACGATGACACCGTGCAGTCGTTGTTGAAGGATTTCGATGGCAGGCTTGACCGGGTGCGTCCGGTGAACGCTGGAAGTGGTGGAGGTTGATATGGGGCTTAAGGATCTCGGCGATCTGATGAAACAGGCTGGCGAAATCCAGCAGAAGATGCTCACGGCACAGGAGGAAATTGCCAGGTTAGAGGTGACCGGCGAAAGTGGGGCAGGCCTGGTGAAGGTCACAATGACCGGCCGCCATGAGATTCGGCGTGTCGACATCGACGATAGCCTGTTGAGTTTCGACCCGCGCGCGGGATCCGATAAAGAAGTGCTCGAAGATCTCATCGCCGCGGCGTGCAATGATGCGGCGCGGCGAGTTGAAGAGGCACAGAAGGAAAAAATGGCTGGCATGGCCGGAGGGCTTGGTCTGCCCCTCGCTCAGATGCCGTTCTAGGCAGTCGCGCAGGGCACATTCGCAAGTGACGATTTCTCCCCTCATCGACCGCTTGATCGAAGCGCTTCAAATTCTGCCCGGTGTGGGTTCCAAGGGCGCGCAGCGCATGGCGCTGCACATACTGCAGCGCAATCGCGAGGGAGGTCAGCGGCTCGCGGAGGTGATCGCACGAGCGGTAGAGGAGGTACGCCGTTGCGATGCCTGCCGCACGCTTTGTGAGGAGAGGCTGTGCAGCCTGTGTGCCGATACGCAGCGTGGTGACGAATTGCTGTGTGTGGTGGAGTCTCCCGCGGACATACTCGCCATCGAACAGGCGGGTGGTTTCCGGGGGCGTTACTTCGTGCTGCATGGTCACTTGTCTCCCATTGAAGGGGTAGGGCCGGAGGATCTAGGGCTCGAAGCGCTGGGTGTGCGCGTGCGGGCGCTGAAGCCTCGAGAAGTCATTCTTGCCACCAACCCCACGGTGGAAGGGGAGGCGACCGCGCACTACATTTCGGATCTGCTGGGGAACACCGTGGAGCGCATCACGCGCATTGCACACGGAGTGCCCATCGGCGGCGAACTTGAATACATCGACGGAGGAACCATCGTCCATGCCATCCAGGGCCGGCGTAACATCACCTGAAACCGACAGGCCAGAAAGGGTCACTCCCGACACGGCCAAGTGGATCGACTCCGACGCGGCACTCGCACGGGCGGCCCGCGGATGGACGGGTGTGATCGGCCTGGATACGGAGTTTCAGCGCACGGACACCTTCTTTCCCATCGCGGGCTTGTATCAGGTCTCCTGCGCGGACGGCATCTGGTTGATCGATCCGTTGTCCATTGAAGACTGGCAGCCGCTAGTGGACGTGTTGCACGATCCTGGTGTGGTCAAGGTCATGCATGCCTGTTCCGAGGATCTCGAGTTGATGGCCCACCATCTGGACTGTGCACCGCGGGGCGTGTTCGATACCCAGTACGCTCATGCCTTCCTGTCGGATACGTTCTCCACCAGCTATGCGAATCTGGTCGTGCATGAACTCGGCATCGAGCTTGGCAAACACCAGACGCGTTCGGACTGGCTGCGCCGTCCCTTGAGTCAGGAGCAGCTGCACTACGCGAGCGAGGATGTCGAATTTCTCATACCCATGTATCAACGCCAGAGGCAGGCTCTGGACGATCTGGGGCGGCTCGAGTGGTTTGCGCAAGACATGTACCAACGTGGCGTGTACACGCGCACTCAGCCTGAAAGCTACTTCATGGGCGTGAAGAAGGCATGGCGTCTGAACGAGCGGGAGCTCGGGGTGCTCAGAGCGCTGTGTGCATGGCGGGAACGCCAGGCGATGCGAGAAGACGTCCCGCGCAACAGGGTAGTGTGGGACGAACACCTGTTTGCGTTTGCCGCGATGGAAAGCCTGCAGGAACGCGATGTCGCCGAACTTCTGCCGCGACCGGTGGCTCGCCGTTATGCGGGTGACCTCGTCATGGCGCATACAAAGGCAAACGGTACACGGGTTGACCTGTTACCGCGACCCTTGACCCAGGGGCAGGGCAACGTTACCCGACGCTTGCGCTCGCTTGCCAGGGAGTGTGCCGAGCGCCATGAGTTCGCACCCGAATTGCTGTCGCGAAAACGTGACGTGGAGTTTTGTTTTCGGCATTTCCATGACACTGGTGAGTTGTCGGACTTCTATCATGGCTGGCGCTTCTCGCTGATTGGCGCGCAGTTTAAGCAGGTTCTCACCGAGTCATGATCGAGGTTGCGGTGTACAAGGGTAGCAAACGTGAAGGGATGTACCTCTATGTGCGGGCCACGGACGAACTTGAGCAAGTATCGAAGGAACTTCTGGCTCAGTTCGGCACGCCGGTCGAGGTTCTGAAATTCGAACTGAATGCCCGCCGTCAACTGGCGCACGCCGATGGAGCGGTTGTGATGGCTGCCATCGAGGAGAAGGGTTTCTACCTGCAGATGCCTCCAACACCCGCAGAGCTAGAAGCTGAATTGGCACGCCAGCTGGGCGTAAACGGCAATACCGCTTCATCCCCGGACACCGAGGTGTGAGTTTCTGGCGTGCCAAGACGCTTGCTGAGATGAGTGACGCCGAGTGGGAATCGCTGTGCGATGGTTGTGCGCAATGCTGCCTCATCAAGTTGCAGGATGATGAAACCGCGCAGGTGCACTACACGGCCATAGTTTGCGATCTGCTCGATCAGGATGCGTGCCGGTGCACGCGCTATCCGCAGCGCCATCGACTGGTGCCCGCCTGTATAGAAATCAGCGCGGACAATGCGTGCCAGCTCGATCGGTTGCCGGCCAGCTGCGCCTATCGTTTGATCGCTCGGGGTGAAGATCTTCCGGCATGGCACCATCTGTTAATCGGGTCCGGCGAAGAAGTACACGAGGTTGGCGTGTCTGTGCGCGGCCGTGTCATTGCCAGGCAGTTCGTGCATACCGACGATGAGCAGAACTACGTGGTCGACTGGGTGGAGCAATAGGTGCAGTATCTTCTCCCATGGGCGATCGTGATGGTGGCAGGTCTTGCGACCGTCGCGGGCATCTATGCATTGACACGGCCCATGGCTTCTCGGTTCTGGAAATCGTTGTTGCGCTCTCTTGCCGTCGTGGTGCTGATGCTGCCGGCGCCGGTACCCGGATTCGAGGGGCGTTTTGCACCCGCCTTCCTGGTGGCGCTGTTCGAAGGGTTGTTTCAACCCAGCGGAGAACCGTGGCCTGCCCTGAAGCTGCTGGGTGCAGGGGTTCTTGCCGTGGTCGTGATCGTGACGATGTGGCACCTCACAACCCGGAACAGGCCTCCTGCGAATACTTAGGAATATTATGTAACTAATTGATATTTATAACTATATAACTTACCTACCCTTCGCTTAATAAGTGGACGTTCAGCAGGCTTGGCTTGATTTAGGGGTAGGTGCCTTATTAAAGTAGCGCGCTTTGTAACCACAATTCACATTTCTAACTCTCACGAGATACTGCATGATTTTTGATAGCACCGAGACTTATATTTCCACCGACGAACTGAGTATGGCGGTAGATGCCGCCGTGAAGCTGCAGCGACCGTTGCTGGTCAAGGGTGAACCCGGCACCGGTAAGACGTTGTTGGCAGAGGAAGTAGCCTCCAGTTTGGGCCTCGAACTCATCCAATGGCACATCAAGTCGTCGACCAAGGCCATCAACGGGCTGTACGAGTACGATGCGGTATCGCGTTTGCGCGACTCCCAACTCGGTGACGAACGCGTTAAGGACATTCGCAACTACATCCGCAAGGGAAAGCTGTGGGAAGCGTTCACCTCTGAGGAGCGCGTGGTGCTTCTCATCGACGAGATCGACAAAGCAGACATCGAGTTTCCGAACGACCTGCTCCAGGAACTCGACCGCATGGAATTCTTCGTCTACGAGCTCGGAGAAACCATCCAGGCCATACAGCGACCCATCGTGATCATCACGTCCAATAACGAAAAGGAACTACCCGATGCGTTTCTGCGTCGTTGTTTCTTCCACTACATCAATTTTCCGGACCGGGAGACCATGCAACAGATCGTGGAGGTCCATCACCCTGGTATCAAACAAGATCTGGTGAAGGAAGCGATGGACATCTTCTTCGATGTTCGAAAGGTGCCGGGATTGAAGAAGAAGCCTTCTACCTCGGAACTCATCGACTGGCTGAAGCTGCTGTTGGCGGATGACATTCCAGATGAAATCCTCACTAACCGCGATCCGAGTAAGGCCATCCCGCCGCTCTATGGCGCGCTGGTGAAAAACGAGCAGGACGTGCACCTCCTGGAAAGGCTGGCGTTCATGAACCGGCGCGACTCCAGAGGTTGATTGCAGGCACTAACAGAGGATACCCGGAGAGAAACGCAGCATGCTGATTAATTTTTTCCTTACGCTTCGCAAATACAAGGTGCCAGCGACGTTGCGCGAGCTGATGGACCTGATCGAGGCGCTGAGGCAGCGCCTCGTGTATGCGAACATCGACGATTTCTACCTGCTGAGCAGAGCGTGTCTGTGCAAGGACGAGAAGCACTATGACAAGTTCGATCGGGCTTTCAGTGCCTATTTCAAAGGACTGGAGGATCTGCACGGCATGCTGGAATCACTGATTCCGGACGAGTGGTTACGCCGGGAGTTCGAGAAGTCGCTCACCCCCGAGGAACTGGAGCAAATCGATTCTCTGGGTGGACTCGAAAAGCTGATCGAAGCTTTTAAGGAGGCAAAGGAAGCGGCCGAGAAGGCGGAAGCGGAGAAAGCCAAGGAAGGCCAACAAGGCGAGGAAGGCGAAGACGAGAACCAGGACGGCAAGAAGGGGCCCGGCGGACGCGGCAAGGGCAAGAAGAAGAAAGCGAGAAAGGTCTGGGACGAGCGCCAATACAAGAATCTGGACGATTCGGTGGAACTTGGTACACGTAATATCAAGATGGCGTTACGGCGTCTGCGCAAATTCGCCCGCACGGGGAAGGACGAAGAGTTGGATATGCCCGACACGATCCGCTCCACCGCGCACAATGGCGGGATGCTCGACATAAAGATGCGCCCCGAACGCAAGAACACCGTGAAGGTGCTGCTGTTCCTCGATATCGGCGGGTCCATGGATGCGCACGTTAAGGTGTGTGAAGAGCTGTTCTCGGCCACTCGCACCGAGTTCAAGCACCTAGAGAGCTACTACTTCCACAACTTCATCTACGAATCGGTATGGAAGGACAATCGCCGGCGCATGTCCGAGCGTATTGCGACTTACGAGATCCTCAACAAATACGCAGGTGACTATAAGGTTGTATTCGTGGGCGACGCCACCATGGCGCCCTACGAAATCACGCACGCGGGTGGCAGCGTCGAACATTGGAACGAGGAACCCGGCACCGAATGGATTGGGCGCTTCACGAGCCTGTATGACAAGCTGGTGTGGATTAATCCAACACCTCAGGAAACCTGGGAGTATTCGAGTTCCGTGGGCATGACCCAGGAACTGGTCAATGGTCAGATGTTCCCGCTGACCATTCGCGGCCTCGAAGAAGGCATGGGACACCTGTCCAAGTAGGCTGGTGCCTTTGGCGCGCGACGCGCGACAGGTAGTTAAATGCGACACGTTGGGCGTGGACGAACTGGGGCGAAGTTGATGCCCTGGAGCGTTGCGAACCCCCTTGTGGGGTTCGGGAAGTCGGGCGCGATGCGTGCGACATAACAAAAAGAAAGGCCGGACATAAATCCGGCCTTCTCGGCGACTAAACCCTTGCGTTCGGTACTACATTCCCTGAACGGTTGGTACTGCATAGCCAACGTTGTTCATAATAGGGAATTCCCCGGGCGTGGATGTATGGAAACGTAATGAGGTTTTACGGATTCTCTGACCCTTCCTGAAACTCCTACCAGACGCTGGACGCAGGCCGCGTGAACATCGAATTTCCGCCAGAGCTTCCGATCACGGAACACGTCGACGAGATCGTGGCGGCACTCACGCGTTCGCAGGTGGTCGTGGTGGCCGGCGAGACCGGCTCGGGTAAGACCACACAACTACCCAAGATATGCCTGAAAGCCGGCTTCGGCAGGACGGGCATGATCGGGCACACGCAACCCCGCCGGTTGGCTGCGCGCACGGTGGCGACTCGCATCGCACAGGAGATGCAGGTCGGCCTTGGTGCCGAAGTGGGCTATGCGGTGCGTTTCACTGATCGTGTTGGTGACGATACGATAGTGAAAGTAATGACAGACGGGCTCCTGCTGACCGAGATCCAGCGCGACAAGCGGTTACAGCGTTACGAGGTCATCATCATCGACGAGGCGCACGAGCGCAGCCTCAACATCGACTTTCTTCTCGGTTACCTCAAGCGCCTGCTCGCGCGGCGGGCGGATCTGCGGGTGATCATCACCAGTGCAACCATAGACGTGCGCTCGTTCGCACAGCATTTCGATGCACCCGTGGTGGAGGTGGGCGGGCGTGGCTACCCGGTGGATATCCGCTACGTTCCCGACGATGACGATGCCGATACTACTCTGGTCGGGGTGCTCGAGAAGATTGCCTCGCAGCGTGGGCCGGGGCCACGGGATGTGCTGGTCTTCCAGACCGGCGAGCGGGAGATCTTCGAGACAGCACGACTGCTCAGAAGGCATCTGAACGATCGTTTCGAGGTGTTGCCGTTGTACGCCCGATTGTCGGCGGCGGATCAGCAACGTGTGTTTCGTACCTCGACCACGCGCCGTGTGGTGCTCGCAACCAACGTCGCTGAAACCTCCATCACCGTACCGAACATCGGCTATGTGGTGGACCCGGGATTCGCGCGCATAAACCGGTACAGCTACCGCTCCAAGCTCGAGCGCCTGCCGATCGAACCCATCTCTCAGGCGAGCGCAAACCAGCGAGCCGGACGTTGTGGGCGTATCGCACCAGGTGTGTGCTACCGGCTCTATGGCGAAGACGACTTTCTAGGACGGCCCGAGTTCACGGACCCGGAGATCAAGCGCGTCAATCTGGCTTCCGTTGTTTTGCAGATGCGTGCATGGCGTCTGGGAGATATCGAGCGGTTCCCGTTTCTCGAGCCCCCGGACCCGGGTGCGGTTCGCGACGCCATGCGCCTGTTGCACGAACTCGAAGCCATCAGAGAAGGTCAGGTTACCGACACGGGCCGTGCGATGGCGCGTCTGCCCGTGGATCCGAGACTCGCCCGTATGCTCATTGCCGCAAACCGGGAACGCGCACTCGCCGAAGTGTTGGTGATCGTTGCCGCACTCGCGATTCAGGATCCCCGAGAACGACCGCTTGCGGCGCAGGAGAAAGCGGACGCGGCGCATGAGACCTTCGCTGATTCGCGATCGGATTTCCTGAGTTTCGTGAACTTATGGCGCTGGCTGGAAAACCTGAGGGAATCCGCCACGAGCTCCGGTATGCGCAAGGCGCTGGCACAGCGTTTTCTCAACTACCAGCGCGTGCGTGAGTGGCGTGAGGTACATCGGCAACTGTTGCTCGCCTGCCGCCATCTTGGTATGCGCCCGAACCGGGAAGAGGCGAATCCGGCATCGGTGCACCGGGCGTTGTTGACGGGATGTCTGAGTCTGATCGGGAGGTACGACGAAAAAGGCAACTACCAGGGCGCACGCAACCTGAGCTTTCGGATTTTTCCGGGATCTGCGCTGGCGGGCAAACGCCCCCGATGGCTGATGGCGGTGGAGATCGCCGAGACCAGGAGGGTGTATGCAAGAACCGTTGCGGGGGTCCAACCGCGCTGGATAGAGCAATGTGCCGGACACCTGCTGCGTCGACGTCACGACGAGCCGCACTGGAGTCTCAAACGCGGTGAGGTCATGGCCTACGAGACCGTCAGCCTGTACGGTCTGCCGCTCGCTGAACGGCGACTGGTGCGCTATGCGTCGCTCGATCCGGAGCTCTGCCGGCAGTTGTTCATCCGGGATGCGCTCATTGCGGGAGCGGTCAGGCGAGCGCCGGATTTCCTGGAACACAATTTGCGCCTGGTTGCCGAGGTGCAGGAACTCGAAGCGCGCGGACGCCGTCGGGATCTGATGGCGCACGACGACGTTTTGTTCGCGTTTTACGACGAACGCCTTCCGGGACAGGTGGTGGGCATGCGCACGCTTGAGCGCTGGTTGCGCAAGGCAGAGCATAAGGAAGTGCATAGCCTGTTGATGACACGCTCTTTACTACTGCGTGATGCCGACGCTGCGTATCCGGAGGTACAGTTCCCTACACGTTTCGATAAGGCGGGTGTCGAGCTGCATGTGCGGTATCGGTTTGCGCCGGGTGAAGTCGATGATGGAGTATCGGTCGAAGTACCCGTGGGCATGCTCGATGCTCTGGTGGGCGAGGATGTGGAATGGATGGTGCCCGGATTGCTGGAGCCGCAGATACAAGGCTGGTTGCGCACGCTGCCAAAGAGCAGCCGCAAACAGCTGTTGCCCATTGCTGACAAGTTGCCCGAGATCGCGCGCATGCTTTCGCGCCCGGAGGTCTATCGTCGGGGCAAATTCGCGATCGCGTTGGCGGATGCCCTGAAGCAGATGTATCGGCTGCAGGTGAGTGCGGACCAGTGGGATGCCGAACGTGTGGATCCGCACCTCAGGATGAACGTGCAGGTGCGGGATGACCGGGGCGTAATGCTTGCCCAGGGCAGGCACCTGCAGCAGTTGAAGGATCGTTTTCGCGCCCAGACACGCGAGCGTCTCGATGTCGAGGCGAACTCGCGGATGACGGGGCTTACAGCGTTTCCTGACAGCGGTGTCGAAGCGGAAGTGGTGGTAGAGGATGGGCGTGGCCGTCTGCTTGCATACCCTGCGCTCGTGTATTGTGGTGATACCGTGGAGCGTCGTGCGTTCAGTACGCGACTTGAGCAAGGACGTGCCAATCGGACCGGATATGCGCGTGTGGCGTGGCTCTCCCTTGGGCCGGCGGTACGCTATTTTCAACGTGAGCTTGATAAGCGCAAAGATCTCGGCCTGCTATTTGCCACCATTGGTGACGCACGGACACTGCGCGAGGACGTACTGTTGGGGGTTGCGTGGTACTGCTTTTTCGAAGGGCGCAAGTTGCCTGTCTCGGCAGAGCAATTCACCGAGCGGCTTGAAGCCGAACGCCCGAAACTGGCCGACGTCTTCAACGATACCCTGCAGCATCTGGAAGAGACCATGCGTCGACGTTTCGAACTCGCGAAGTTGCTGGAGCGGATCGCTTCACCCGCATACGCGGTGGCGAAGGAGGATGTCTCGCGGCAGATGGCGCGGCTGGTGCCGTCCGACGTCTTGCGTAGTACGCGCAGTGCGTCTCTGGTGGATTTGCCACGCTATCTCGATGCCGCGATGTACCGCCTGAACAATCTTCAGGGCAAGGTGGGAAAGGATCGTACCCTGACCGAGCGCATGGCTGGTTTCGAATCGCGGTTAGCCGATGTGCGTGGCGAGGGGCAGTTGACGGACGCGGAATGTGCCGAAATCGGATTTCAGCTCGAGGAACTCCGGGTCAGCGTCTTCGCGCAACCGCTCAATGCGCGTGCCCGTTCCAGCGGGCGTCCCAGAATTTCGGAGAAGAAAGTGGAAAAGGCGCTAACCGAGGCCGAGAGACTGTCGGGACTGCGTTGATCGGGGTGAGATTGATTCCGGTGGGAAAGCGTGATCAGATTATGGAACGAATGAGATACGGGGGGGTCATACCCTCAGAGCGCGAACTAGTCCGGAGTGGATGGCGGGCGTTGTTCGCGGATTGATCGTCGAATCGATTCTGTGGATCGTTGACGAGTCGCGAGATGATCTCAAGCGTGCGAGTACCGATACTGGCGGCATGGCCGCCTTTGCTACTGGAGGAGAACAGGAATGTTGAATCGTAGAGTTAAGCCGATAGCTGCTGCCGTGGGAACCACTTTCGTGGCGTCGCTGGCTACCGCTACGGTTGCTCAGGCCGACGAATTGTTTGTTGCTGAGGAGATGGAGGGCGGTTACGACCGGCTCGCCCAGACCGATGAACAGGAAGGCAAATGCGGCGAAGGCAAGTGTGGGGAGGACAAGGACGCCGAAGCCAAGGACGGCGAGGGTAAGTGCGGCGAGGGTAAGTGCGGCGAGGACAAGGACGCCGAGGGCAAATGCGGCGAGGGTAAGGACGGCGAGGGTAAGGACGGCGAGGGTAAGGACGGTGAAGGCAAGTGCGGCAGCTGATCGCGCCCTGACTCACAGTGAGCGTCATCTCGGGTGCTCGGCACTTCCCGGTGTGCGGTGCGAGTCTAGGACTAAGGTGTAGTAGTTGCGACCCGATCTGACAGGTGCCCGTTTTAACGAGGTGTCTGTCAGGTCAAGTTTAAGCGATCAGTTTTCCCCTCCACAGTTGTTTGCCATCGATCAGAGTTTTCGGCGGTGTCCGGCCATAGCACATTTTAGCCTGATGCGTGCGCTGAGTGTTGTAGTAGTTGAGCCGGTCATCCAGATCGGCCTGTAGCGAGCTCAGATCCTCGTAGAGCTTCTTCCAACGTAACCTGGTAGAACTCCAGCAGGATCGTTTTGTGGAAGCGCTCGCAAATGCCATTGGTCTGTGGCGAGTTCACACGGGTCTTCGTGTGATCAATGTCGTTCACGGCCAGGAACAGCTGATAGTCGTGTTTTTCCGGGCAACCACAGTATTGCGTTGCTCGATCAGTAAGGATGCGCAACAAAGGCAGCTCGTGCTCTTCGAAGTACGGCAGTACACGGTCATTCAAATTTCTCCTTGTTCTGAGGTCTGTCCTCAATCAGGGCCCCGTCTGCCGTATAGCGAGCCAGTTTTCGTGGCCCATGGAAGACAGACAGGGTTGTGTCGGGATACTCGGTAAGACCGCGCATCGCGGTGATGGCCCTGGTAACGCTCATAGAAGTGCTTCACGTTCCAGCCCTCATAGCGTTCTCGATAGAGCGTCTCTAGACGCACCGCCTCATCCACGGGCGTCAGCCGGTGGGAGGCCTCTCCAATACGCTTGTCGATCAGTCCGTCTATCCCATAGTCCTGGTAACGCGAAACGTAGCGCCGAAATGACCTCGCGTAGACCCCCGGTAGCTCTGCCGCTTGCTCCTGCGTTAGCGTTAGACACTTGTCCTCCCAGCCCGTATACCCATCTTCGAATCTCATGATTCTCATCTCCTGTAGCAACCGAGCCCGGTTCAACTCGCCTCCCTATACGGCAAATCGAACCGGACAGATCATGTGCTAGTTACACCGCGTTGATTTCTGATCTTGTCAATGTCAATTGATGAGAGTAGGGTGCGCAACCCATTGATGCCCATACAAGTGTAGTCGGTTGGCGTTAGTGGTTATATGAGCCTCCTGGTTGTAGAAGGCGATTGCGCAGCGACGCGCATCGCAGAGGAATTGAGAGCGCTTGGTTACGAGACCTCCGCGGCCGATAATCTGAAGACGGCTCGCGAATCCTGTGATCACTCACCGGTTGAACTGGTCGTGTGTGACGACCTCGATTGCGCCATCGAACTCGCCGGAGACTTCGCCTATCTCCCCATCGTTCTTGCAACGCCCGACGTGTCCCGGGACATTCTGATGCGGTCCGTGCGTGCCGGCCTTGCCGATCTATGGGCACTGCCGGTTGATGCGAACGAGATCGCCGAGCGGGCCGATAGCGTGCTCAAGCGCGCGAAGCATGCCGCTGGTCAGGCCGCCGCGCGCCTGGAACAGTACGTAAACGACCTACAGCGCGATCAACGGGCCGGGCGGTACATTCAGCTCGGCATGCTGCCGCCCAACCCCATGGCCATCGACCGCTACAGGCTGCGCCATCGCATCAAACCGTCGCTGATCCTCAGTGGCGACTTCGTCGATTACTTTCGTATCAGCGAACGCTACTTCGCCTTCTACGTTGCCGATGTCTCCGGCCATGGTGCCTCGTCGGCTTTCGTGACGGTGCTGCTCAAGAATTTCTCGCGTCGGCTGCGGCGCGAATACCGGCCGAGCATGCTCGAGGATCCAGGCGAAATTCTCGCATGGCTGAATCGGGAGCTGTTGGAACAAGAAATCGACAAGCACGTGGCTATGTTTCTCGCTGTTGGGGACCTGGAACACGATTCGGTGTGTTTCGCCAATGCGGGCCACTTTCCGCCTGCCATTCTGGTGAGTCGGAAGGGTGCGCGCTACCTGGAACAGATTGGCAAGCCCATTGGACTATTCGAAAAGGTGGAATACAACGCTGAAACCGTGGAACTGTGCGCTGGTGAACGTCTCGTAGTGTTTACGGACGGTATCCTCGAAATCATGGAGCAATCCACGCTGCCTGAGAAAGAACAAGTGCTGCTGGATGTGGTCCAAGAAGGTGTGAAAATCGAGAATATCTGGAGCGTGCTGCAGGTCGATGAACACACCTGTCCGGATGACATCACGTGCCTTACGGTAGTCAGGGAAGATTGATGGCTGGAAGAATTCTGGTTGCTGAATACGATGGCGTGCACATCATCAAGTTCGAGGGCGACGTGCGGCTCACGCTATGCGTCACTGTCGATGGCTATCTCGACCGGATGTTCGCCGATGACGCGTTTCGCGGTGTGGTGGTAGATCTCAACGATACCATCGGCATCGACAGTACCTCGCTCGGCATCCTCGCCAAGCTCTCCATCCAGGCGGAGAAGCGCTTTGGATTCGTACCGACACTGGTGTGCACCAATCCCGATATCACCCGGATACTGTTGTCGATGGGATTTTGGGACGTATTCGACATCATCGAACCACCGCTTGAAAACGCATCGCAACTCAGAGAACTGCCGTCCATTAAACATGTGTCCGAGGATGAGTTGCGCCGCCATGTCATCGAAGCGCATCGCGTTCTAATGGGTATGAACGAGTCCAACCGGGAGGCGTTCAAGGACCTCGTCGCCGCGCTTGAGGCGGATGAGGAAAGCAATGCCAGTGGCCTTATCAGAAAGAGCGCCTGAGGTGGGAGGAAGCGCGACTTCCCCGAGGGGGCTTGTACCCCACTAACCAGATTCGTCGCGTGCGATTCGTCGCGCCTCGATGAAGCGCGCGTGCGGCACGTACAGCAGCTCCGCGATCTTGCGAATGGTGGCTTCCTCGTAGCGATCGATCTGCTGATCCGCCAGCGCCAGTTTCCACAACTGCACCAGCAGGGCGAAGCGCTGTTCGAGTGACCATGCGTTGACCAGCTCGCGCGTGAAGGCCTGCATGCCGACGGCGGCATCGAGACGCTCGAGCGAGTGGTCCATCAGTATGTCGACCTCCGCATCATCGATGCCGAGCACGAACTTCAGCGCGTTGCGGGCCACGGTGAGCTCTTCTTCCTGAAGATCGTGATCGGCCCAGGCCACTTCGAGAAAGAGCGTCGCCGCCGCCAGCGCGACCAGATTCTCTTCCCGTTCCGGTTCGCTCTCTTTCAGGCGCTCCAGTAGTTTTTTCAGCATGAGCGCCTCTCAAGCCGCCCTGGGGAACGTTCGCGGCGAAGTAATACCGGCCAGAGCATCATGCACCAGCTGGATATCGTTATCGCGAAGTCGGTTTGCGTCACTCAACATCCTGCGATAACGCTTCGCGCCGGGTTGTCCGTTGAATAGTCCCAGCATGTGACGAGTCATGGTGCGAAGTGGTGTGCCCCCCTCGAGCTGACGCTGTAGATAGGCGAGCCAACTGGCGAGCGCATCACCGGTGTCGGATGACCAGCCGAAAATGTGTCCGTGCAAGGCGTTGATGAAGGCCGGGTCGCGATAGGCGGCGCGTCCGATCATGACTCCGTCCACATGGTCGAGGTGTGCCCGCGCGCTTTCTATTGAATCGATGCCTCCGTTGATGATCACTGCCAGTGTCGGAAAGCGCACCTTGATATCGTAGACACGTTCGGGCTGGAGGGGGGGGACGATTCTGTTTTGTGAAGGGCTCAGACCGGTCAATATCGCTTTGCGAGCGTGCAGGTAGAGCCGGTCAACGCCTGCGTCCACCAACATGTCGACGAACCCGACGAGGTGGCGTTGAGTATCGAGATCATCGATGCCAAGGCGGCACTTCACGGTGATCGGGAGATCTGTAGCAGCCTTCATGGCCCCCACGCAGCGCGCAACCAACGACGGGTCTGCCATCAGGCAGGCTCCGAAACGGCCGCTGCGCACGCGATTCGACGGGCAGCCGACGTTCAGATTGACCTCGTCGTAGGCAGCGCGTGTGGCGAGGTCCGACGCCTCGGCGAGCAGCACCGGATCAGAACCACCCAGCTGGCAGGCCACCGGCGCGGGATGTTCTCCATGGTGCAACAGATCCGGGCGTTGTCCGCGTACGAGGGCATCCGCCACGATCATCTCGCTGAACAGCAATGCGTGCGGCGCGTAGCCGCGATGAAGTGTGCGACAGTGCCGATTGGTCCTGTCGAGCATGGGCGCGACTGCCAGCCGGTAAGCCTGAGTGACCGAGTCTGTGTCGTGCATGCGGTGCGTGGTGTTTGGTTCAGAGCGGGCGATTCTACAGCCAAGGGGAGCTCGGCGGCATTGGATGCGTTTTCACTTTTTCGTTTCAGAGTGTTTCAGTGCAGCCGGCCTCTGAAATATCCATTTTGCTAACTTATTGAAATATATAGAATTCATACCGTTTCACAAAATACACTTTTGTTTCATATTTCTCCATTATTGTCTCCATTATTCCTTCATTTTCATTGACTATCGCTGTATAGTTCCGCTCTAAATCGCTGATTACAAAGAAGAACCCCCCAATGCCGAAATCAGCTTCGAAGACGCTGCCGCCCATCATGCAGCGCACGATTCGTCGGCCGGTACACGCCATAGGCATCGGCGTGCATTCCGGCGAAAAGGTACGGATGACCTTACGCCCTGCCGAGGAGCATTCTGGTATCCGCTTTGTCCGAACGCACCTCGACGCACCCGCCGAGGTGCGCGCGAGTGCGCAAAACGTTTCGGACACCACACTGTCGACGAGTCTCGCCGACAACGGCATCCAGATCGCGACCGTCGAGCACCTGCTGTCGGCGCTGTGGGGTCTGGGTGTCGACAACCTCGTCGTCGAGTTGTCGAGCGAGGAAGTACCGATCATGGACGGCAGCGCGGCACCGTTCATCTATCTCATCAACACAGTAGGTCTGGTCGAGCAGAGAGTAGCGAAGGAGTTCATTCGGATTACCCGGCCCATCAAGGTCAACCAGGGTGATGCGGAAGCGGCACTGAAGCCCTTCATGGGATTCAAGGCCTCCTATACATTTGTGGCCGATCATCCGGTGTACAACCGCTACCCCAAGCGTGCGCAGCTCGATTTCTCCCAGACTTCCTATGTGGACCAGGTGAGTCGTGCCCGGTCGTTCGGCCTGATCAATGAACTCCAGCAGGCGCAAGCGATCAACAAGTGTCTGGGGTCGAGTCTTGAGAACGCCGTCGGCATAGATGACTTCGCGGTGCTCAACGACGATGGGTTGCGTTATCAGGATGAGTTCGTCAAGCACAAGCTGTTGGATGCCATTGGCGATTTGTACCTGCTCGGACATCCGATTCTGGGTGAATTCGAGGGCTACAAGTCAGGCCATGCACTCAACAACAAGCTCGCTCGGGCCCTGCTTCGCTGCGAAGATGCCTGGCAGCTGACAACCTTTGGGGAAGAGCCGCGTCAATTGGAGACGCCGATACTCCAGCCAGCTGTGATCTAGAACGATCATAGAGCGGCCGTCGAGCGCGCTTCTTCCAACAGTTTTACCAGCAGCCCGCGGATAGCGGGTTCCGCATCTTCAGCGGGCATCAGGCGTTCAGCCTCAAGAACGTGTGCCAAATCCGGCAGCTCATCATGCCGTACCGGGCCTCCTTAAAGGATGAGTACCGTTTCTATCAGGACACCTGGGGAGTTGATGCATACAACGTCGAACTGAGCTACACGTACCCAGTGGGAGCATTGGTCCTCGAAGCGAAGTACCGTTACTATGAGCAGACGGCTGCCAATTTCTACAATGATCTGTACCCATGCCAGAACGCGCAGAATTTTCTCGCACGCGATAAGGAACCGGCGACCTACCAGACTAACACCGTGGGATTGGGGATCAGCTACCAGTTCGATACCGGCTGGCTGCCGGTGTTCAGTCGAGGCGAGGCGAGCCTCTTTGTGGACTATATCTTCTTTGATTACGTGGATTTCCGGGATGTGAGCGATGCCGGTGCGGGTGCCGGGTTCGAGCTGTTGTGTTAGTTCGATTCAACCGTCATCCGAGCGTTC
>DCWG01000113.1 GCA_002327525.1 Gammaproteobacteria bacterium UBA2168 | reverse complement strand
GTAGACGCTCACCAGATCCACACGCTCGCCCCGCGTGCCGCGGCTGTAGTAAGACTCTCCGACGTAAAACTCCTGTCGCGCCGAGGAGACGTCCAGCGTCGCGAAATTACCAGCGCTGATCATGCCCTTGAAACGGCCGCTGGCCGCGTCCACCAGAGCGAAGGCACTGTCGATCAGACTGCCGAAAGCGAAGTCGTGCACCATCGCGTAGCTTGCAGGATAGGGTGTGGCGATGTTTGCCACCGCATCGGTTGGTTCGATGGGCAGCGGCGCTGAGAACTCCTGCGCATGCACCGCACAACAGACAAAGATCAGCCCGATGAGGAGCCCGGTGCCCGCGGTTGCCGCGCGCTCAGATTTGCTGTCACATCTGCTCGCACCAGCCTTTGGTTTTCGACGCATGTTGATTCCCTCCCTGCGCAGGCTGCATGAAGTGGAACCAGATCCATCGCGTCAAGCGCCCGTTTGTGCACAAAACAACAATAGTGCATGGTTCGAGATTATATGAACAGACCCACAGCGGCGCTGGACGGTATCGGCCTGCGTTAATAAGGTAGGCACGTAGTAGCCACCACTGACAGACGAGTATGCGACTTGAGAATTCCTATTACTGCGGTCCGTCCGACGCGCAGATGCTGTACACCACCATCGGGCAGTACTTCGACGAGATCGTCGGGCGTTTCCCGGATCAGGACGCACTGATCGTCCGGCACCAGAACATACGCTGGACCTATCGTGAGTATCACCAGCAGGTGAATCGCCTGGCCGGCGGCCTCATGGAACTGGGTATCGAACGCGGCGACCGTGTCGCCATTTGGGCCACCAATTGCGCGGAATGGTGCCTGGCGCAGTTCGCGACAGCCAAGATCGGTGCCATTCTCGTGTGCATCAATCCCGCATACCGGGTGTTCGAGCTCGAATACGCGCTGAACAAGGTGTCCTGCAAGGCGGTCATCACCGGTGTGGCCTTCAAGACCAGCAACTACATCGGCATGTTGCAGGAACTCGCTCCGGAGCTCGACACCTGCGCACCGGGCGCGCTCGCCTCAGACAAGCTGCCACACGTGAGCACTGTCATCCGCATGGGAAACGATAACACCGCTGGGATGTTCAACTTCGAGGACGTCTGTCGTATGGGGGATAGCGTGTCGGCCGACCGGTTGGCTGAACGTGCCTCTCCGCTGCACCCGGACGACCCCATCAATATCCAGTTCACAAGCGGCACCACGGGCAGCCCGAAGGGCGCCACACTCACGCATCACAACATTCTCAACAATGCCCATACCACGGCGCTGGGAATGGCTTTCACCGAGCAAGACCGACTGTGCATACCGGTGCCGCTGTACCACTGTTTTGGCATGGTGCTTGGGACACTTGTGTGCGTGACCTCCGGGGCAACGGCCGTTTTTCCCTCCGAGTCCTTCGAGCCGGTGCCGACGCTCGAGGCTATCGCCGCGGAGCGTTGTACGGCGCTGCACGGAGTTCCGACCATGTTCATCGCACAGCTGCAGCTGCCGGATTTCTCGGAATACCATCTCAGCAGCCTGCGAACCGGCATCATGGCCGGGGCCCCCTGCCCGGTGGAGGTCATGCGGCAGGTGCGCAGCGACATGCACATGGACGAGATTCTCATCGGCTATGGACAGACCGAATGCAGCCCCATCAACCACATGACGGTAGCCGATGATCCGCTTGAGAAACAGACCGAGACCGTCGGCCGTCCGGCAGCGCATCTGGAAGTACGGATCTCGGGCGAAAACGACCAGGTTCTACCCGTGGGCGCCACCGGAGAGATCTGCACGCGCGGCTACTGCGTGATGCGCGGCTACTGGGACGACGAGGAACGCACGAACGAGACCATCGATGCCGCCGGCTGGCTGCACTCGGGCGACCTCGGTGTGATGGACGAGGACGGTTACGTGCAGGTGGTCGGTCGCATCAAGGACATGATCATTCGTGGCGGCGAAAACATATACCCGCGCGAGATAGAGGAGTTTCTGTTCACCCACTCCGGCATACAGGACGCCGCCGTATTCGGTGTACCGGATGCCAAATTTGGCGAACAGGTAGCCGTGTGGGTGCAACCGAAAGAGGACCGGGAACTCACGGCCGAGGAGATCACCGCTTTTTGCCGGGACAAGATCGCGCACTACAAGGTGCCGAAATACATCAAGCTGGTGGACGAATTCCCAATGACCGTCACCGGCAAGATTCAGAAGTTCGTGATGCGCGACGAGATGGCGCGGGAACTGGATCTGTAGTCCAGCCCCGCATCCGTCAAACCGGACTACGCCGATAGTATCGCCTCTCCCGACAGGTACTGGTGGAAGTACGTGAGAAGCCCGTACACCGCACCGGCCACCACCAACAATATGATGTCCTTGGTGATCGGCTGGCGTGGGCCCAGTTCCGGGGTCTGTCCCGCGCCAATAAGAAATACCTTGGCAATCGCGAATGCGCCGAAGCCCGCGAACAGCAGCAGTGAGGCGAGATCACCATTGGCGAGCAGGTGCGCGCACGCCCATGCAAACGTGCCCCACAACATCGGGTGGCGGGTGAAGTGTTTGATGCTGCTCGGCATGAACGCCCCCACGTATAGCACCACGGCCACCGCCATCAGCCCAAAACACAGCAGACCCCCCACAGCGGGCGGTACCCACAGGTTCTCGAACGGCGCCTGCATCATGCCGAAGATGATGAGCCCGAGCCCGGCCAGAGACAGCAGGGAGTACACACCCTGATATCCGGTCGCGCCGAGCTTGCCGGTCAAACTTCCTTTCAAGCCACCCATGGACGGCACCATGTGAACGCCAATGAAAAGCACCAGTCCCAGAACCAGAAACGTCATACATACCTCCTCTGGACCCGCGTGGGCCTCTCACGCATGTTCTATTGCTGCAGCGATATCGGGCTCGCGAACCAGCAATGCGAACGTGAGCCCTTGCTCCGCGACGCCTTCCGGGCGCCGGATACGAACTGTATGACCCGAACCAGGGGCCGCGTCAAGCGCCGCACCGCTTTCGTTTTCCATCGTCTCGAGCCGAAACGGGTGATTACCGTTGGGCGTCATCAGCTCTAGCGACTGCCCTCTCTCGAAACGATTCTTCACGCTAATGTGCAGCCACTCACTGCCCGCATCCGTCACCTCGCCCACAAACAACTGCTGGTTAGCCTGTACACCGCGCGCCTCATAGGCCTGATACTCCGCCGGTGGATGGCGCCTGTAGAAGCCTTCCGTATAGCCCCGGTTGGCAAGCGTTTCCAGTTCATCCATCAATCCCATGTCGAAGACCCGCCCCCGTATGGCGTCGTCGATGGCTTGCCGGTAGACCTGTGCGGTGCGCGCCACGTAATAGTGCGACTTGGTGCGCCCTTCTATCTTCAGCGAGCGGATGCCCGCAGCGACGAAGCGCTGTACGTGCTGCACGGCGCGCAGGTCCTTCGAGTTCATGATGTAGGTACCGAACTCATCCTCGTATGCCGGCATGTACTCACCCGGGCGTCCTTCTTCCTGCAACACGTATGCAGGCTTCGGCTCCTGTGACGCAACGGGTATCAGGTCACCAGAGTCATCTTCCTCCGCCTCGTGCACCTGGTATTTCCAGCGGCAGGAGTTGGTGCACGCCCCCTGATTGGAATCTCGGTGGCTCATGTAGCCGGATAACAGACAGCGCCCGGAATAGGCGATGCACAGCGCGCCGTGCACGAACACCTCCAGTTCCATATCCGGGACGTGGCGGCGAATGTCCTCGACCTCCTCGATGGACAGTTCCCGTGACAGGATGACGCGAGAGAGCCCCTGCTGCTGCCAGAACTTCACCGTCGCCCAGTTGACGGCATTCGCCTGCACGGAAAGGTGCACGGGCACTTCCGGGAAACGTTCGCGAACCAGCATGATCAGCCCAGGGTCGGACATGATCAGCGCATCCGGCTGCATCTCGATAACCGGCCCGAGGTCTCGAAGGTAGCTGCGCACCTTGTCGTTGTGGGGCGCTATGTTGGAAGCCAGATAGAACTGCTTGCCTGCCGCGTGCGCCTCCTCGATGGCCTCGCCGAGTGCCGAGAGATCCTTGAACTGGTTGTTGCGCACCCGCAGGCTGTAGCGCGGCTGGCCTGCATATACCGCGTCCGCGCCATAGGCGAACGCGAAGCGCATGTGTTTAAGTGTGCCTGCAGGGGACAGTAGTTCAGGCGCTTGCATCATTGATCCTCTCGTCTTCGGCGCCGTGACCGAACGCATGGCGTCGAAACCGCGCATTCTATGCCTTCGCCGCCATATCTGCTCGGCCGAAATCCATCATTTG
>DCWG01000070.1 GCA_002327525.1 Gammaproteobacteria bacterium UBA2168 | reverse complement strand
CATGAACGCCGTGCTGGACGGCCCTCTCATCAACGCCCTGCCACTGGGAGCGCCCGGAATCAATCGCCTGGATGTCGAGCACTTCTCGAACGCGGGTAGCCCATGGCTCGACCACCGCGTGGAACTCGAAACCGCTATCTGCGCAACCATGCGTGGTGTCGTAGAAGACGTCATTGCCCACCTTGGCGATGACCCGGATCTCTGGCGCTGGGGTGCGCTGCACCAGATACGTTTCGAACACAGGCTGTCCGGCCAGGACACCTGGAACCACATGCGCGCGGGCCCCGACCCCATCGGCGGTAGCGGCACGACCCTGGGTATGGCCATGCACATGGGACCGGGTCCCGGCGATGCACGGCGCGAAGAGATCCCCTGCCGCGTTTACCATGGGCCCGCCTTCCGTCTGGTCGTGGATCTGGCCGACCCCGACCATGCCCGGTTCGTAATCGCCGGCGGCAATGGCGGCAGGCCGGACAGTCCCTTCATCATCAACCAGTACCGCACCTGGCTGGAGGGAAGGTACTACGAATTACGCCTGCGCCGTGAGGAGCTGAGCACGCAAGTAAACTGGGAGGTGCGGCCGCAAACGGTCTAAACTGCCCGACGCCAGGGCGAACGCCGCAAACTCGGAGGACACCACATGAAACTGATCACGTTCACGCAGAACGACAACACCCGCATCGGCCTGCTCGCGGACGGCGGCATCATCGACCTCAGTCAGTGCGCGTCCGCACTTCCTACAGAAATGATCGCCTTCCTGAGCGCCGGAGCCGCGGCGATGGAAACCGCACGCACGTGTACCGGCCAGAACGCACACTTCGCACTCTCCGACGTACGCCTCGAACCCCCGGTGCTGCGACCCGGCAAGATTCTCGCCATCGGCCTCAACTACAGAGCGCACGCCGAGGAAAGCGGCGCAGAAATCCCCAAGGTGCCGTTGGTGTTCACCAAGCAGAACACGTCGATCAACGGACCCTATGACCCCGTGCACTGGTCGGAGGACTCGCAGATGCTCGACTACGAGGGTGAACTCGGGGTGGTGATCGGCAAACGCTGCCGCCGCGTCCCGCTCGAACACGCAACGGACGTGATTGCAGGATTCGCCGTAATCAACGACGTCAGCGTACGCGACTGGCAACTGCGCGGTACGCCACCGCAATTCACGATGGGCAAATCCTGGGATACTCACTGCCCCATGGGACCCGCCATCGTGACACCGGACGAGGTCGACCCTCACACTCTGCAACTCAAGACCTGGGTGAATGGTGAACTGCGACAGGACACCAACACCAACGATCTCATTTTCAACTGCTACGAGCTGATCGCGTTCCTGTCCACCGCCTTCACCCTCGAACCCGGCGATGTCATTCCCACCGGAACACCCAGTGGCGTGGGAATGGCGAGGAAACCCCCGTCCCGGCTCGCGGTGGGCGATACAGTGAAGGTGGAGATCGAGGGTATCGGCACCATCGAAAACGAGATAGTCGAAGAACCAGCGGATGCGACGATCTACTGATCTTTCCCGGCATCATCGAGAACCGCATACACCGCTTGCCTCACAGTGATTCGCACGGCCTCAATTACAACAACCGGAGCATGTAGATGAACTATCGCAAACTCGGATCGACGGGCTTGCGCGTATCCGGCATGGGCCTCGGTTGCAACAACTTCGGCATGCGTTGCGATGAGGCCCGCTCCATCGAAGTGGTGCACGCAGCACTCGATCACGGGATCAACTTCTTCGACACCGCAGATGTGTACGACGGCAGCCAAAGCGAACTACTGCCGGGCAGGGTGATCAGCGAACACGACCGCTCTCAGATCGTCATCGCCACCAAGTTCGGCAACCGCATGGGCGAGGGTGTGCTGCACAGCGGCGCCTCGCGTCACCACATCATGAATGCAGTGGAAGCGAGCCCGCGCTGATCGAACACCGACTACATCGACCTCTATCAGCAGCACATACCCGACGCGAAAACTGCCATCGAGCAAACGCTGCGTGCACTCGATGATCTGGTCCACGCGCGTAAGGTGCGCTACCTCGGAAACTCGAACTTCAACGCCTGGCAGACCGCCGACGCCGACTGGACAGCGTGACATCTGAATCTGAATCGCTTCGTCTCGGCGCAGAATCACTACAATCTTCTGGACCGGCGCATCGAGAAGGGGGTGATGCCTGCCCGCGAACACTTCGAGCTCTGCATGCTGCTCTACTTCCCGCTGGCCAGCGGACTTCTCACCGGAAACTACCGACGCGGGCGAGGCGCGCCCGAAGGCACCCGGGAGATCCGTGACCTCACGGCGCGCTGAGCATCGGCCGACCCGAAAAGCCTCGATGGGCTCTCCGGATGGCGAATGCTCGAGGCTCAGACCCGTTCGATGATGATCGCCGGCGCCATGCCGCCACCGGCACACATAGTGACGAGTCCGGTGTTGAGATCACGGCGTTCCAGTTCGTCCAGAACCGTGCCGATCAGAATCGAACCGGTTGCCGCGATGGGGTGTCCGAGCGCAATGGCGCCACCGTTCACGTTGCACTTCTCCGGGTCCACATCCAGATCGCGCATGAACTTATACGCGACCACGGCAAAAGCCTCGTTGACTTCGATGAGATCGATGTCCTCCAGCGTCATACCCGCTTTCTTCAATACCTTTTTCGCCGCCGGCACCGGCTCGTTGAGCATCAGCGTCGGGCTGCCGGCCATGTTGGCCATGGCGACGATGCGCGCACGCGGTTTCCAGCCCCGGCCCCGGGCGTAATCGGGAGATGCCAACAGGATGCAGGCCGAACCGTCTACTACTCCGGATGAGTTACCCGCATGGTGCACGTGGTTGACTTCGAGATCAGGATAGCTGCGCTTGACCAGTGCATCGAACGTCTCACCCGTTTCGTCGATAGGCACGGGCATGAACCGGTCGAACACAGTGGGCAGTTCAGCCAGTCCCTCACGCGTGGTCTGCGGGCGGGGAAACTCTTCGTGGTCGAGCGCCATCGTGCCGTCATCGTTGTACACCGCCACCAGGCTCTTCGCGAAACGATCGGCCTCGATCGCCGCTTTGGCGCGCTGTTGGCTTTCGTACCCCAGTTGATCCACGTTTTCCCGCGTGATGCCCTCAAGCGTTGCGATGACGTCCGCGCAGATACCCTGATGCCACTGCGGGTGGACGTCACGCAAATGCATGTTCCCCGCATCCATCAGTCCGCCTTCCAGTGTGGAGGTATACGACATCATCTCCACACCGCCCGATACCACACAATCTTCCATACCGCTCATGATGGAAGCCGCACCGAAGTTCACCGCGGTGATACCCGATCCGCAGAAACGGTCGAGCGTCACGCCGCTCGCATGGGTATCCCAACCCGCATCGAGCAGAGACATGCGGCCGATGTCCGCACCTTGTTTGCCTTTCTGGCTGCTGCAGCCCCACACCACGTCGTCTACCTCGGCGGTATCCAGGTCATTTCGTTCCTGAATGGCTTTCAGTACGGTGGCGGCCAGCCGTTGTGGGTGGATGTGCGACAGTGCACCCTTCTCGGGTTTGCCGATGCCGCGCGGCGTACGACAGGCATCGATGATCAAGGCTTCGTTCGACATAGTTCGTTTTCCTGTGACATTGTGAGATATGTGCTCTTCGATGAGGCTCATTACAACAGAAACCGCATCAGAATCGCAGGGCTCGCACGGCGCGGCGGTGTACGAGTGCAGCCGCCGAGCTCACGAGCACTGCGTGGGTCGATGACCTGCCGCCGGATGCCGTCAATGTGGTGATCTGTAGTTTCGAGTGCACGTTCTGCAGCGATCGTGCGCAAGGCGTACTCGGCGGCCGCTGTCCGAAGCGCGGTGGTAACTTTCAGCCGCGGCCGATACGACCGACGGCCCTGCTCGAGCGCTTTCCCGCTTCCACCGAACGGATCTACAACCCGCAACACGCGGCTGGTAACGAATCGCAACCTCCATCGCAAGACGCTCAGGGCGAGTAGCTGCGTTCGAGGTTTTGCAGCAGCAGCGTCTCCTCAAACAGCGGATCGCGGAGCGTCTCAGAGGCATACGCCGACGCCTGATCCGCATAGTGGGGTGAGTCTTCGTCCAGCGTGGCGGATCCGAAATGGTGCGTACCGCGAATCTGCTGGCGGCCCTCGACGTCCCAACTGACCAGATAGTAGAGGCCATCCCCGGCGACGTTCGTGAGATAGCCATTCTCATCCATCCCCCGCCCATAGATGGCTCGCAGGATGTCGGGACCACCTCCCACGGGCAGATTGAGCCCACCACGGACATGGCGATTCACCTCACCCCACTCGGGTTCGAGACTGCCGTGGTGTTGCAGTAACCGGGTCGCGCAGCGTTCGATCGCGGCGCGTAACTCCTCACTGTGCAACCGTTCTCCCTCAACCTCCCAGTCGGTCGCGACGACACACACTCCGAGAGCTGCCTGTCGGTTACCTATACCGGTGCCCAGATCCCACCTGGCGAGCACATCCTGTGCCTGACTAATCAGATCTGAGGAAGCTGCATCCAGTTCAAACGCCTGACGCACCCATCCGGCTGCGCGCGAGGCGCTCGAATAGTATTTATCGTGCTTGATGTCGAAAAACTCCTGCTCATCGATGGGCCCGAGGACATCGAACAACTCCAGAGCCCTGCGCGAACGATTGGTGATTAGCGTCTGGAAACCATCTGCGGGTGAGAAATCCGCGGGGTCCGGATCTTCATGGCCCGCCGTGACCCGGAAAGGTGTTTGATTAGCGCTGACAACGTAGCCCGAGTCGGGGTTTCGGACCTGGGGTAGTGCATCGAACGGCAGGTACGACGACCAGATCAACGATGAATCGTCACCCGGCAGATACCGCGACCAGTCGTAGCCGGGTGTGCGCCGCGGCGTCAGGGAGTTGTGCAGGAACACGATGTTGCCCCCCGCATCGGCAGCCACGAAATTGAAGTTCGCGAAACTCTGCATGCCCATGACGGCCATCCATTCGTCAACGCTCGCCGCGTGCCCGAGTCGATACCATTGATCCGCCTGTCGAATCTCGCCGTCACCGGCGTAACGCACGGCGTAGGTGCCGTGTTGCGTGCGCAGGACGGGGCCGTGCCGGCTGCGCAGCACCTCCTGGGTCGAGGTCCATGGCAGCCATTCCCAGAGCGTGAGCTCAATATCCACGCTTCTTTGCTCCAGCGCGACCCACTCGCCATCGAGTCTGTACAGCGAATCGTCCTCGGGGTGCATTTCCAACACGTACACATCCACCAAATCCGGGCGGTTCACGGTGGCCGCCCATGCGACCCGCCGATTGAAACCGAGCGAGATGCTGGGGCTGCCGGGAAACAGTCCGCCCATCACATCGAGACCCGCGTTGCTGCGCACGTGCGCCTCGTACCAGGCGACAGGTCCCGTCGTCGGCTGGTGCGAGTTGATCGCGAGTCTCGTGGCGCCATCCGTGGTATAGCGTGGCGACACGGCCAGAGCATTGGAACCCACCGGGACGCCGCCGAGAAGCAGATCCCGTTCGCCGTCCACAACCGAGACGGAGGTCGTCCCTGGTCGGCTGACAGCATGCGCACGTTCAGAACCCATGATCTTGCGGATTTCGCCTTCGAAACCGTAGAACAACAGGTGCCGCAACACGTTGCCCGCCACCACGTCATGTGCCGTAATCGGCAAGACATCAGCGTGGCGCACCGACTCCGGATGCGTGGCGGCATAGTAGTTGAGTCCATCTACGAATCCCTCGATGTACTGCCGGACGGCACTCGACAACTCGTGTTCATACCGTGCCTCGATGTCCGGCCAGATGCCCAGCCACTTCACCAGGTAGTCAGTCGCCGCCGCGTCGGGACCGTTGTAGCGTGCGTTGGTGCCACGATAGAACGGGATCTGATCTTCGATGAGCGCCCAGTGATCCTCTCCCTGAGCGTAGGCAAGACCGAACGCGGCATCGGCATCTTGTCTTCCATGGACATGAGGCACGCCCCAGATATCCCGACGTATGGTGAATTCGTACCCTGCCCGTTTGGCGAGATGGGCCGCCGCATCGAATGGCGGTTGGGAATCGCACCCGGCAAGGACCACAACGGAGATTGCTAGCATCAGTCTGCCCAACTCAAAAACCTCCCTTCCACTTTCGGCAACGCATGGCGCATGCTACCTCACCCGGGCGAATGGTGGCCGGAACCTCGGCCAGAAGCAGAGCCTAAACGCTACGGACCCTCCAATCACAGGCTCCGTACACAGGTGGAGGAACAAAACAATCGTGCACACAATCACATCGCTCAATATGGGGCTGGTCTCAGTGCTGATTGCCGTGGCCACCCTCTTTGCAACCCAGGTCCGGAGTGAAGACCATCCCCGCTACAAACCCTCCTCCCGAAGTGCTGAAGCGATGGACATTCGCACCAACACATACGGCGCAAGCCTCGATGCTCCCGATGCTCTCGGTGTCGGAGATCTCGTTGCCGACTTCACGCTGCCGCGCGCCGGTGGCGGCCAGGTCTCTCTGCAGGACAGACGCGCGAGCGGCCCGGTCGTGCTCATCTTCTACCGAGGACACTGGTGACCCGCCTGCAATGTGCAGCTCGGTGAGTTGCAGCACCAGATCGGGAGATTTACCGACCGCGGGGTATCGGTCATCGCCCTGTCCGTCGACGAGCCCATGGCCTCGCTTGCCATGATTCGCCGTTTAGGCCTCAGGTTCGATCTCGCCAGCGATCCGGATCAGGCCATCGTTCGGGCCTTCCACGTTCAGAATCCCGATACACGCGAACTCGCGCTGCATGCGGTGTACATCATCGACCCGAATGGGAAGGTGTTCTTCCGCAAGGTCGGCAGGCGCCGTCCCGTGTCGGCCGAACTGATCGACGCGATCGACGCGTGGCGCGGCGAATATCCTCGCACAGACGAGAAGATCGCACCCCGCCGGCGTAGCGCCGTGGCATTTCCGCGCAATAACTACCAGACCCTGCTGGCGCTCAGCATCGTCGGACCCCGTCCGGATACGGTGCCCTCCGAGGGCTTGCTCGGCGTGCAGATTCTCATCGAACAAGGCCGATCCGATGATGCTCTGATTGCGTTCAGACGTCTGATGGACAGTGCATCGCATGCAGTCGAAGGCGAGCTGATCGATACCGCGACGTGGCTGGTACGCGATATTTTCCTGGCTGATACGCCCGCCGCCATCGACGCCGGGAAAGACCTCAATCGGCGTCTGCGCCGTGTCAGCGAACTCGAAACGCAAATGAATACCGCTGACAGCGACGACGATCGCGATGCGCTTCAGCAAACACTGGCAGGTGCGCGGGCCAGGCTGTCCCGGGCGCGTGCGGAAATCGATCGGCATGCGGCAGAATGGAACCTACGCTACGCCAAGACGACTCTGCGCTCTTTCTCCGAGGTCGCACGGGCGACAGCGCGAAAGACGGCGGCATCGGCGCCGTAGGCGAGACTCGCTTCAATCGACGAGGCGACGCACGTCCGCCGCTCTGGGTCCGCCCGGCAG
>DCWG01000139.1:8088-8772 GCA_002327525.1 Gammaproteobacteria bacterium UBA2168 | reverse complement strand
CCGGCGGACCAGAAGATCCTGCACATACTCCCGCAGGAGTACGTCATCGATTCGCAGGAAGGCGTGAAGGAGCCGCTCGGCATGTCCGGGGTGCGGCTCGAGGCCAAGGTGCATCTGGTTACTTGTGCGGTGAACGCCGCGCAGAACATCGAAAAGTGCATCGAACGCTGCGGTCTCGAGGTCAACGATGTCATTCTCGAACAGCTCGCATCGAGCTATTCGGTACTGACGGACGACGAGCGGGATCTCGGCGTGTGCATCGTGGACGTTGGCGGAGGTACTACCGACATCGCGGTGTTCACCGACGGTGCGATCCGGCACACGGCGGTGATTCCCATTGCCGGGGATCAGGTGACCAATGACATCGCCATGGCGCTGCGAACGCCGACCCAGAACGCAGAGGACATGAAGATCAAATACGCGTGCGCGCTTACTCAGCTCGCACGCTCCGATGAAATGATCAAGGTTCCGGGGGTGGGTGACAAGCCAGCCAGAGAGCTGTCGCGTCAGGCGCTCGCCGAAGTCGTGGAACCCAGATACGACGAGCTGCTCACGCTCGTACAGGCAGAACTCAGGCGCAGTGGATTCGAAGATCTGGTGGCTGCCGGAATCGTGCTCACTGGGGGAGCATCGAAGATGGAAGGGGTGATCGAGCTTGCGGAAGAGATCTTCCACATGCCGGTC
>DCWG01000139.1:0-7781 GCA_002327525.1 Gammaproteobacteria bacterium UBA2168 | reverse complement strand
GAAGAGATCTTCCACATGCCGGTCAGTCTCGGGACGCCGCGCAACGTGGCGGGGCTGAAGGACATCGTACGCAATCCCGTGTTCTCAACGGGTGTGGGACTCTTGCAGTACGGGAAGGAACGAGAAGAAGAGATGCCCGGTCGTCGCAGGAGCGGCGGCGGAGCATTCGGCCGTATCCGGAAATGGATGAGTGAAAATTTCTAGCGGGAGAAACAAACGATGTTTGAGCTGGTAGACAGTGCCCCACAGAGTGCGGTGATTAAGGTCATCGGCGTCGGTGGCGGCGGAGGTAATGCGGTTCAGCACATGCTGAACAAAGGTGTGGACGGAGTCGACTTCATCGCGGCGAACACAGATGCGCAGGCGTTGAAGAATCTGGAAGCGAAAACCATTCTGCAGATGGGCAGTTCCATCACCAAGGGATTGGGCGCGGGAGCTAATCCGGAAGTGGGACGGCAGGCGGCCCTCGAGGATCGTGACAGGATCTCGGAAGTGCTCACCGGGGCCGACATGGTGTTCATCACCGCCGGCATGGGCGGCGGTACGGGCACGGGTGCGGCTCCGGTTGTCGCGCAGGTTGCAAAGGACATGGACATTCTCACCGTTGCGGTGGTGACCAAGCCGTTCAAGTTCGAAAAACGCATGGAAGTGGCCGATCGCGGTATGCGTGAGCTCGGTGAGTGCGTGGACTCTCTGATCACCATTCCGAACGAGAAACTGCTGGCCGTGCTCGGTGAGCGCACCAGCATGCTGGATGCGTTCGGGGCGGCCAACGATGTGTTGCTGGGCGCGGTTCAGGGAATTGCTGATCTGATCATTCGTCCTGGCGTGATTAACGTGGACTTCGCCGACGTACGTACGGTGATGAGCGAGATGGGCATGGCGATGATGGGTACCGGGCGCGCGTCGGGCGATACGCGGGCGCGCGATGCGGCGGAGGCCGCGATTCGCAGTCCGCTGCTTGAGGACGTCGACCTGCATGGTGCGCGTGGCATTCTGGTCAACGTCACGGCGGGGCCCGATCTCAATATGGGAGAATTCGGCGACGTGGGAAGCACGATCGAGGAATTCGCTTCCGAGATGGCGACGGTCGTGGTCGGTACGGTGATCGACCCCGACCTGGGCGAAGAGCTCAAGGTGACGGTGGTGGCAACCGGTCTTGGTGATCAGGCGAAGCCGAATGTCGTGGTGGATAACACGCTCACCGACGCAGCCCTTGGTGGTCAGGTCGACTACAAGACGCTGGACCGTCCGGCCTATGCGCGTCACAGTGCAGCGCTCAATCGCGAAGAACAGGTCGTCGAGAATCCCACTCACATGGATGAAGAATATCTTGACATCCCTGCGTTCCTGCGGAAGCAGGCCGACTGAGGCGATCGGCGGAAACGGCTCATCCATGAGGTGAGCGGGAAACAATATGTAACAAAAATGTGAATCCGTGTCGTAGTGACGGTTGCGCAATGTTGTTACCATCCCGCCCCCTTCGGCTAGCGCCCTGTAGCAGGCCGCTGCCTGGAGAACTTTCCGGTGGACCTGACGTCAGATCGGTCACCGGGACCGAGCATGCGGTGCATTGAGGAATGTCGTGCCTGACTCTGTTCGCCAGCGTACGCTGAAAAACATGATCCGCGCCACGGGTGTGGGCCTGCACACGGGCGAGAAAGTATATCTGACTCTGCGCCCGGCGGATGTAGACACTGGGATCGTGTTCACCCGTACCGACCTCGACACCCCCGTCAGTATTCCCGCTAGAGCCGCTAACGTGGGTGACACCACGATGGCGACGACGCTGATGCGTGACGAGGTCGAGATCTCCACCGTCGAACACCTGATGTCGGCACTGGCCGGGCTCGGGATCGACAATGCATACGTGGATGTGAGTGCCGGTGAACTACCCATCATGGATGGCAGTGCTGCTCCCTTTGTCTTCCTGCTGCAATCGGCGGGTATCGAGGAGCAGTGTGCGCCGAAGAAATTTCTGCGCGTACTCGGATCGGTGTCGATCGGCGACGGTGACATGCGTGCGGAACTCAGGCCCTATGATGGGTTCGCGCTCGAGTACACGCTATCTTACGATCACCCGGTGTTTCAGAAGCACCGTGGTTCAGCGCGTGTCGAGTTTTCGAGTATGGCTTACGTCAAGGAGGTGAGCCGCGCCAGGACATTCGGCTTTCTGACCGACTACGAGAAACTACGCTCCATGAATCTTGCCCGTGGCGGCAGCCTCGACAATGCTGTGGTGGTGGACGACTACCGCATTCTCAACGACGAGGGGCTGCGACTGGAGGACGAGTTCGCCAAGCACAAGATCCTGGATGCCATAGGCGATCTGTATCTCCTAGGGCACAGCGTCATCGGGGAGTTTCGTGGGTTCAAATCCGGCCATGGGTCCAACAATCAACTTGTGCGCAAGTTACTAGATACTCCGAACGCATACGAGATTGTTTCGCTCGATCCACCCGCGGCCCCCGTCCGGTACGCAGACCCGGTGCTTGCCGGCTGACGCGCCAATGTACTGGTAGAGGTGGCCTGAATACCGCGTCACCGGGTGTCTGACACCATCATTGTTCGTTGATTTATTTGAGGTGTCTCAGAACTGAATCTAGCGGTGGTTCACAATGCTGGTGCCCTCGGCCACCTTCAGTTGTAGAGAGTCTATGTGCTGGAAGTGCGAGAGGGCGTTGAGGCTTGAGATGACGTCTGGGGCAAGGAAGCGCAGGCGGGTGGCGCTGGCGGCGTTGTTGCACTGCACCACGAGAGCAGTTCCGCGCATCGCCGCGACCGAAAAGTTGCGGCACAATGGGTCAGGCAGGACCGCGCGCAACTCGCGGGTCCAGGCATCCCGGTCGGATGCCTGGCTGAGCAGTTTCTGCAGGGGCGTGAAACGTTGGCCTTCGCTGAGCAGTTGGTCTATTGTCCGTCTTGCCAAGGGGCTCTCCGTGAGTGTGCTCTCAACTACTTCTGCAGTGGGAAGAAACGTAGTGAATATAATAAGAGCCAGAGCGTGAAGATAATACTCGTAAGAGACAAAGGTGTATCGGCCACCATCAGGGTGCACCGTCGTACCGGACTCGGATTGCTGACTCTGGCACTGGTGAGTGTGGTGGGGGGCGCGGCACTCGCCTGGAATCTGTTCTCAGCGAGCGCGTTGCAGTTCGAACTGGTAGATGACTGGGAGCAGCGCCTGGAGGCACAGGCGGCGGTGGTAAGCGAGCTGCAAATACGCGCCGCAGCGGAAAATGAAGCCGTGGGCCGTCAACTGGCGCGCATGCAGGCGCGTTTGTGGCGCATGGAAGCACTGGGCGCGCGCGTTAGCGAGGTAGCCAATCTCGATGCGGCGGGATTCAGTTTTGGCAAGCCGGTGGCTCAGGGTGGGCCCGCTGGCAAGCAGGGCAGCGCGCTGCACAGGATTGATCTGCAGCAGCAAATCGGGCTACTGTCACTGCAACTTCGCGAACGTGAAAAAGAACTCGAACTGCTCGAATCCCTGATGGTGGACGACGAGTACCGGAAAACGGTCGCACCGGCCGGGCGTCCGGTTACCTGGGGCTGGGTGTCGTCTCCTTACGGGCGAAGGCTGGACCCCATCAGCGGCCATCGTGCCTGGCACGACGGTGTGGATTTCGCCGGTCGCGAGGGTGACGACGTCATCGCGGTGGCTAGTGGTGTGGTCACCTTCGCGGGTGAGAAGTCCGGATATGGCAATACCATCGAGATCAGCCATGCAAACGGATTTTCGTCGCGCTACGGCCACGGCAAGGAGTTGTTGGTAGAAGTGGGCGACGTGGTGGACAAGGGCCAGCGCATCGCCGTGATGGGCAGCACGGGCCGTTCCACGGGTCCGCATGTGCACTTCGAAGTACGCAAGCACGGTAGGCACGTCGACCCCGCACGCTACATCTCACGCATTTAGCGCGCCCGCGCGCGCTTGGCGGGACAAACAGTGTAAGATGCCGCCACCTGAAAACCGCTGGTCTGCATTCCCCTTATGTCTGGATTCCTGCGCGCCGTATTCGGCACAAAAAACTCACGTGAGTTGAAGCGCTTCGGCAAGTTGGTCACGAAGATCAACGACCGGGAAGAACACTTCCAGCCATTGTCTGATGCGGATCTCGCTGCCTACACAGATACGCTGCGTGAGCGATTTGCGGCGGGCGAGACGCTGGATGACCTGCTCGTAGATGCTTTCGCCGTCGTACGGGAGGCATCCGTTCGCGCAAAGGGCATGCGCCATTTCGATGTGCAGTTGATGGGCGGCGTCACACTGCATGAGGGCCGTATCGCGGAGATGCGCACCGGGGAAGGCAAAACGCTGGTGGCGACGCTATCCGCATATCTCAACGCGCTGTCCGGAGCCGGTGTCCACATCGTCACTGTCAACGATTATCTCGCGCGCCGTGACGCCACCTGGATGGGGCCGATTTACGAGGCTCTCGGAATGAGCGTGGGCGTGATCCAGTCGGGCCAGGACGTCGCCGAGAAACGCCAGGCTTACCAGGCCGACATTACCTACGGCACCAACAACGAATTTGGTTTCGATTACCTGCGCGACAACATGGCGTTCACGCTGGAGGACAAGTTTCAGCGCGAACTCAACTACGCCATCGTGGATGAGGTGGACTCGATTCTCATCGACGAGGCTCGCACGCCGCTGATCATCTCCGGTCCCGCGGAAGAGAGCACCGAACTCTACAAAAAGATGAACCAGCTGGCTCCGAAACTGAAGCCGCAGGCGTTCGTCGAAAAAGGTGGTGTGGCGGAGCGGCTGATGGAAGAGGAGGCGGTTGAGGAAGGCGACTTCGTCGTCGATGAAAAAAACCGCCAGGTGGAACTCACCGAACGTGGCCACGCGCGAGTGGAAGAACAACTCACGCGCATGGGCCTGCTAGACGAGGGCGACTCGCTGTATTCGTCCTCCAATCTGAATCTGCTGCATCACGTGCATGCGGCGCTGAAGGCGCATGCGTTGTTCAAGAAGGATGTGGACTACATGGTCGCTAACGGCGAGGTGGTGATCGTCGACGAGCACACGGGTCGTGCCATGGCGGGTCGGCGCTGGTCGGAAGGTATTCACCAGGCGGTGGAAGCGAAAGAAAACGTACGTATCCAGAACGAGAGTCAGACGCTGGCCTCGACCACCTTCCAGAACTACTTTCGGCTGTACGGCAAACTCGCCGGGATGACGGGCACGGCGGATACGGAAGCGTTTGAATTCAGGCAGATCTATGGGCTCGACGTCGTCGTGATTCCAACGCACCGTCCGATGGTCCGTGACGACATGAACGACCTGGTCTACCTCACGATCGAGGAGAAATTCGATGCCATCGTGGAAGATATCAACGACTGTATCGAACGCGGTCAGCCGGTGCTGGTCGGCACGGCCTCCATCGAGTCGTCCGAGCGGCTGTCGGCGGAACTGAAACGCCGTAAGATCGATCACAGCGTCTTGAACGCCAAGCAGCACGAGCGTGAAGCCGACATCATCGCCCAGGCCGGGCGTCCCGGTGTCGTGACCATCGCCACCAACATGGCCGGTCGAGGTACCGACATCGTGCTCGGCGGAAACTGGGAAGCCCAGGCAGGCGAAGTGAATGGCACCGAAGCGGAACACCAGAAAAACGACTGGCAGGGGGTGCACGACGCCGTGATCGAGGCCGGTGGTTTGCACATCATTGGGACTGAACGGCACGAATCGCGTCGTATCGACAATCAGCTTCGGGGGCGCTCCGGGCGTCAGGGAGATCCCGGTTCGTCACGCTTCTATCTGTCGCTCGAAGACAATCTCATGCGCATCTTCGCTTCGGATAAGGTGCGGTCGTTCATGCAGAGAATCGGCGAAGATGGCGAGGCTATCGAACATCGCATGGTCGACAACGCCATTGAGAAAGCTCAGCGCAAGGTGGAGGGTCACAACTTCGACGTGCGCAAGAACCTGCTCGAGTTTGATGATGTCGCCAACGACCAGCGCCAGGTGATTTATCAGCAGCGGCGCGATCTGATGGGTTCGCAGGACATCTCCGAGACCGTGGAGGCCATTCGCGAGGAAGTCGTTTACGACATCGTGGAGGAATACATACCGCCGCAGAGCCTCGAGGAGCAGTGGGACATCGAGGCTTTGGAGCAGGCGTTGGAGGCGGAATTCGCGAGCCGTCAGCCCATACGCCGCTGGCTCGATCAGGACGATGAACTGCACGAGGAGACGCTCAAGGGCAAGATCCTCGAACAGGTGACGGATGAGTATGGGACGAAGGAGCGCGAGTGGGCGGATCAGGGTATCGACATGCGGTTGGTGGAAAAGCAGATCATGCTGCAGATTCTCGACCAGCGCTGGAAAGAGCACCTCGCCATGATGGACTACTTGCGCCAGAGTATTCATCTGCGGGCGTACGCACAGAAGAATCCCAAGCAGGAATACAAACGCGAGTCATTTGAGCTGTTCCAGGAGCTGCTGTTCAACATCAAGCGGGATGTCGTGAGGCTGCTTTCACGGGTGCAAATCGAGACGCCCGAAGAAGCTCGCGAAGCCGAGCAACATCGTCGCGAGGAAGCTAAGAAACGCATGCGCTATACGCATGCAGATTCCACCGCGCTTGGAGGGGACGAGTCCCCCCCGTCGCCACCGGAAGCCGAGCGTCCGGAAACGTTTGTGCGCACCGAACGAAAGGTCGGTCGCAACGAACAATGTCCGTGTGGGTCCGGCAAGAAGTTCAAACACTGTCACGGCAAGGCTGCCTGAAACGGTGGCCGTCAACCTGAGTCCGCCGACGGATTTGCTGTCTGTGTCCGGCGTGCGTCTGGGCACATCCTGTGCGGGCATCAAGCAGACCGAACGCGACGATGTGGTGGTGCTCGCACTCGATGAAGGAACGAGCGTGGGTGCGGTTTTCACACAGAGCAGTTTCAGAGCCGCACCGGTTGAGATAGCGCAACGGGCGCTCACGGAAACCCCGACCCGGGCATTGGTCGTGAACAGCGGTAATGCCAACGCGGCTACCGGCCAGCGCGGTGTCGATGATGCACGCGCGATCTGTGCGGAGGTTTCAAGGCAGTTGAACGTCGCGCCGGGCAGCGTACTGCCTTTCTCGACCGGGGTCATCGGCGAACATCTTCCGGTGGAGGCCATCAATGCCGCCATACGCGATGCGGCGTCAGCCACCACGGAAGACAATTGGCTGCGCGCGGCCGAGGCGATCATGACCACCGATACGGTACCCAAGGGTGTGAGCAGGGTGGTGGATCTCGGCGGGGAGCCTGTCACGATCACCGGTATTGCCAAGGGCGCGGGGATGATCAAACCCGACATGGCCACTATGCTAGCCTACCTCTGCACGGATGCATCCATCGAACAGGATGCCCTGCAACGTCTCACGCGGGATGCTGCCAACGCGTCCTTCAATCGCGTTACCGTGGATGGTGATACGTCGACCAATGATTCGTTCGTGATCTGCGCGACTGCCCGGGCAAGGCACGATCGCATCACGGATGCAGGTCATGCGCTGTACGGTGTGTTTGCGTCTGCGGTCACTGATGTGGCGCGAACGCTCGCCCAGGCCATCGTGCGCGATGCGGAGGGTGCGACTAAGTTCATCACACTGCGAGTATGTGGCGGGCGCGATGGTGCGGAATGTCTCGAAGTGGCCTACACGATCGCCGAATCACCCCTCGTCAAGACGGCGCTGTTCGCCGGCGATCCCAACTGGGGACGATTCTGTATGGCAATCGGGCGAGCCGGCGTGCCGGATCTCGATCCGGCGCTGGTCGATCTGGATATCGACGAGGTT
>DCWG01000015.1:629-5261 GCA_002327525.1 Gammaproteobacteria bacterium UBA2168 | reverse complement strand
ATCCTGATGGCGGACGTTCTCTACGACGAGCAGAACCTGCCGTTACTCGAGGCCGCCAGGCGCCATGCCCAGCAGGTTCTGGTGGCCGACTCCCGGATCACCGAGCTGCCCGATCCGGGATACCGCGAGATCGCACGCATCCGGGCACTGACCTATCCCAATCTCGGTGAATTCGATGAGTACAACACGGCGCACGTTTTTCACTTCGGATCCAGGCGCAGAAAGTAACGCGGCGGGAAGCCGGTCAGCACCCGGAATCCAAAGCCCAGCGGTCCGGCTGCATCCACGCGCTCATGTTCCGCTCCATCCACCGACACCGCAAGATAGGCGCGCGTCTCGCCGTCGACGGTGACGCTGACGTCCGGCCGTTCCAACGCCTGGCGAAACCATGCACGCGGCCAGTGATTGGCCGCCACATACAGTTTGCCGTCGCTCTCCATTCGAGCCACCACACGTGAGTGCGCCGCGCCATCATCGTCGGTCGTCGTCACCACGATGGTGCCCTGGCCGGCAGGCTGAAAGTAACCAAGCAAAGACTCAAACACCACCACGATGGCCACATACCCGACTAGCAGATAGGCCAGAATTTTCAGACTTTTCATAGACACCTCCCTTCTTGAATTCACCCCACCAGGGGCTACCCCGCGCTAAACACCAGAGCGGCCAGTTCCCGGAACCTCACCGAAGCGATGCTGCGCTCGGTCATCGATCCTGCATCCAGCACCCAGGCTTCCGCGGCCCCCTCCGATTCAAATCCGACTACAATCACACGGTTCCACGCCTCATCCGCGCCAATGTCGAGCACGTGCACCGCAGTGTCCCACACCACCGTACCTCCATGCGGCGCGACATTAGCCGTTAGATCCCGGTGATGCTCCGCCTTGGCATCAGGGGCTTCGATGAGAATCACGCAGATCGCGCCAAAATCGAGTGCTCGGGCAGGAACGGACTGGGTCGCCACGAACATGCGGTCGAAGCCGGTCTCGGGGCTGGCCAGCGCTCTGAATTCCGCGCTGGTGACCGACTGCACCACCTCTCCGGCGAGAGGAAAGCGTACCAGTTCCAACACACGCCACTCGTCACTGCGCCTTCCCTGCACCACCCGCAGCAGATCGCCCTGCCACTGAGACTGCCCGCCTACCGCCTGCATAAGCACGCTCATGGGTGTGGCATAGGCAGATTTCCAGGCAGCCTCGTCGATACTGTCGTAGCGCGCGAAGTGCAGTGCATACATGGGCTTTTCGCGCTGCTCGTCGTCGAGCACCATGGTCAGCATCTGCGGCCCAAGCCAGATCACCGCAATGGCCGCCGAGGCCGCTACCACGACGCAAAAAGCCAGAAACACCTTGAGTGATCCGCTCATCCGCAGACCTTGGCCGGTAACTGATTCAGCTGCAACGCTGCCACCCGTCCTGGAGATGCGGTACATTTTCAGACAGACAGGTCTTCGAGTACACCCAACTCACAGCAGGAAGGACAAGAGTCATGTACGAAGAAATTCGCTACGAGGTGAGTGATCCCGTGGCCACCATTACGATGAACCGCCCGGATGCTCTGAATGCGTTCACCAACTGTATGCTCGTGGAAATCCGCCATGCGCTCGGCAAAGCGGAGAAGGACGAGCGGGTAGTCGGCATCGCACTCACTGGGGAGGGTCGTGGATTCTGTGCAGGCATGGACATGAATGCTCTCAACTTCATGCCTGGCGGCAAAGGGGCGGCAGGGGGCAATCTGTCCGCGCTCGAGGCACACCCGGGCGACCCGGATCCCGGCCCCAATTTTCAGGTCACTTTTTCTTATCTCATGTCGATCCGTAAACCGTTGATAGCCGCCATCAACGGCGCCTGTAAGGGACTCGGCTTCGTATTCGCCATGCTCTGTGAGATGCGTTTCGTGCAACGTCAGGCCAAGTTCACCACCGCATTCTCGCAGCGCGAGCTCATCACCAAGCATGGTGTGAGTTGGATTCTGCCTCGGCTCGCCGGACCCGGACGCGCGCTCGATCTTCTCTGGAGCACGCGCAAGTTCACAGGCGAAGAGACGCAGCAGCCAGGACTCGCGGAGCACCTGGTTGAAACTGGAGAGGCCCCAGAGGCGGCAGTCGGATATATTAGCGAACTTGAGAGTGTGGTCTCACCGACATCGCTCAAAGTCATCAAGGCCCAGGTCTACCGACATCTGAACATGCAGCTTGGCAAAGCCATGGCGCAAACCAACACGTGGATGGCCGAGAGCCTGGAGCGCGACGACTTTCGTGAGGGTGTGCGCTGCTTCATGGAGCGCCGTCCACCTGCCTTCGACCGTATCAAAGCGGAGTAAATCATGAGTGATGTCATCACCACAGACCAATCCAGCTTCGACTGGCCGGAACTCCTTGAAACGCTAAACCGGTTGCTGCGACTGCGCACCACCCCAATCGGCATGAAGCTGTTTGCCACTCGTGAGGAAATGGAAGCCATCCCCCGCATCCGAAGACCCTCTTCTATTCACACCACCGACCAGATCGTGGGCCAGGCGTCGCGCAACGGCTGGACCGTGGGCGTCACCGTGGACGATTTGGTAGGAGCCCAGTGCAGTACCGTCATCGGTTTGACACCCCGAAGCGAGGAATGGCTGTCCGGCAAACAAATGGCCGGCGTGTGGTTTGCCGACCGGGACGAGGCCGCTGCGCACCAGCAGGCCATGGACGTGGTGCCTCATGGTCAATTCGAAGCGATGGCCGTCAGCCCGCTGGCTAGCGGACGGCTGAACCCGCCGGACATCTGCCTGATCTATGCAACACCAGCGCAAATGATATTATTTATCAATGGCTTACAGTGGACTGGTTATAAAAAACTTGAATGGGGGTGCGTGGGAGAATCCGCGTGTGCCGACTCCTGGGGACGCGCGTTGGCCACAGGAGAGCCGAGCCTCTCGATTCCTTGTTTCGCCGAGCGGCGCTATGGCGGGGTAATGGAAGACGAGTTGCTCATGGCACTGCCTCCTCATTTCCTGCCCAGGATCATTACGGGTATGGAAGCACTATCCCGGAACGGCCTTCGTTACCCGATACCTCAGTACGGGATCAACACCGATGCGCGCGCCGGGCTCGGTGTGAGTTATCCCGACCGTAACAGGTGACCGATATGGAACTCTACGATGCCATGAGCAGCCTGCGCGCAGTCCGCAGGCTTCGCCCCGACCCCATCCCGGATCTGGTGCTGCGGCGCGTTCTCACCGCCGCCACCTGGGCGCCCACCGGCGGCAACATGCAGCCCTGGCGTATCGTGCTGGTGCGCGAGGGCGTCAGGAAGCAACGTCTGGAAGACCTCTACCGCCCGCACTGGGAGGCATACCTGCCGGGTTATGCCGCCAAGACCGCCTCGCTGAGTGGCGATGCGTTGGCGAAATCCAACCGAGCCATCGAGGCGGGTAACTATCTCGCAACGCACCTTCACCAGGCGCCCGCAATCGCCGTGTTCTGCTTCAACCCGCAGATCATGACCATTACCGATTCAGACCTGACACGGCCCAGCGTCGTCGGGGGCGGTTCCCTATATCCAGCCGTCCAGAATCTGCTACTCGCGTGCCGCAACGAAGGCCTCGGATGTGTCCTCACCACGCTGTTGTGTATCGAGGAAGACACGGTGCGCGAACTGCTCGAGCTGCCGGACGGCTGGTATACCTGTGCCCACGTGCCCATCGGCTACCCCGTGGGCGGTGGATACGGTGCTATATCGCGCCGCAGCGTGGATGAAATGGTGTTCGAGGACGCCTGGGGGGATTCACTATCCTGTTGAGAGAAGCTCCGGATCGCTCAGCGCATCGAAACCGGCGAGAATTCGCGCACCGTCCTCATGATCCAGGATCTGCGGCCTCAGCACCTCATACTGCGCCCGCACCGCGAGTTTCGGCTGTTCCACGCTCGCCCCCTGCACCAGAGCACCCCAGAACCGGTGGATGAGCGGCTCCTGAAACGATGCCGCCATCCAGCGTACGCAATGTCTGCTCGCACGGGTACCGGAACAGGCCACGGTTGCCACACGCCGAGCACTGACCTCATCACGCGCACCTGGATTCTGGATGAGATCGAAGCCTTGCTACCACAACGGGTCGATTGCGTGCATGATCGCGACCTCCGGGGCGTACACGATATCTTGAAGCCGCTCACCGTCGCCACCGGCACCGACCTCTCCATTCATCTCAAGGCACTCATCGATGAGGTGCCGCGCTGGCGTGACGACGCCACAATTCCGCCGCGACCCACCGAATCCATGGCGAACCTGCCGCACCTCGATCGCGCATTGGCAACCCCGGAGGAGATGTTGTGATACTCGCGAACGATCAGCGCAGGGAAGCTCCGAGTATATCTCGCGCGATGATATGCCGTTGTATCTCGTTCGGACCTTCGCCGATGCGCCGTATGCGCATTTCGCGATACCAGCGCTCGAACGGGAAGTCCTTCGTCACGCCATAGCCGCCGAACATCTGCATGCAGCGATCCACCACGCGGCTGGCCGCCTCCGTCGCAACCAGCTTGGCCATGGCTGCTTCCTTGCGGAAATCCTCGCCACGCTCGGCGCGGCTGGCTGCCTCCAGCGTCACCCAGCGTGATTGCTTGATGTCGATTTCGTTGTCCACCAGCATCCACTG
>DCWG01000015.1:0-318 GCA_002327525.1 Gammaproteobacteria bacterium UBA2168 | reverse complement strand
GTCCACCAGCATCCACTGAATGGCCTGACGCGATGACAGCGGCGCACCGAAGGTCTCGCGTACCGGCACGTACTCCAGAGCCATCTCGTGTGCCTTGATGGCAACCCCGACACAGCCCGCTGCATAGGGAATACGCTGACGAGAGAGCCGGTCGTTGGCGATGGCAAACCCGCGGTTGAGCTCACCGAGGATGTTGGCCGCCGGTACCCGCATGTCGTCGAACTGAAGTTCCGTGGCGTAGTGCGCCGAGCGCAGCGTGTGCACCACTCGGCGCACGTGAAAGCCCTCCGTATCGGTATCGCCGATGAAACAGGTCAC
>DCWG01000082.1 GCA_002327525.1 Gammaproteobacteria bacterium UBA2168 | reverse complement strand
TTCTGGCAGGCTACTCCCTCCTACCGCTGGATCACCGGCAATTTTGGTGATGATCTCGGCATGATCGTGCGCACCAACGGCCAGGGTGAGGGCGGCGGGCTGTTCCAGGAAGGTGACCAGTTGAATCGAATCGTCAGGGCCAAGGTCGAAACGGAATACGAACCGAGTACCAATTATCATCGCGCACTGAAAGCCGACCTTGAAATGGACGACGGCAGCGTGCGCGTGCTCGAGGGGCGTGTCATGGGTTTCATTCCTCTTCGCAATCGACGTGCGGGCACCAACACACACGTGGGTGAGGGGATGACGGAGTACACGCTCGACGGCGAGCGGGTGGGATACGGGCTCAGTGAATACCTCGATCAGCCGGATGAGTGACGCTCCCCGCGGCGTTCTGAAAGAGGGGAGGAAGCCTCGTGATTCTCGATAACACCCTGCGTAGGAAGCTCGATGCGGGCGAGCCCACCATAGGTACGCACGTTCTGTTCAACGACCCGGACATCGCCGAGATCGTCGGCGACACCGGGTTGTTCGACTATGCCGAATTCGACGCCGAGTATTCCGTGCTCGACATGAATGCGTTATACCACCTCGCCCGCGCGGGGCAGTGCGGTAACCTGCCGTTGATGATCAAGCCGGATCAGGAAGGGCAGGGTTTCTGGACGCAGGCCGCCATGGGCGCCGGTTTCAAGGCAGTGCTGTTCACGGACATCCGTTCGGTCGAGGACGTCGATGAGTGCCACCGCATCGTGGCGGCAGACACGCCGGCCGGAGAAGGACATATGGGAGTGAAGCTGCGGCGTCCGGCGCTGACCAGCTACGACACCGACGCCTATCTGAAGGACCTCGAGTCGTTCGTGGTCGCCATCATGATCGAGAAGAACATAACCGTGGCCGATATCGACGCCGTGCTGGAGCGCGCCCGCTCACGAGGTGTGGACATGGTGCAATGGGGGCCTGCGGACTTTGGTTTCTCACGGGGCCAGCCCGCTCTCATGTCGACACCGCAAATCCGTCCGTTCGAAGAACTGGTCATTGGAAAGGCGCTCGAGTACGAAATTCATCCGCGCATCGAAATCGGCGCAGTGGATCAGGCCCGGCGTTACCTCGACCTGGGCGTGCGCCACTTTTGCATTGGCTGGGACCGCTTCATCTATCGCGCCGCCATCACGCAGCTGGGAGAGGGCATGCAGAAGCTGATGGAAAAGGCCTGACCGTTGGCCGGGGCCTCCGAGCGGAGACCTCCGTCACTCAGAAACTGATACGCACCCCAAAAGCCGCCGTTCTGTCCTTGTTGGGACGTGCGCCATAGGGGTGGCGACCGAGAATGTTGTCCTCGCCCGTGAGGTTTTCGACCCTGGCGAACAGCGTGAGCATGTCATTGACGTCATAGCGGCCAGACCAGTCGAGCGTCAGTGCGTCATCGGTTTTCTCGAATTGCTGACACGCTGCGCGAACACACACCTCGTCGACGTAGTTGGCCGACAGATAAGTGGCCCAGGGGCCCGTCTCTAGGCCGAGTGAGACGTTGAACTGATGTTCCGGGGTGTAGGGAATCGGGTCTCCCGAACTAACGTCACCGAAGAAATCGGTATCGGCGATATCGGTATCGAATTCGCCGTCGGTGTAGGTGTAGTTGAACTGCAGCGGTACGCTGAATTCGTGCTGCGAGGCCAGGTCGGCAGCCACATAGAGCTCCAGGCCCTTCACCGTGGCGGCGTCACCGTTGAAGGCATCGCCAGCTTCGCAATCGGAGCCTGATGAGGAAGTGCACTCACCGAGCAGGTTGTCGTAGTCGCTGTAGAAGAACATCAGTTCCGCATCCAGCTGTGCGTTGGTCCAACGAAAGCCCGCCTCGTAGTTGATGGCGGTTTCTTCGTCCACGCCTGGTGCGTTGCTTGGTGCGGTGAATCCCTTGTGTACACCGCCAACCAATGCCACGGATTCGTTCACGGTGTAGATGACACCAATACCCGGCAGCCAGACACGGGTATTGTTTTCGCGAGCGTCACGCACATTGTCGCTCGCCCGTGAAGCCGGATTGCTGGTGTGCCCGCTGCGGGTCTCGTAGCGCGTGCGTTTTTGCTCGATGTCTTCATAGCGCAGACCGGGTGTGATCGCCCAGTTGCCGAATTCGATTCGGTCGTAAATGTGCAGCGCCCAGGCTTCTGCCTCCTGAATGCGGTTGCCGGCGTTGCCGAGCAGTCCTAGGTCGTCCAGCACCAGTTTAGCGTCCACCTGCGAGTAGGTGGAATTGCGCTGCAGGCGATCTTCCTCGTCCTCGTGGTAACGCACGCCAACTTCGACGGCATGTGTGGTGGCGCCGATCTCGGCGGTCCAGTCCGCCCGCAGTTGCATGCCGCGGGAGAAGTATTCGCGGTCGTTGGAGCGTAGCTGGATGCTGCCGGATGCAGTGTCGGTGGTACCGTTGAGAATACTCTGGAGATCGGATGGCGTCAGAGCACCAAGGGTGTCTCCGCGATTGACGGCCTGTACGACGTTGAACCAACTGGTGCGCGAGAAGCTCTGCGCATCACTGCTGCCGTCGAAGTCGATACCTTCGGTCTTGAACCAATCGCGTTGGTGCTGATTGTCATAGACGGTGGCCGTCAGTTTGAGATCGTCCGTTACATCGAATTCATAGCGCAGGATGATCTGTTCGTGTTCGGTTTCGATGTTGTCGAGCTCGGAGAGCCCGTAACGGCGGAAAGCGTCGCTGTCGAAATCGCTGTCGGTGAGACCGAGATAGCTCTGATCCGAATCCTGGTCCGCGTACTGCAACTTGAGTGCGACACGGTGGCGCGAGTCATCCGGGGCGTAGCTGAGCTTCACGGTGTAGTCCACGACGTCCAGGCCGGTGTCATGGCTCGACCGATCGATATCCTGATAACCGTCGGAGCGCCATTGGTGGGCTTCGACCAGCACGCCGAAACCGGACTCGGTGCGCGCGCCCCAGGATGCGTGCAGGCGGTAGGTACTGTCTTGGCCACCCTCCAGATAGGCGTTGCCGCCGGGGCTCGAGGGGATTGGCGTCGAGATCATGTTGAGTGCACCGCCAATCGTGTACGGTCCCTGGGTAATGGCAGCCGGACCTTTGAGCACTTCGATCGCACTCATGCGGCCGATGGTGGGGAAGTAGTACGCCGAGGGTGCGGAGTAGGGCGCTGGTGAGATGAGTACGTTGTCCTCCAGCAGCGTAATGCGACCGCTACGTTCGGTGGAAACGCCGCGAATGCTGATGTTGGGGCGTAAACCGTAGCCGTCTTCCACTTGAATGGAAACACCGGGCACAGAGCGGGCAATGCGCTGAATGTCCGCATAGGCGTATTTCTGGAGTTCCTCGAGACTTAGATGTGTGGCAGAACCGGCGATCTGCCGTTGATCGATGTGCTGACCGACGATGGTGATTTCTTCGATGAAACTGCCGTCGTCGTCGGCATTTAGAGGCGCTGTGCCGAACAGCATCGCCAGGCTGAGGAGTGCGGCGCTCATGGCCGAGTATTCAGGACATTTGGGCGACACTTCTCGTGCTCCGTGAATGGGAGCTGGCACGGTAAGTTAAACGAGAATGGTTATCAACTGCATTTAGATTCTTATTCCTTGATGTTTGCTCGAAAGCAAACCAACCGTACGTTCAGGCATTTTGACGGATGCGAGCTCGTGAACGGTGTCTCACAGTTGCGGACCCCGGGCACAGCTGCGGCAAGTGGGGCCTTGTGCTGCAATGTCGGCGAAAGCTATTGCCAACCACGCACATGGAGGTGAACTTGGTCATGAAGATCGTTCCGATAGTGGCGCAGATGCAGTTACGTGTCCTGTGGGAGGAGATCTCGAAGCGTTTTTTTACAAGGTCGACGTGGTTGGTGAGCCAGTTCGCGTGCGCTCGAATCTGGTACGCGGTTCAGTCGAACTCGCGGTGGTGCTGCATCCGCTCACCTGATGCCTTTCAGTTGCGCAGTGTGCGCTTCAAGTAGGAGAGAATCTGTCTCGCTTGCGGATTGGCGAGGGCCGGATCTCGATTTCGCCTGACATTTCCTCGTGGATATCCCTGATTGCCCATTGTGGATTCCAAAGGGACATTGTCCAGGGTGGCGCCTGGTGCGTGGAGGGCCGTCGCAGTACCGTCCAGCATGGTTGACGAGCCGCAGGGGCAATGGGAGCATGGTCGCTTTGTCCGATGCTGCACCGTCGAGCGCCGGGTGGAACGAAGCGAGGGGAACTTTATGCATTATGTTTTGTGCCTGGTCGGTCTGATGATGAGTTGTGCGTTTGCGCACGCCTCGGAATATGCTGCGCCGCGCGGACCCGATGGCGAGCATCCGGACCTCAATGGCATCTGGCAGGTGATGAACGAGGCCAACTACGACATCGAACGGCACATGGCGCGCGCCGCCATGCAGCTGCGCGAAGGACCGCACGGGCTCGTGCCCGCGGTTGGTGTGTTGAAGATGGGAGCCGTAGGCGCGGTTCCGCCAGGTCAGGGTGTCGTGGAGGGTGGTAGTATTCCCTACACGCCGGAAGGACTGGCTAAAAAACAGGAAAATCAGGCCAACTGGCTGAATCGCGACCCGGAGATTAACTGTTACCTACCGGGCGTGCCGCGGGCGACCTATATGCCGCAACCATTCCAGATATTCCAGGGTGAGAATTCTATGTTCATCGCCTACCAGTATGCGGGTGCGGTGAGGGAGATCTACCTCGAAGATCCGGGCCCGGCGCCAGTGGATTCGTGGATGGGACAGTCGTACGGCTACTGGGAGGGAGATACACTGGTGGTGGAAGTCACCGGGCTACTCGACCAGAGCTGGCTGGATAGATCGGGCAATCACCACAGCGATCAGATGAAAGTGACGGAGCGCTATACGCCAACCGGATCCGATCATCTGCGCTACGAAGCGACCATAGAGGATCCCACAACCTTCACACGTCCATGGAAGATCAGCATGCCAATCTACCGGCGAATGGAGGAAAATGCGCAACTGATGGACTTTCGTTGCGTCGAATTCGTGGAGGAGCTGATGTACGGAGAGTGGCGGCGGAATCCATTGCCACGATAGAAGGGATACACTAGCAGCACTACTTTAGGAGATGTAATTCATGCGAAACAGAACAATCGGACTGGCCCTGGCCGGATTGTTGGTGGCAGTGGCACCCCAGACAAACGCACATCACGCGTTTGGTGCGGAGTTCGATCCCAATCGACCGCTCCTCTTGAGAGGTCCTGTGACCAAGGTGGAGTGGGTCAATCCGCATGCCTGGATACACATGGAGATAACCGATGAGGGGGGCAACACGGAAAGCTGGATGGTGGAAGGCGGCACGCCCAATACCCTATTGCGCCGGGGGCTCACCAGGAACTCGCTGAAGCCGGGTACGGTCATCATCGTGGACGGGTATCAGAGCAAGGACCGTTCAAAGCGCGCCAATGGCCGGGACGTGACGTTCACTGACGGTACAAAGATCTTCATGGGATCTTCCGGTACCGGCGCGCCTGACGACGGCCGCGACCCCAGCCGGTAGAACGCTGCGCGACGAGGTTAAGCCGGGCTCCGCGTCAGACACACGGAGCCCGCGCGTTCACAAGACTCGGCTTTTTCCCACAAGATGCTCTGTTAGTGGTGCTGTAACGGGAATCACCGGCTGCTCACGGTATCGCTCATCGGCTCATGGATCGCGGTTGAAGCCGGTTTCGACTGGACCGAATGGCAGTTTCGGCGTGGCTATTTCGCGCTGACGCTCATCCTGTTCCGGTTGCTTGTAGATTTTACGCGTGCTCGCGTCTCCGCCTGCTGTCATCAACCGGATCGCAACATAAAAAAGCGCGGGCCCATTGGGTTCGCGCTTTTGGGCGCGTAGCAGCGTGGTCAACCAGCAGCGTTGTAGCCCATGATGGCCTTGGTCTCCAGAAATTCCTCGAAACCGTGCGCGCCCCATTCGCGTCCGTTGCCGGATTGCTTGTAGCCACCGAAGGGCGCGTTGTTGTCGACCGGTGCGCCATTCAGGTGCACGTTGCCGGTGCGGATACGTCGGGCGAGGGCCTTGGCTCTCTCCGAATCACCGGAGGAGATATAACCGGAGAGGCCGTAAATGGTATCGTTGGCGATACGCACGGCATCCTCGTCGTCCTGGTAGCCGATAAGCGACAGGACAGGTCCGAAGATCTCCTCCTGGGCAATGCTCATGTCATTGGTGACGTTAGAGAACACCGTCGGCTTGATGTAGTAGCCCCGATTGAGCCCATCCGGACGGCCGGTGCCGCCGATCTCAAGTGTTGCACCCTCGTCGATGCCTTTCTGAATGAGGTCCTGGATCTTGTTGAACTGCACCTCGGAGACGACGGGACCGATGGTCGTACCTTCGGCGTTGGGGTCGCCCACCGTCACACCTTCCGCGGCGGCCTTGGCGATAGCGGCCGCTTCCTGCATGCGTGCCTGGGGCACCAGCATGCGGGTGGGAGCATTACAGGACTGGCCCGAGTTCATGCAGACGCCGAACACGTCTCGCGAAATCGATGTGGCGAAGTCGGCATCGTCGAGAATGATGTTGGCCGACTTGCCGCCCAGTTCTTGCGCGACACGCTTCACCGTGGGGGCGGCATTCTTGGCTACCTCGATTCCCGCGCGAGTGGAACCCGTGAACGACATCATGTCGATGTCGGGGTGTGCAGAGAGTGCCGCGCCCACCGTCGGGCCGTCGCCGTTCACCAGATTGAACACACCCGGCGATACTCCGGCCTCGTCCAGAATCTCGGCGAACAGGATGGCGTTGAACGGCGCTACCTCGGAGGGCTTCAGCACCATGGTACAGCCCGCGGCCAGCGCCGGAGCAACCTTGCAGGCAATCTGGTTGATAGGCCAGTTCCAGGGGGTGATCAGGCCGCATACTCCGGCTGGTTCACGAACCACATGGCTCGTGCCGATGTCTTCTTCGAATTCGAAATTCTTCAGCACTTGTAGCGTGGTCATGAAGTGGCCGAGTCCTGCTGGCGCCTGAGCGGCGTTGGCAAGCGCCATCGGTGCGCCCATTTCCTCGCTGATGGTTGCGGCTACTTCGCCGAGTCGAGCGCTATATGCAGCGATGATCTTCCCGAGCAGTTCGATACGCTGCTCGCGTGTGGTCTGGGAGAAGGTCTCGAAAGCCGTCTTTGCCGCGGTGACGGCCGCATTGATGTCGGCCTCACCGCCCATCGCCACCTGGTCGATGACCTCTTCGTTAGCAGGGTTGATGACGTCCAGAGTATCGGCTGTGGAGGGGGCTACCCACGCACCATCGATATAGAACTTCTGTCGATTGCTCACTGTGTCCCTCGTGTTCTCTTTGAGTAAATTGAGAACCCGCAAGCTTACATCAGGGGACTAGAATCCGGCTACCTGACCCTCCTTTCGGTGATCAGATCCACCCACGTAACCGTCTTCGGTCTTGAGAATCAGCTGGGCGCCGCCGAACACGTGCACGTGCGGTTCATAGCGTACCTGGTGCCCGCGCTCGGACAGCTCCGCGGCCACGCTCTCTGGTACACGTTCCTCCAGACCTACCGTGAAATCAGGATAGACGTGCCAGCGGGGTGCATCGCTAGCGGCCTGGGGATTCTGGCCGTGGTCGAAGATGCGGGAGACCATCTGCACATGGCCCTGGTGCTGCATGTGTCCACCCATGACGCCGAAACTGAGGCGCGGTCCCGAAGCATCGGTCACGAAGCCCGGGATGATGGTGTGGAAGGGTCGCTTGCCCGGGCCGACCTCGTTCGGGTGCCCGGGTTCGAGCGAGAACCCGGCACCGCGATTCTGCATGCTGATACCGGTGCCCGGGATCACGATGCCCGAACCGAAACCCATGTAGTTGGACTGAATGAACGACACCATCATTCCGTTCGCATCCGCCGCGGTGAGGTACACCGTGTCATGACTCATGGGCAACGCAGGGGGCGGCAGGGTGCTGGCCCTGTCGGTCAGACTCGAGGCGACGCGTGCAAGCGAGCGTTCACCAAGCAGTTCTTCCGGATCGAGGAGCATGCTTTCGGGATCGGCGAAGTGATCGAAGGCGGCACGAATCGCTATTTTCATGGCTTCGATCTGCTGGTGGGCGAGCGCTGCGCTGTCGAGGGGCCCCGGACTCAGGTGACGCAGGATGCCCAGCGCAATCTGGGCGGCGAGACCCTGACCATTGGGCGGAATCTCGTGCAGCGTGACGTCACGGTACATCTGCCGTGTAGGTTGCACCCAGTCGGCGCGATGAGCCGCAAGATCGGAGGCGCGCATGGCGCCGCCGCCCGCGATGGCGGCCCGTTCGATGCGCTCTGCGAGCCCACCCTCGTAGAATGCCTGTCCGCGCGAATCGGCGATGGTCGCCAGCGTGCGCGCCAGATCGGGTCGTCGAAACAGCCTGCCAGCGCCGGGGGCGGGAAGAAAGTGATCACTGAATTCGGGGTATTCGGCGTACGTTTCGGCCGCTAGCTGCCAGTACCAGGCGGTTTTGGGGCCTACCTGAAAGCCCCGTTCGGCATACGCGATGGCGTCCGTGAAGAGGTCTTCGAAGGGCAGGCGCCCATAGCGTTGTGACAGCGCCACCCATGCGCTCACTGCCCCGGGTACGGTTACTGCATCCCAGCCGAGCGCTGGCATCTGATCGCGACCGGCAAAGCGCTCCCGAGTCCAGCCAGCGGGTGCCCGGCCAGAACCATTGAGCCCTACCAGTTGTTTGCCATCCCACAACAGAGCGAAAGCATCGCTGCCTACACCGTTGTTGTTGGGCTCGACCACGGTCAGCGAGATGGCGGTTGCGAGTGCTGCGTCCACCGCATTACCGCCGCGGCGTAATGCGCGGATACCGGACTGGACGGCGAGCGGTTGCGAGCTTGCGACCAGGTTGGCCGCGCAGACGGGCGACCGTGCGGAGGGGTAGGGCTGTTCGAAGCTGATCAACTGGCGTTCCTGATGGCGGCATGAATCACCGGCAACAGATCACGCCGGCCGGTTGGCAGGTAGCCGAAGTTGACACCACGCGGTGTCAATTCCCAGTACCGACGCTCTTGTTCCTGTGCGAGCCGCTCAATGAGCGCGGATATGCGCCTCTGCAGTTCACCGGCCAGATCTTCGACGATCTTTTGCGCCAGTGACTCACGGCCCGCTTCCAGCAGGAGGACAACGGCCTGAACCTGCGCACGGCGCACACCCAACAGGCTCATCTCCTGTGGCGGGGAGTCGATTTCCCGATCCAGTTGAACCAGGGAGTCGCCGAGCGCATCGACACTGCTCATGGCGATGGCGCGATCGCCACTGTCGATGGCGCTGTGCAAAAAGTCCTGAATCTCGTCGATGGTCTCCTGTACCACGCTGCGGGCGTTCGGAGCGGCGTCGATGTTTCGGCGTGCACGCTGCGAGATGCATTCGATGACGTTGATGGGCGATATGAACGCAAAGACGTAGGCAAAGTAGGGCAACAGCGCCAACAGGGAGATGGTGATCATCGTCATAGCCCCCTGACGGAGAAGGCTGTTACCTTCGGGGGAGGAGGCGGCTGCCACCCAGACGCAGACGATGGTCGTTGCGACGAAAAAGACCAGCACTCCAACGTTGATTGGGTCCCGGATGAACCTGTCGGAGATCCGGTGATTATACCGGTTGACCGCCAGTTCGACGATGATTGCGACCACGGTCAGGGCGATGCCAAGAACGCCGGCGATGATCTCGGCGGAGTTGGATAGTGCTTCGTACATAGCCGGATGGTAGTAGCAAGGCGCTGCTAATTCATCCGCTTGAGCATGGTGCTACAGCATTCGCGCCTTGCACATGTCATCGAAACGCCGCCAGACGGTAGGGAAACGATGACGCAGGGTGCGTATGTTCTTCTCATGCGCGTCGATCTTGTGCCTGATATCAGAGGCATCGCCGCTGGCCTTGCCGGTAGCGAGTTTCGCCTGATAGGCGCGCAGGTGGGTGAGTGCGACACGCTCGTCCTGTAGCGCGCCGAGCAGGTGCAGCAGATCCTGTGTATTCGTCTCGAACACGCGCAGCCGCGTTTCCGGCATTGTGCCGTACAGCTCGATCAGGTAGCGCAGACGTTTGCACTCGATGCGCAGACGGTGCAACTGCCGGGACCCCGAACCAGGACCGATGTTACGTCCCCGGGCTTTGACCTTTTTCAGCTGTGCCCGTGTCGCGCTCCTGGCATCGTGGCTGATCAATGAGGCGTCATTGATCAGTGCGCGACGCAACTCTTTCAGTTCAGTGATGAGGCGGTGTAAGCGTTTGTTCCTCAAGCACCGGTCGAGACGCCATCGGGCTCTGAGCCAGCGCTTTTCCAGATGTTCGAGATAGCGGCGCTCGGCCGCGTTGGGGGGGTGTTTGTGACCCGCGTGTGTGAGTCGGATAACGTCGAGATCGCGAACCGCCCCGAGCCGGCGCGCTGCCCAGCGTGCATCGGCTAGCAGAGGTTCGTTTTCGTATCCGAGTGATCTGAGCACACAACGCAGGCGTCGAATCGCCACGCGCATCTTGTGTACGTCCTCGACCGCGGTCTCGCTGAGGATAAGTGCACGGCGTCGCTGCAGGGTGGCGATCTGACGCTTGAGATACAGACGCAACAGCTTCGCGGTGTCGTGAGCACGGCTGACGTCGCGCGGAGTCGATTTCATGGCGGTCGATTGCAGCTTCAGGGAAGGGAAAAATCGCACCTCCCGCCTGCGCGTGCAAGCGAGCACGCCTCAGCGCGATCATGTTTCGTGCAAGGTGTGATCCCCGTCCCAGATGTTCGTTGCGATCAGGGCTTGCCGGACACCACCAGATCCAGCAGGTAGGGCACACCAGCAGCAAACGCCTGGATCACGGCATCGCCGATTTCCGTCGGATCTTCGATAGTGCGCGCCTCCACGCCCATACCGCGGGCCATGTCGGTGAATCCGAGCAGCGGTCGGGTCAGATCCATGTGCGGGTATGGTTTGTTGGACGGTATGTCGAAACGGTGTCGGTAAATATCCAGGTTGTGTTTGAGAACCCGGTACTCGCGGTTGGAGACGATCACGAACACTATGGGCAGATCGTGGTGCGCGGCGCTCCACAGCGCCTGGATGTTGTACATAGCCGACCCGTCTCCGGAGATGGCCAGCACGCGGCGGTCGGGGTGTGCCGCCTGCACTCCTACAGCGCCAGCCACACCCTGGCCGATTCCGCCTCCACGCCCGGCGTAGTAATCGCCGGGTTCCCGAAACTCCATCACATCCCCCACTTCCAGGGATGCGGTAATCGACTCATCCACGACGATGGTCCCGCTGGGCATGTTGCGCGCGATTTCCGCAACCGCCCAGGCGGGTGCTATGGGCCGTTCGTCGGTAAGCTTTTCGAGACGTTGCATCGAAGTCTGACGCCTTGCCTCATACTGGGCTTCCAATCGCTGCAGCCGCTCCGTAGCACGGGTGCGATAAGCAGGATCCGCAGCGTCGGTGAGCGTAATGTGGACCTCACTCAGGGTGTGCGGCAGCGATCCCTCAACCGCTAGATCCAGCGCGAAGTTGTGGCCGAGGCGTTTCGCATTGTCCTCGAGCTGCACGATGCGAGCGTGTTCCGGGAATGGGCTTGCTGCATCGTGCCAGACCTCCTCGAAAAAGGGGCCGCCAATCAGTACGACGAGGTCCGTTTCGGCGAATTCGCGGTGGATGCTGTTCGCTTCGAACGCCACCCGCCCCCGAAAACAGGGATGCTGGTTGGGGAAGGGTAGCTGTCCGCGTAAACCCTCCTGATAGACGCGTGCACCGCACGATTGTGCCAGGCGCACGAGTACGGCAACCGCACCGCTGCGGGCGACGTCGTCGCCGGCGACAATGCACGGATCGTTGGCAGCGAGCAGCAGCTCGGCAAGGGTCTGAATCTGTGAACGGGCCGCATGCGCGGTCCCCGGTACGTAGCCGCTCACCGACACGCCGCATTCCGTCTCCTGCTCCATGACATCGATGGGCAGCGCCAGGAACACGGGTCCTGCCGGCGGCTCATGGGCGATCTTTACTGCGCGCCGCAGCATGGGGCCGATCTCGTCGGCCGATGCCGGTTGAGCGCTCCACTTGGTGACCGGTTCCGCCATGGCCACCAGGTCGTGACCGAGCAGCGGGTCGCGCAGACGCATGCGCGTATCTTGTGCACCGGCCGTGACGATGAGGGGAGAATTGGCCTTCAGCGCACCGTAGATAGAGCCGATGGCGTTGCCGAGGCCTGGTGCGACGTGCACATTTGCAAGCGTGGTCTTCCCCGTCGCCTGGGCATAGAAGCTGGCGGCGGTAACTGCCACGCCTTCATGTAGAGCGACGTAGTAGTGAATATCGGGGAAATCCGCGAGCCGATCGAGCAGCGGATTTTCGGTGGTGCCCGGATTGCCGAATATGGCATCTACGCCATGCGCCGACAGCGCCTCCATGAAAAGTTGACCTCCCCGCATTGCTCCTCCGCTTGCCGCTCACTGAAGTAAATGTGCGATGGTATAGCAAGTAGCACCAATGTGGGGCGGTTCCCTGGCGGTGATGTCCCTGGAGGCGCGTACAATGGCGTATCGACGGAGACACGCATACCAGCAAGATGGTAGGCAGCTCACACGAACAGTGGTCGTCCAGATTCGGCTTTCTCATGGCGGCCATCGGCTTTGCCGTGGGGCTCGGAAACATCTGGCGGTTTCCCTACATAACGGGAGAAAACGGCGGCGGAGCATTCGTCACGGTGTATCTGCTGTGCGCGTTCCTGATCGGTGTGCCGATACTCATGGCCGAGATCCTGATTGGTCGCCGCGGGCGGCTGAGCCCGCCCGGTTCCATGCGCGAGGTGGCTGCTGCCGGAGGTCGAAGCCCGAGGTGGCAACTGGTTGGCCACATGAACCTGTTGACGGCGCTGATCATCGAAGTGACCTACTGTGTGGTCGCCGGTTGGGTGCTGTTGTATCTGTTCAAGGCCATCGGCGGGGGATTTTCCGATGCCACCGCTGAAACGGCCGCCGCCGCATTCTCCAATGTGCTCACCGATGTGTCGGGTATGTTGCTTTGGACACTGCTGGGGCTCGCCATAACCGGAAGTATCATCTATACCGGAGTACAGTCGGGTATCGAGCGCGCGGTGCGTGTACTGATGCCCACACTGTTCGGATTGCTCGTACTGCTCGCGGTCTACAATGCATACGTCGGTGGATTTGGCGAGACTCTGGCGTACCTGTTCACTCCTGACTTCAGCCAGGTCGACGGACCGATGGTGCTTGCGGCCATCGGGCAGGCATTTTTCTCCATCGGCGTGGCCATGGCCGGCATGATGACCTTTGGCGCCTATCTCCCAAAACACATTTCCATTGCCCGAAGCGTGGGCATCATCATCATCGCCGATACGCTGGTAGCCCTGGTGGCGGGGCTCGTGATCTTTCCGGCGGTATTCCACAATGGGCTGAACCCCGATGAAGGCGTGGGTCTGATCTTCCAGACACTGCCCGTTGCATTCAGCCAGATGCCTGGCGGCTACTTCGTCGCGATACTATTTTTCGTGTTGCTGTCTGTTGCCGCAATCACATCGATGGTGGGACTGGTGGAGCCGCTAGTCTTCTGGCTTGAGGAGACACGCTCCTATTCGCGGCACAGGGCCACGTTGTCCGTTGTCGGCGTCGTGGCGCTCGGCAGCATCACCAGCATTCTCACCTACAACCTGTGGTCGGGGTATCGGATATTCGGCGTAGATCTGAATGGGGTTTTCGACTATCTCTCCAACCAGATCCTGCTGCCCGTGGGGGGGGTGTTGATAGCGTTGTTTGTGGGTTGGTTTGTCAAACGAGAGCTTGCCAGCGAAGAGCTGGCGTTGCGAAGCGAACGGTTGTTCGAACTCTGGCATATGTTGGTACGTTATGTAGTGCCGCCGGCCGTTTTGATGATTTTCGTCCTGGGCGTGACCTGAGCATACGCCGGGGGCTCCTGAAGAAAGCACCCCGGCGTTTGGGGGGTTTGCGTGCTTATCCCTGATCGCTGCGGTAGATCGAATTGAGCGCCACCCGTACTTCTTCGCTGGCATACGGGAATGCCGCGAGCGCGGTGGCGAGGGTGTTTTGGGAAAACGGCGATCCGAAGGTGTCCAGGAAACGCTGAGCGTAATGCTCTCGAACACAATCGAGCACTGCCGTGCGCGATGGGTGTCTGTCGGCGACCAGTCGTTTCGACCGGCAGCTCTATACTCACCTCAGTGCCGAGGGCCGTGTATCCCGGTGAGAAGAGCAGCTCGGCGGCTGACGGTACCTTTTCTTTGCACGCAGGTCGTGCGTTTGCCTGGCGATGCCGGGCTATACAAAGGCGGCATTCATGAGCTCCCGCGTGTACTCCGATGCGGGATTGTCGAATACCTCGCGGGTGGGACCCTGTTCCACGACGCAGCCGTCTTTCATGACGATGATGTGGTGCGCCAGTGCCCGTACCACCTTCAGGTCGTGGCTGATGAAGAGGTAGGAGAGGCCGAGGCGGGTCTGCAGATCGCGCAGGAGATCCACGATCTGCGCCTGGACGGACATGTCGAGTGCCGAGGTCGGCTCGTCGAGCACGACGAA
>DCWG01000013.1:34738-39471 GCA_002327525.1 Gammaproteobacteria bacterium UBA2168 | reverse complement strand
TCTCATCTGCAAGGCAAGGCTGAAGCTGTGCGCCAGGACACAAAGGAGATCTCAATGACGACGCGACAGTTCAGCCATCTGCTACCGCTGTTCACCTTGGCCGCGCTCACGGTTGCAACCGCCGCGGTGGCGCAGGGCGCGGCGTCGCCCCACACCGTCACCACGACGAAGTTCACCATCGATGACGTCAGCATCAGCAAGACGTTCTACGAGGACCTGGTGGGCCTGCCGGAGCTGCGTCGCTTCGTCGACGAGGGGCGGCTCGTGGAGCCGTTCATGGGATGGACCGAGAACGGTCGGATGGGGCTGCTGGCATATACCGAGAAGGAATCGGTGGAAAAGAGCCCCTATCCGGTCTCGGTCGTCTTCTTGCCCGACCTGGACGACGTGGCTGCGCGGTTCGAGGCGGCGGGGCAGTCGTTCGAGGTGCTCTCGGGTGAGGCCACCGGCGGGGTACGGCTTTCCATCGTTCGCGACCCGAGCGGCAACGCCATCGAGCTGGTGGAGCGGGAGGGGGCACCGGCCGTGGGCGGCGCCAGGCTCATCGTGAGCGACAGAGCGGAGGCGGAAGAGTTCTTCGTGCGGATTTTCGGTGCCGAGCCAGGGCAGCGGATCGAGAACGACACCTTCGACGAGGTGTTCATGGACGTCGGTGAAGGCATGTTCGTCGCCCTGTTCGAGCCGAAGGGCATCGCACCACTGGCCAAGAGCGAGAACCCGGTGGTGGCCATCTATTCGACCGAGTTCGACGCCGTCCTCGAGCGGGTCAAGGCGGGTGGTCTGCGCGTCCGGGAGCGCAGCGCGGGTATGTTCCTGGCCGACGACCCCTCCGGGAACGTGGTCGAGGTGGTGCGCCAGGCGGCTCCGTAGCGACTCGGCCCTACTTGCTCTGCGCCGCCTCCGCCGCCCGCGTGGACCGCAGCGTCAGCTCGGCCGCGTAGTTCCCCTCGTGACAGGCGTACTCGTAGATGACTCCGGTGCCGGGGGCCGGGCGCATGAAGATGCGGGCGGTCCACGGCTGGGTCCAGGTGGACGGGTCATCCACGGTGAACTCGTATTGCAGCCGCTCGGGACCCACTCGTGTGAACCGTTCGACCAGCCGCACGTCGCGTGACGAGCCGCTGACTCCGCCCGTCAGATTGGTGGTCTCGACCACCAGCGTGTCCCCGTCCCAACGGCCACGGGAGCTCCCGGCCCACTGCCGAACATGCGGCGCCAGATGAGGCCGCCCGTCCAGTGGAATGACGCGCACATCATGAATGTGTTCCTGAAGGATGATGACGAACTCACGGTTCTGGAAGATTTGATAGTTGTTGTTGTAGCCGGTCGGGAACGACGGGATGCCGCGATACCAGAGGCACCGCTCGCTCAGCCCCATTTCCTCCGGCCCGTTGGCGGGGACCCGCCCGTCCTTCGCATCGGCCAGACGCCGGTACTCCGGCGACGTGATCCGGGCGAGCGCCTCCGGGGTCAGATTCGGCAATCGACCGTTAGGCGGATCCACGATCAGCGACGTGCGCCTGGTCGGCACCACCCTCGTGCCCTGTTCCGTCCAGTAGCTGTTATAGGCCCCGACGTTCCCGCCGACTGGAAGCGGCTCGGTGCGCACCTCGCTGGGCGCGTTCTCTCGTTTGATTCCCTCCGCCGCACGCTGCTCGAGGGCGGCCGCCTCTTCCGCGCTCAGAAACTCCTGGTCGGCGAGATTCGCCGGACGCTCAAGCGGCGTGATGGTGAAATTGTTCCAGATACCCTGCAGGTCCGGATCGCCCCAGGGCGTCAGGAGGGGTCCCGCTGCATCCGATGCCGCGGTCTGGGCCTGGGCACTGGCGAGTGGCGACGCCAGGACGACCAGCGCAAGGACCGCCACAACGAGACCCGGATTGGCGAGAAATCGATAGGGCATCTCGAACCTCATTGGATGCCTGCGCCTGGCGGCGCCACACACAGCGCCCCGTGGCGGGTACCCTGACCGAGAGGCCGGGTGGCCTGAAAACGACTCATTATACCGAGGTAGGCCCAACTTCGACTGACGTTTCGGTCGTGTCCGATCCCAACTAGTTTCGCAAGTGCTCGTCACTATCTGTATATACAGTTGCTATATATCTTGTTCAGTCATATAGTGTCTGTTGTTGAACTAAGTTGTCGATCTTTTGCAGACCACGCTCGTCAGCCGACACACGGGGAGACTGAACCATGTCCCAACAGTTCGTATGGCGCGTGCACTTGCGCCAGGATGTCCTCGATGAAGCAACAGCCGAGTTCCGCGCTCTGCCCCACAGGGTGCTGCGGCGGGCCGTCGAACGACCGTTCATGAAGCAGGTCACGGGCCGCGACCAGAAACGCTACGATCTGACGCTCAACGCCGACCGCGTGTCGCCCGATTCAGAGGATCTCGAGGTCACTGTGAGCCTGAAGCAGGGGTGGTTCGGCAAGACGATTACCAGCAACTTCCGGGTAGACCACCAGGCCTCGGACAAGGCGGCGTGAACGCCTCCGGCGGATCAGACGTCCACATCAGGCGTTAAGGCACCGGCGCAAACGGCACGGCCGGCTCACGCACACCGGGGTGCCCCGCCTCGATCCGCTGCCGCGAGACGAGCGCAGCGGCATCGAGCGCCAACTGCTCGTCGGCGCGTCCGGCGTGGAGCAGGTTCACCATGGCGTGGTTGCCCTCGTGACAGGCGTACTCGTACACCTGTTCGTTCGTGGATGGCCAAGGGTATTCGCCACTCCAGGCGTGTTCCCAGGTATTCGGATCCTCGACCGTGAAAGAGTAGCGTAGCGTTTTGTCATCGAGGCGGCTGAAGCGCTCCACCACGTGCAGTGCCTCGCTGGCACCATAGAGGTACAAACCGCTCAGGCCGCGGAAGTTGGTGGTGTCCACCACCAGCGTGTCACCCTCCCACCAGCCGATGGAATCACCCATCCACTTGCGGACATCCCGGGGCAGGTGTTTGCTGTTCATGCGGACGACCCGCGCGTCGTGGTTCATCTCTGACAGAATCATGACGCTGTTCTGTGTCTGCACGATGCGCTTCAGGTTGTTGTACATCACCGGCAGCGCGGGTGGACCAGAGGTAGAGCCGAAACCGAGCAGGCAGCGCTCGCCCAGCGGGCGCAGTTCGGGGTCGTCGTATGGCCCGATTTCATGATCGATCCACCAGGCGGTGCCGGTATTTTTCATGAACGCGCTCTGGCGGATCGTGGCCACCCTTGCCTGTCCGCGTTCGGACAATGGCGGCAGCTTACCGCTCGAGGGTGCAGTGATGATGGAGGTTCGCCACTTCCCATCCAGCTTGAAGTTACTGTCCCCGAGTTCGATGAAAAAGCCGTTGTAGCCACCCACGCCACCGGCGGCGAATTCGAAACCCGGGATGAAAAACTCGGTGCCCCCTGCCTCGGGTGCATCCCGATTCGGATCGCTGGGCGCGCTGTCTCGCTTGAGGAAGGCCTGTACGCGTGCGGCGATTGCGTCTGCTTCCTCGTCCGTCAGCGTCAAGCGTTCGCTGAACTGATCGGGCCGTTCCAGAGGCGTCAGTGTGGCGACGTTGTAGGTTCCGGACAGATCGGGATGTCCGCTTACCGCCGGATCCGTGCTACTGGCGCACGCGGCGAGCATCAGTGTTGCTGCGATAGCAAAGATGCTGAGTGGAAATGGCCTCATCTCGTACCCCTCCTCGCAGGTTGTCTGTTGCAATGTTGTGGCTAATCCGCGGCAGTTGCAAACGATGCGAGCTCGACATTGCCGAGGTGCCGTGATCATGCGAACCTTGGCCGTCCACTTTTGGGGGAGACACGTGTGGAACAAGCCGGCGAATACCGCCTGCGAGCCGATCGGCAAGCCGTGTGGAGCGCGCTCAACGATCCGAGCGTACTCGGCGCATGCATCGACGGCTGTGAGTCGATGGAGAAGACGGCGGCACATGGGTTCGAGGCTTCCGTCAGGGCCAGGGTCGGACCGGTTAGCGCCACCTTCGCGGCCACGCTGCTGCTCGCGGACGTGGTAGAGGCGGAAACCTGCACAATCAATGCCGACGTCAAGGGGGGAGCCGCGGGGTTCGGCAAAGGGACTGCACATGTGACTCTCACCGAGGAGGGGGAAGAGACGGTGCTCAGTTACAACGTGAAGGCCAATGTGGGCGGCAAACTCGCTCAGGTGGGTTCGCGGCTGATCGATGGTGTTGCGCGCAAGATGGCTGATGACTTCTTTGCGCAGTTCCGCCTGATCGTAGATCCCGACGCGGCGCGACGTGATGCGGAGACGGCGGATAAGGGTGCGCAGCGGAAGAAACCTAGCTCCGGTCGGTGGAAGATCTGGATGGCAGTGATCGCCGCGCTCGTCATCGCCGCGGTTCTTGCCATGCAATGACCGGGCACTGCCGAACTGCGCAATCTTGAATTGAAGGTCGAACGGAAAATAATCATGAAAGTAACTCTGGAGGTAAACGGTACATCGCATACGCTTGACGTGCCGCCCAATACCCTGCTCGTGGACATACTGCGCGAGCATCTACGTCTGACGGGTACGCACGTTGGATGTAACACCAGTCAGTGTGGTGCCTGCACCGTGCACATGAACGGGAACTCGGTGAAGTCGTGCACGGTACTCGCTGTACAGGCAGAGGATGCGAGCATCGTGACCATCGAAGGGATTGGCAGCGTGGCACAGTTGCACCCGATGCAGGCTGCGTTTCGTGAATGTCACGCGCTGCAATGCGGTTTCTGTACACCGG
>DCWG01000013.1:9680-34336 GCA_002327525.1 Gammaproteobacteria bacterium UBA2168 | reverse complement strand
GAGGGCAACATCTGCCGCTGCACCGGATATCACAATATCGTCAAAGCAGTCTTGCTGGCTCAGGATGCGATGGGAGGCAAAGCGTGAGTGCGGAGCATGGGATCGGTCAGTCGGTCAGGCGCAGAGAAGATTTGCGCTTCATCACGGGCACGGGCCGCTACACCGATGATTTTCGGCAGGTCGGCCAGGTGTATGCCTATTTTCTGAGGTCACCGTATGCGCGTGCGGAGGTGGGAGATATCGACGCATCCGAGGCGCTGGGTATCGACGGCGTCATCGCGGTATTCACGGGCAAGGACATGGTGGCGGACGGGCTGGGGGACAATCCCTGCGGCTGGAACGTAAAGCAGAAGGATGGATCCGACATGGTCTCCGCCCCTCATCCGGTGGTGGCGGCAGAGCGGGTGAACTATGTTGGCGAACCCTATGGCCTCGTAATCGGGGAAACGCTCGGCGCGGCTCGCCAGGGAGCCGAAGCGGTGATGACCGAGTTCGATGAACTCAATGCGGTGGTTGACGTGGCTTCCGCCGCACAGTCGGAGCAGATTCACGAAGGCGTTCCGGACAATCTCGCGTACGACTGGGAACTCGGCGAGCGGGACGCGACCGATGCGGCGCTCGCACGCGCTGCGCACGTCACTGAACTCGAAATCGTCAATAACCGCCTGATTCCCAATGCGATGGAACCTCGTTCGGCGCTGGGCCTCTATGACGCGGCGGCGGACGAATATACACTCACGACGACCAGCCAGAATCCCCATCTCGAACGCCTGATTCTATCTGCCTTCGTACAGCTGGCGCCGGAACACAAACTGCGTGTCATTGCACCCGATGTCGGCGGAGGTTTTGGCTCCAAGATATTCGTGTACGCAGAAGAAACCGCAGTTGCCTGGGCAGCGAAACAAGTCGGTCGGCCAGTGAAGTGGACTGCGGAGCGCGGCGAGTCGTTTCTAGCGGATGCGCACGGTCGGGATCACGTTACACAGGCTTGGCTCGGTACCGACAAAGACGGGCGGTTTGTCGGTCTGAAGGTGAAGACCACAGCCAATCTCGGCGCCTACCTCTCCACCTTCGCTGCCTCGGTCCCCACGTATCTCTATGGCACGCTGCTCGCAGGGCAGTACAGGACGCCCAACATCTACGTCGAGGTGCAGGGTGTGTACACGAACACCGCACCGGTGGATGCCTATAGGGGTGCCGGTCGGCCGGAGGCCACGTATGTGGTGGAGCGGATGGTGGAAACCGCGGCCCGGGAACTCGGCCGAAATCCGGCCGACCTGCGGCGCATGAACATGATCCAGCCGGGAGACTTTCCGTACGAGACACCCGTGGCGCTGACCTACGATACAGGTGACTACGAGGCGAGCCTCGACAAGGCGCTGGAAATCATCGACTACGCAGGATTCGAGGCGAGGGCAGGTGCCTCACGCGAGCGGGGCAAGCGTCGGGGCATCGGCTTGTCCTGCTACATCGAGGCGTGTGGACTGGCACCGTCCAAACTCGCGATCGAACTCGGGGCGGGTGTCGGGCTGTACGAAAGCGCTGAAGTCAGAATGAATCCCACTGGTTCGGTGACGCTGTTCACCGGCTCGCACAGCCACGGGCAAGGTCACGAAACGACCTTCGCCCAGGTGATTTCAGAGATGTTGGGTGTGCCTTTCGAGGATATCGAGATCGTGCATGGTGACACCGGAAGAGTCAGCGATTTCAGCCTGGGTACTTATGGTTCGCGTTCCCTGGCCGTAGGCGGTTCGGCTCTGGTGAAGGCGAGTGAGAAGATCGTCGCAAAGGGGCGCAAGATTGCCGCGCACATGATGAAGACGAGTGAGGATGCGCTGGAATTCGTCGATGGTGAGTATCGACTGACCGACAGCAATCAATCGCTCACAATCCAGGAAGTCGCATTTGCGGCTTACGTGCCAGCAGACTATCCGGACGATCTGGAACCGGGATTGTCGGAAAAGGCGTTCTACGATCCTGCCAATTTCACCTATCCCGCCGGAACCCACATCGCGGAGGTCGAAATCGATGAGGCGACAGGTGTGGTAACGCTGGTCGATTTCGTGGCCGTCGACGATTTCGGGAACGTGGTCAATCCAATGATCGTGCACGGTCAGGTGCACGGCGGCATTGCACAGGGGGTGGGCCAGGCCCTGCTCGAACACGGCATCTATGACGAGTACGGGCAATTGCAGACCGGCTCTTACATGGATTACTGCATGCCACGCGCCGACAACCTCCCGGATTTCAGAGTAGACACCACCGCGACGCCCTGTACCCACAATCCGCTAGGAGTGAAAGGGTGTGGCGAGGCCGGTGCGATTGGATCCACAGCCGCTGTAATGAACGCGGTGACGGATGCGCTCGGAGTGCGGGACATCGCGATGCCGGCGACACCTGAGAGAGTGTGGCGTGTGCTCAACGGGGAGGCGTGAGATGTATCAGTTCAACTACCACAAACCGACTACGCTGGACGAAGCTGCGGCACAGTTTCGAGACTCCGACGATCCAATATATCTGTCTGGCGGCATGACGCTGATTCCCACCATGAAACAGCGACTGGCGGCTCCCACCGATGTGATCGATCTGCAGGCTGTGGAAGGGCTAACCGGGATTTCGGCGAGTGGAGGCGTGGTGTCCGTTGGAGCGTTCACGCGTCATGCCGAGGTTGCCGCGTCCCCCGACGTGGTCGAAGCGATTCCGGCGCTCGCGGCACTGGCGGCCGGCATTGGCGACAAGCAGGTACGAAATCGCGGCACCATTGGAGGCAGCATCGCCAACAGCGACCCTTCTGCAGACTACCCGGCGGCGGTGGTCGCGCTGGGTGCCACGGTGCACACCACCTCTCGCGCCATCAGCGGTGAATCGTACTTTCACGATCTGTTTGAAACCTCGCTCCAACCGGGCGAAATAGTAACGCGCATCGACTTCCCGGTACCCGCGCGAGCCGCCTACCAGAAGTTTCCGAATCCGGCTTCTCGCTACGCGGTGGTGGGGGTGATGGTGGCGGACTTTGGCGGTGTGATTCGAGTAGGCGTAACAGGCGCGGGACCCTGTGCTTTTCGGGCTAGCGGTATCGAGGAAGTGCTGAACGCCAATCTCACACCGGATGCGGTGGATGCGGTTGAGGTGCCGGATGCCGGGTTCAATAGCGATCTGCATGCTTCCGCTGCCTATCGCGCGCATCTGGTGAAAGTTATGGCGCGACGCGCAGTGGCCACGATGCTTGGTTGAATGAATTAATTAATCAGAGGCTCCTTAGGGTTCTTTTTCGATTTTGCATGTGCTGAACTGGAGTACATGCAGCAATGGTTACCGGAGAGTAGCTCCCGTGGACAAGGCGATGGGAGGTGGAGGGATCTGGTTCATGTTGTGCGTGGGCCTGCTCAGCACCAGCGCATCGGCTGCAGAACTTCGCCTCAACGACATTCAGATGCTCGGTAGCCACAATAGCTACAAACAGAGCCTCCCGCTCGTATCCCGAGTCGTGCTCAGCCTGTTCAGGCCGGAGCTGATCGATACGCTCGACTACCAACATCCGCCGCTGACCGAGCAATTGGATTTCGGGCTGCGTAAGCTCGAATTGGACGTGTTCTACGATCCGAAGGGCACGCTGTTTGGCCAGTACGCGCATGCGGGCGGTATCAGTCATTTTGCCGTGCTGCACGTGCAAAGCGTGGATGATGCGAGTAATTGTCCAAACCTGAAAGCCTGCATCACGGACATAGCCGCCTGGTCGCGAGCGCATCCCGGCCACTTGCCGCTGTTCATTTCCATCAACGCGAAGGATGCACCGGTGGACTGGATGGGTGCGGTGGAACCGCAGGCGTTCGATGACGCTGCCTGGGACCGGCTCGATGAGGAATTCGAGGAGGTGCTCGGTGACCGGTTGATCCGACCAGCTAGCGTGATCGGCCCCACTGGACCCGTGTGGCCGCCGCTGAGCGAGGCACGCGGACGGATTGTCGTTGTACTGGATGAGAGGGGTCTAAAAAGAGAGCGCTACGCGCGCAAGTGGCCTACACGCTCGCTCTTCGCCGACCATCATCCGGAACATCCCGCCGCCGCGATCCGTGTTCTGAATGATCCGATAGCTGATTTTGATCGGATTCGTGATCTGGTGGAGTGGGGCTATATCGTACGTACCCGGGCGGACGCAGACACCGTGGAAGCACGCAATGGGGATACCGAGCGGCGTGACCGGGCATTTGAAAGCGGTGCGCAACTTATCAGCACGGACTACTACCGCCCTGCCGAAGGGACAGGCTATGTGGTGCGCCTGCCACGGGGTGCGAATGTGCGCTGTAATCCTGTTCGCGTAACTGGTGAGTGTCCCCTCTAACGCCTTGGGAAGGAATCCTTCGTGAGGAATCATCGGGTCGATTCAGTGTGGAGATGATGGTCTAGCCGCATGCCAGTCAGAGGCTCCTCAGATTTTTCTGGCTGATTGCAGCATGGCGGGCGTAAGCTCTGATGCATGCGCATCATCATTGATACCGACCCCGCAATGGGGACGCTTGCCGGGGACCCGGAGGACAGCTTTGCGATCATGCTGGCTATCAATTCTCCGGAAGTCGATATTGAGGGAATTACGGTGGTCCAAGGTAATGTCCCGGCCGAAAAGGGCTTTTCGAACGCAAGCCATTTACTGGATCTCCTCGGTCGCCAGGATGTACCGCTAAAGCGAGGCTGCCTGCGGCCGATGAACCCCAGGAGATCCACTCAGATACGCTGGCTCGAGCGTCGTTATGACTCCAGACAGATCGTCGAGAAGGTGGAACCCACGGGCAAGGATGCCGATGCGGTTTCCTTCCTCCTCGAGACGGTGCTGGCAGCACCCGGTGAGATCTCGCTGGTGACGATCGGGCCACTGACCAATGTGGCGGTGGCAATGCAACGATCGCCGGACTTCGCACGCTCGGTGAAGCGAATAGTCATGATGGGTGGCACGGCGGAGTGTGCGGGGAACATCTCACCCGCAGCGGAATTCAACTATTGGCAGGACCCGGACGCGGCGGACATCGTGTTTCGTTCAGGCGCTGATCTCACGATGGTCGGGCTCGATGTCTGTCATCAGACACATCTTTCTCCGGAACAGTTACAGGAAAGCACGAGGTCCGGAACAGCTCTCGGGAAATTCGTGCAAGAGGCCACCGAACCCTGGTTCAATGCCAGATCACGAGGCGGTTCGCGCTCCCTTCATCTCTACGACAGCCTCGCGACGGCGGTGGCAATCAACGCAAATCTCGTGACACTGGAGGATTCCTACGTCGAAATTGAGACCGGCGACGGTCCGGCGCAGGGCATGAGCGTTTCCCATCACAAACGCTTTCAGCGAGCGATTTTCGGTCATGCCGAGACCAACGCGAGGGTGGCACTCGATGTCGAGGCCGAAACTTTCTCGAATCTCTTTCGGGACCGGGTTCTTGCCTTCATCTTAAATGAGCGCTGAGAGGCCGAGGCAAGGACTCACCCGTCACTGGATGAGGGACAGCACAAGAGGGAAGAGTAGACTTTCTGGATCTTCTGTCGAGAAAACACAGTGCCTATTCAGGATGAACCACCGATCGGCGAAGTTCTTCGGCAAACGATCGAAAATCTGCCTGTAAATCCCTTCTCGGAAGCGCCCGTGAATCTGCTCGGTGGCAACGAGACACTGATCTACGCTTTTAGGTTGGCAGTGGAAGCGGGTCATGCGTTCCATGGCCCCCTGATCATCCGCATCTTCGCCAACGACTACTCGGATTCGCGACAGTATCTGTGGGAAGCGACGGCCCACGATGTCCTTGGCGCAATGGGATTTCCGGTTCCGCGCATTCTGCTGGCTTCCGCCGAGCCGGGATTGCGTGGACCGTGGCTGGTCATGGAACAAATCGAGGGCGCGATGCTGGGCAGCGAAGCTTTTGAGATGCCTGGGGGCGTGCTGCGTTTTCCCGGCCTGTATCGGAATCTGCCGGGGCGACTTGCCCGACTGCACCTGAAGCTGCATGCGCTCGACCCCGCGCCGATGGTCGAGTCTCTGCGTGCCATCGCGCCAGAGCAGCATTTCAACCCCGCCGGGCGTCTACAGAGTGCCCGGAATCTCGTTGGCAACCGCTGGCCTGAAGCCCGGCGCGTTGCTGACAGGTTGTTGGCGATGCAACCCCCGGTCGTCCGCGCGGTGATCTGTCACGGCGACTTTCATCCCCTGAACGTGATGGTGGACAACGATAGGGTCACCGGCGTGCTCGACTGGGGGCGCATCTGCTTCGCCGATCGGGAATATGACCTGGCCGCGGCCTGGCTCCTGTTGCAGGCGAGCATACTCGAAATGCCAGCCGCGATCGTGCCGCTCGTCAACCGCTTGAAGCGCGGAATGGCAGATCGGTTTCTACGCTTCTACCAGCGCCGCTTTTCCATCGATCGGGATAAGCTCGACTTTTATTGCGCCCAGCGGGCGTTCGAGGAGCTGGTGCTGCGGGGAGAGGGTCATACGCCGGACATGGGCCGTGTGGGAGGCTGGGACTTCGGCATGCTGGGTGCGGTAGTGGAGCAACAGACCGGCCTATGCCTTCGAGGGCCGCGACATCGTGGTTGACCGAAGAGTGCCCAGAAAATCGGGACGCAGAAAATCGGGACAGGTTCACATTCGGCCCTCGAGTCGGCCTTATGACTCCGCCTGATCCAGATATTGTTCCTGCAGACAACGCATGCCGTGCAGCCAGCGGTCGTAGTCCGAGGTCTTGCGCTTGATGTATTGCGCTACCTCGGGGTGTGGCAAAATCAATAAACGCTCCTCGCGCAGAGCCTCGATCACGGTATCCGCAGCCTGTTCCGGCTCCAGCATGCCGTCCACACTGGCGACACCGGGTCCGCCCGCGGTCATGGCAGTGCGTACCGCCTGCGGGCAGAGCACCGATACCTTGATGCCATCCCTGCCGTGCGTGATGGAAATCCACTCGGCAAGGGCCACCGCAGCGTGCTTCGTCACCGCATAGGTCACCGAACCGATCTGGGAAAGAAGGCCGGCGGCCGATGACGTGTTCAACAGATAGCCGCCGCCGCGCGCGATCATCCGCGGCACCAGGTGGCGTGCGGCGTAGACGTGCGACATGGCGTTGACCTGCCAGATGTTCTCCCACACCTCGTTCGGTTCGTCCAATCCCTTTCCTATCCCGATGCCGGCGTTGGAGCAGAACAGATCGATGGGTCCGAACTTGTCTTCGGTGGTGTCGATCAGTTCCACGATATCGGCCTCGCGAGAGACATCGCAGCCCATACTCCAGGCGCTGATTTCATCGGCAACCTGCTTTGCGCGCGCCGCGTTGATATCGGCGACCACTACCTGTCTTGCGCCGTCGGCGACAAAGCGTTCCGCCATGGCCCTGCCGATGCCACTCGCACCGCCTGTGACGACGATGATTTTGTCTTCTACTTCCATGTGTTCGTCCCTGAATGAGGCGATCACCCTAGACGCTTTCATCTTCGCATTTCAACCAACTTGATCGCTTGCGTACGGCGAATGAAGATATGACGTGCCGCGTGAGGTTCAGCCGCAATGGCGGCATTCATCAAATCCGGGGAAAGAGCGTCGTGTTCGAACTGAAAGATCTGGAGGAGGCGAAGGCGCTGGTGAGGGAGGAAGTGCCGCCTACACCGCAGTACAGATGGCCGGCCCTGTGCGCCGAGACCGGAGCGGACGTGTGGCTCAAGCATGAGAATCACACACCCACGGGTGCGTTCAAGGTACGTGGCGGATTGACTTTCTTCGATGCGCTGGCGCGGCGTGGTGAGCTTCCCGCGGGCGTGATCACAGCGACGCGGGGCAACCATGGCCAGAGCATTCCCTATGCTGCCGCGCGCCACGGTGTACCGGTGACGGTTCTGGTTCCAGAGGGCAACAGCCAGGAGAAAAACCAGGCCATGGTCGCCTGGGGTGCGAAGCTGGAGGTGTTTGGCGTCGACTTCGATGTGGCGCGGGAGGAGGCGGAGCGCCGGTCTGCGCAGGGAGATCTGTTGCTGGTACCGTCATTTCACGAAGATCTGGTGGTGGGTGTGGCGACCTACTGCCATGAATTGCTCACGAGCGTGGGGAGTCTGAACGCGGTGTATGTGCCCATCGGGATGGGTTCTGGTGTAAGCGCCATGATCCGAACACGCGACCTGTTGGGGCTCGAAACAGAGGTGGTCGGCGTCGTCTCCAGGGAAGCGGATGCGATAGCACTGAGCCTGGAACAGGGGCGAATCATACAGACCAATACCGCACAGACCTTTGCTGACGGGATGGCGTGCAGGGTGCCGCATCCAGGCGCCTTCGAAATAATCTGCGCCGGTATCGCACGCATCGTGAGGGTGAGTGACGATGAAGTAGCGCACGCCATGCGATCGATTTTCGCCGGCACCCACAACGTCGCCGAGGGGGCGGGAGCGGCTGGGTATGCGGCGCTGCTCAGGGAGCGGGAACGCAACCGGGGCCGGCAGGTGGCGGCGGTTGTGACCGGCGGCAATGTGGACGCCGAGGTATTTGCCGCTGTGCTGAAGGGGGACACGCCGCGGGTGGACGCGGGAGCGTAGAGAATGGGTGCCAGACAGGAGATACGAATGATGCGTGTGGTAGCTGTGTGCGTCGGTTTGATGGCGGGTTTTGTGCAGGCGCAGACACTGACGAAGCACGAGGTACGGGCAATCGACATTTTCGAGCAACTCATCGAGATCAACACCACCGACTCGGTGGGAGACAATACCGCGGCTGCGAATGCGATGGCGAGGCGACTGCTCGATGCCGGCTTTCCGGCCGAGGACGTGCGCGTTATCGCGCCCGCGCCACGCAAGGGCAATCTGGTGGCTCGCTACCGTTCGCCGGCTCCGACCGGGCGGCCCGTACTGTTTCTCGCCCATATCGACGTGGTGGAGGCCGATCCTGAGGACTGGACCGTTCCCCCTTTCGAGTTTCTAGAACGTGATGGTTACTTTTACGGCCGCGGGACAACTGACGACAAGGATGAGGCGGCTATCGGCATCGCCAACTTCATACGTCTGCGCGAGGAGGGCTTCCAGCCGAATCGAGACATCATCCTGGCGCTCACGGCCGATGAAGAAGGTGGAGCGCACAATGGCGTTCAGTTTCTACTGGCCGAGCACCGGGATCTGGTGGACGCGGAGTTCGTGGTCAACGAAGGCGGTGGCGGTGCCATCATCGATGGAAGGCATGCGGGTCAGTCTGTGCAAGCGGCGGAGAAGGTCTTTCAGAGTTATACCCTGGAGGTGACCAACCGCGGTGGGCACAGTTCCATTCCGCGGTCCGATAATGCTATTTATCAGCTGGCGGCGGCGCTCGGCCGCATTGAAGCCCACCGGTTTCCAGTTCAGCTCAACGAGGTGACGCGTGCCTATATACGCCAGAGCGCCGCAACCCGGCCGGCGGATATGACGGCGTGCTACTTGGCGCTTCTCGAACCGAAACCTGACGCGGCCGCGGCGGAGTTCTTCGCCGACTATCCGTCCATGAATGCGATGCTGCGAACGACCTGTGTGGCAACGGAACTCGAAGCGGGGCACGCCGAGAACGCATTGCCACAGCGAGCGAAAGCGACGGTAAACTGCCGGATCTTACCGGGTATCGAGCCCGAATCCGTGCGGCAAACGCTGACCGAGGTCAGCGGCGATGCGGGCGTTTCCATCACTGCAGTGCAGGAAGCCACACCGAGCCCACCGTCACCACTCACTGAGGAGGTGATGGCGCCGATCATGGATCTCACCGAGCAGATGTGGCCGGGCGCAATCGTGGTGCCAAGTATGAGCACCGGTGCGACCGATGGGTTGTATTTTCGCAACGCAGGTATCCCCGTGTACGGCGTATCGGGCATTTTCGGTGAGATCGACGATGTCCGTGCGCATGGCCGCGACGAGCGCATACTCAAGCGATCGTTTCTCGATGGGCTGGAGTTCTTGTATCGACTGGCGCGTACCTATGGGAGCCCGTGAAAACCGGGTAGTGCTAGAATGAGCTGATGCGGCGGGAGTAACTCAGTTGGTAGAGTCCCTGCTTCCCAAGCAGGTTGTCGCGAGTTCGAGTCTCGTCTCCCGCTCCAGTTCGAAGCGATGCTTATTCGTCGGGCGCTGTTACCGGATGAGACATGGGCGATTAGTAGCATCATGCAACCGATCGGGTATCATGGCGCTGTATCGGCGAGAGCGAACCGGATGAAATACAAATCGTTCGACCACATGAACTGCTCACTGGCGCAGACTCTCGAAGTGATCGGGGAGCGCTGGACGTTGCTGATCCTGCGTGATGCCTTTTTCGGTGTGAAGCGCTTTGGACAGTTCCAGAGCAGCCTCGGCATCGCGCGCAATATACTAACCAGTCGTTTGAATCGGCTGATCGAGGAAGGAGTTCTCGAGAAACGCAGCTCCGAAGAGGGAGCGCATTTCGAGTACGTACTGACGGAGAAGGGCCTCGATCTGCAACCGGTCTTGTTGTCGATGACCCACTGGGGTGACAAACACAAGCGGGATCCGCGCGGTGATCGCGTGGTTTTCATCGAGCGTGCGACCGGCAAACCGATCCGCAGGATGAGCGTGATCGGCCAGGATGGCCGCGTGCTGCATGCAAGGGACATCAAGGCGAGGCCCGGCCCGGCACTGGACTCTCTCTAGTTGGGGCAAACCAGGCGCAATAGGCGCATCTATTTCGGTTGGTGGTTGGTCGCGGGGCTGTTCATCGTCTTGACCATCTCCTCGGGGATGGGCTTCTACAACCTCTCCGTCTACATCAACGTTCTCAGCCAGGCACATGGATTCGCGGTCAGCGAGGTGTCTGGCGCGGTGAGCCTGTTCTTCCTGGTGGGCGGTATCGGCGGCATGTGGGTCGCGAGATTATTCGAGCGGATGGACGTGCGTCTCGTGATGACAGGGGGTGCTGCTCTCGGCGGGCTCGCGCTCGCGCTCATTGGCGGTGTCCGTGAGAGCTGGCAGCTTTATGTGCTGTTTGCATTGTTTGGAATCGGCAACAGCGGCGTGTCCATAGTGACCTCCACTACTCTGGTCACGCGCTGGTTTCCTGGCCCGGATCGATCCGTGGCGCTCTCAGTCGCCTCAACGGGGCTGTCGTTTGGCGGAGTTGTGCTGACTCCGGTCTCCGCGGCCTGGCTGAATACGGCGGGTGTGGAAACAACCATGCCCTGGCTCGGCTTTTTGTTCTTCGCCGCCATCACACCCATAGCCTGGCTGCTGGTGAGGTGGGAACCGACGGAGCGGACTATCGAGGGCGCAGTGCCGCTGCCCAGTGGGCCGGTGTGGTATTACCGCGACGCCATCCGAACGCCCTTTTTCTTGGTCGTATCCCTGGGGTTTGTGCTATGCATGTGTGCACAGGTGGGTGGCATCGCTCATCTGTACAATCAGGCGCAGATGATTGCGGGAGATGTGACCGCGGCAAGGGCCGTGCAGATACTCAGCGTCATGAGCATCGTAATGCGCATCGCGGGCGGCTGGATCGTACGCCGGATGTCTCTACGGCATTTCGCGCTCGTGAATTCCCTGGTTCAGGGGGCTGGGGTGCTCATCATCGCGTTGGCGGACAGCGCCACGACGGTACTGGTGGGCGCCGCGGTATTCGGCAGCAGCGTTGGCAATCTGTTGATGTTGCACCCGCTCATGCTCGCCGAGGTATTTGGTACGTTCGACTATGCGCGTATCTTCTCGCTGTCGAACGCCATTACCGTCCTGGGTGTGGGTTCCGGACCATTCATGTTGGGACTCGTCTATGATTTCAGCAGCTACCAGGTTGCCTTCGGCGTGGCGGCCATTCTGTGTCTGGGATCCTTTCTCCTGATGGCGCTTGCGCGGGTTCCGGAAGTATCGTCGCAGTAAATTGCTGCGGCTCGCTGTCATAATGAAGAGGTAACACGAATGGAGGTTGCATGACTGGCGTTTTGAAGTTCCTGCTGTGGTTGGGATTGGGTGTCACGAATCTCGCCAATGCCGCGTTGCCCGTACGCATGGCCGATGGTGAGCCGTTGCCGACGCTCGCTCCAATGCTGGAGAAAGTACGCCCTGGAGTGGTCAACATCGCGACCTACACCACGGTACGGGTGCGCAATCCCTTGCTGGAGGATCCCTTTTTCCGGCGTTTTTTTAACGTACCTGATTCGCAGCGCTATCGTCGCACCACCTCCGCGGGCAGCGGCGTGGTGGTGGATGCGGGCGAGGGTTACATCCTCACCAACAACCACGTGGTCGAGCGGGCCGACGATATCGAAATTACGTTATCGGATGGCCGCACGATATCGGCGCAGCTCGTAGGCAGTGATCCGCAGGTGGATCTTGCAGTACTCAAAGTCGATGGGCGCGACCTCACGGAAGTGGCCTTTGGTGATTCGGAGGCACTGCGTGTCGGGGACTTCGTCGTTGCTATCGGTAATCCCTTCGGGCTCAACCAAACGGTCACAAGCGGCATTATCAGCGCCCTCGGCCGCAGTGGCCTGGGAATCGAAGGCTATGAGGATTTTATCCAGACCGACGCTTCCATCAATCCGGGCAACTCTGGCGGGGCACTCGTGGATCTCGCAGGCAACCTTGTGGGTATCAACACCGCCATCTTCGCTCCGTCTGGCGGCAACGTGGGGATCGGATTCGCCATCCCGGCCAACATGGCGCGCTCGATCATGCAGCAGCTCATCGAACATGGTGAGGTCCGGCGCGGGTACCTTGGTATCGAGGTGCAGAACCTGACCCCGGATCTGGCGGAAGCTTTCGGCGTGGGTCGAAAGGAGGGTGTGGTGATCTCCGACGTGGTGCCTGACAGCCCGGCGGAAAGAGCCGGGTTGCGCTCGGGTGATGTCATCACTCGTATGAACGCTCGCGAGATCGTGCGTATCGGCGATTTCCACAGCCAGGCGGCAGTGACATTCGTGGGTGAGGAAATTGCCGTCAAAGTGATGCGCGAAGGCCGTGCGCGCGACTTCGAGATAGAGGTGGGCGACGGCCTCGAGAATGTGAGGGGCGGGCGCATCGACAACCGTCTTGCGGGTACCGAGCTGCAGAACTTCAGGGATTCACGCGAGGGTAGCATTGGCGACGGTGTGCTGGTGACGGACGTAGATCGCGATAGCGGTGCCTGGCGCGATGGGTTGCGCCCGGGCGATCTGATCGTCGGGGCGAACCGCCGCGGCGTGCGCAACATCGTCGACCTGCGCGAAAACGTTCGACTCGCGACCCGAGGGGTTCTGTTGCGTGTGTATCGCAACGGCCGCTTTGGCAACGTGCAGCTGCGCGGGGGATAGACTGCGTTGCCGTGATTGAGAAGCCTCGCTACAGCTTGCCCAGCAGCTTCGAGTTCAGATCGCCCAGCTTCTCGTTCGCCTTCTCCTGCAGAACATCGTTTGCCCGGTCGGCGATAGCGTCCGCAGCAGCTTTCTGCAAGCTTGCCAGCCGCCGCTCTAGAAACTGGTCGGCGATCTGCTGTTGCGTTCCCGCGAGTCCGGTCAGGGTGATCCGGTTGATGGCGAGTTGCGTGGTGTCACCCTGCAGACCGCTGACCAGCACGGCCTCGGTGCGCGTTACCTCGACGCGATCGATGGTGAGCTTCAGGGGCTCATTCTCTCCCGCGGTTTCCCTGCCTGTGGTGCTAGATGTATGGCGTTCCAACTGTTCCGTGAGGACGTCAATGTTCGTCTTGCCGCCCACTTCTTCCGCACGAATCTGCCGAGCAACGATGTGGATGGCTGCAATGTGGGTTGGAGAGTCCCCAAATGTGAGTGAGATACGTCCCAGCCGCATGGCCGGTTCACCACTGAAGCCGGAGGGGTGGCGATAATCAGATCATTGATCGCCCCGCTGCGCTCGGTCAGGCTGAGATCCACGGAGCCGACGGTCACCCGGCTTTCGAGGCTTGCGCTGCCGTTCTCTTCGATCGCCTGTGCTACCAGCCTTCCCGCGTTCGTCGCCAGATAGAATGTGACGACGTCTGCAATCAGCAATACAATGCCAAATCCTATGAGTACTTTTTTTGTGTCTGTCGCATGGTTGAATCCCGGCGCCAGTATGCCGCGCTGGAGGGCGAGATGGTAAGTGCACAACGCAGGTACGACCTCAGCAGCGAAGAGCTTGCCGCCTATGACGCCGATGGCTTTCTCATCCGCCAGTCCGTATTCCGGGGTGCGGAACTCGAGCGCATACGCGCGGCGGCCGAGCGCGCGACCGTGCAAGCCCATGAGCTCAGCAGGAGCGGGCGCGAGTACTTCCTGGATGGCAACCGCTTCGTCGATGCGGGTCATGTAACGGTTCAGTTCGAGCATCAGCCGGGCAGCGATACGATACGGGTGATCGAGCCCGTCACCGAACTCGACGACGGGCTGACAAGATTGCTGGATGATGCGCGCATCGTGCACCCGATGCGTCAGTTGGTCGGCAGTGAAGAACTGGCACTGTGGACGGACAAACTCAACCTCAAGCGACCCCGTGAGGGTTCGGCTTTCGGGTGGCATCAGGATTCACCCTACTGGATGCACGACAGCGAACACATCGATCAGTTGCCGAACGTGATGCTGGTGTTCGATGATGCCCACCCGCACAACGGCTGCCTACGCATGGTGAGCGGCAGCCACACCCGGGGTTGCCTTCCGGGTACCGATGACGGCACTCAGCTTGGCGGTTTCTACACTGATCCGAGATTCGTGGAAGAGGCGCGCATCGTGGATATGATCGCACCGGCGGGTTCGCTGGTGTTCTTCTCGCCGCATGTCATACACGGTTCCGGTCCCAACAGATCAGATTCACCTCGCCGGGCTCTGGTGATCACGTATCAGCCGGCCAGGCATCCGACGCTGAAGTCGCGACGTGTTCGGGACATTGCCTGCTGATCGCCCGGCGGCGGGAGGGCGGCGAACAGCTGGCGGAGCACCCGCAGATGCGCGTTCAGGCTCCTGTCTGGAACAGGACTCTACACCGGGGTCAGGAAAGCAAGTATCCGTTCTGTGACCGCGCGTGGCTTTTCCTGCTGCACCCAATGCCCCGCACCGTCGATGAGGTGACAATCGTGCATGCGGGTGCACGTTCGTGAATGCATGCGCTCGAAGGCACCGTGTGTCTGGTAAATGCCCCAATCCTGACGACCGGCGATGAATAGCGAAGGCACATCGATGGTCCTGCCCGACCAGGCGGATTGTTCATCGGCCGCGATGCCGCCGGTGACGCATCGATACCAGTTGAGGGCACCCTGAAAGCCGGTGGCGCGGAAGACATTGCTGTACGTGGCCAGTTCACTTTCAGGGAGCCATGCACAGGCCTCGATAGTGTCTTTCTCGGGCATTTCGGGCGCTACCGTCGATGGCATGCTCTCTCCCAACGGCATGACGTAGTAGCCGGGCAGTTCCGCCATGGCTGGCGCCCCTGTGCTGCTCAGGGTGTGTGGTTGGTTTGATGCCCAGTCTGCGGATTTGACGTGATAGTAGGCACGCAGGAAATCATGAACGCCCTGTGCACAGTCGAGCATGTTCCGGTTTGCGGGGCGGGTTGAGTAATAGCGCTGATAGTGCATGCGTGGCGGTCGGAGATGGGCGAGGGTTTTGTCGAGTCCCTGCCAGTGGGTACGCAGCGCAGCACCACCCACAGAGGGCGCGCCCGGAAATGGGGCGCTCATCAGGATGACGGAGCGAAACATGTCGGGGCGCGTGAGGGCGCACCATGCGGCGACGGGGGATCCGAAATCGTGGCCCACCACGCAAGCCGCCTCGTTGATACCGACAGTGTCGAGCAGCGCGACTATGTCATCGGTGAGATTTAGAAAGTTGAAGGGCCGGAGGTCGGTGTCGTATGCATCCTCCCACCCCCGCGTCATTCCGTAGCCGCGCTGATCTGGTGCGATGACGTGGAACCCCGCCGCCGAGAGAACCGGCATGACTTTGCGCCAGCTATAGGCGAGTTCGGGGAAGCCGTGCAACAACACGACGCAAGAGTGCCGTGGATCACCTGCTTCAAGCACGTGCATGTCGAGTCCGTTCACGCCAGGCAGTACACGTGAGCGGATCCCCGCCGGCAAATCGTCAGCGTATGACTGCATGAATACGGGTGGGAGAGATGCGAAGTATGACTCTCTGTTGAGATGCGAGCCAGACGCTCAGATCTTCGGGCTCCTCGCAGCCGGTCGCGGCGATGTTTTCGAACACGAGCCGGGTGCGCCGTTCGAGGTCGTCGCGCTCCACGCCGCAGCGCCCCTCGACGTTGGCGAAATTGAAAGGCTCGGCATTCGCTATCACGCACAGGCTCACGTGAGGATCGCAAGCGATGGATGCGGTTTTGAATGTGGTACCCGGTGTACTGGCCACGAGATTGTCGCCGTCACGGGCGTAGGCGACCATGGAACTCACCGGATGAGCGGGGGTGCTCTGAGGGTCGTCAAAACCGCCCACCTGTGTTGGTTGATGAAGCGCTCGATCTGCTCGTCGTTGGATATTACTGGTCGTTTCCCCTCCAACCGTTGCGTTGAACGTTCGCTCTCGTCTAGCCGGGTCGATGCCTGGCGTACATCTCGCAAACCCATCTGTATGCCGGGTGATCTTTCCGCGTGTCATAGAAACGTGACAGCGGTTCGGGTGTGGAACGTGGGAGGTCCGGGAATCGGCGCCCTACTCGAACATGATGACGCTGCGCGCCACTTCGCCGGTTTCGAGCGCGGCCAGCGCTTCATTCACGTCTTCCAGCTTGATACGCCGGGAGATCATGTCATCGAGGTGGAGCTTGCCCTGGAGATAGAAATCGACGAAACGCGGCATGTCCACACGGAAGCGGTTCGAACCCATGTTGGAACCCTGCAGGGTGCGTTCCTGGAGAAACTCCGGACCGTGAATCTCGATATTGGTGCCCATGGGAATCATGCCCACGATGGTGGCGGTGCCGCCGCGGCCCACCATCTTGAACGCCTGCTCTGCGGTCGCCTTCAGTCCGATGGCCTCGAACGAATAGTGCGCGCCGCCGCCGGTGAGTTCTCGTACGGCTGCGACCGCGTCGGTTTCACCGGCGTTGACCACGTCCGTGGCGCCGAACTTGCGCGCCAGTTCGAGCTTACTTTCCACAGTATCCACTGCAATGATGCGTGCGGCGCCCGCGATGGCGGCTCCATTGACGGCCGACAGCCCCACACCGCCACAGCCGATGACGGCCACCGTGGTGCCAGGTTCCACAGCGGCGGTGTGGATGACCGCGCCTACGCCCGTGGTAACCCCGCAGCCGATGAGTGCTGCCCGGTCGAGAGGCATGTCTTCTCTGACCTTCGCGATGGCATGTTCGTGCACCAGCATGTACTCGGCGAACGAAGACAGATTGAGAAATTGCCAGATGTTCTCATCCCCCTTTGCCAGGCGCGGCGGCGCATCCATCGGACGCTGCAACTCGGGCTCCTGGCACAGGGACATATGGCCCGTGAGGCAGAATTCACAGTGTCCACAGAAGGCTGAAAGACAGGTGATGACGTGATCCCCTGGCTTGACGTACGTGACCATATCGCCCACCGCTTCCACCACACCGGCCGATTCGTGACCGAGTATCGCAGGCAGAGGGTAGGGGTAGGAGCCATTCTGGAAGTGCAGATCCGAGTGGCACACTCCGGCGGCCACTGTGCGTACCAGCACTTCTCTCGGACTGGGATCACCGTGCTGGATGTCCTCTATCTGCAGCGGTTGGTTAACTTCGCGTAGTACGGCAGCTTTCATCTGGATTCCCCCATAATGGTGTCCCGTCCATCTGTGTGGCGGGTCTGAAGCAAGCCGGGTGAGTTTGCCAAAGGGCCTTCCCGATTACTACAGCGAAGCCCCAGAGTTCCACTGGCCATGCGGTAGAGAGGTAGATGCCTTAAACTCCGGAGTTGGGGGAGATACACCATGACGTTCAGCCTCTGGCTACGGATTTCGGCGCGATTGCTCGCGGTCGTCGTACTTTCGGCGGCTGGATCGGGCAACCCGGTTTGGGGCTACGAGGCGCGGCTGCATCAACAACTCACATTCATCGCTGCAAAACAGTTCAACCGCTGCGTATCAGGCACCGCCATACCCACTCTTTCGGCACTCGATGTTCGCTATGTCGCCAAGGCCAATGCCAGCCAGGCGCAAACCAATGTCTTCACGCGTATGTTTCGCTGGTCTTACTACGATCGCGCGCGTGAACATGACGATGTCGCCTCGGACGACAGCATGCTGTGGATGATCGATACGCGATTTCACGACCACTTCGATGTTCTGACCAAAGCCCTTTTCGAGGCCGCGAGCGATGCGGAACGCTACCGCAGTCTGGGTCGCCTCATCGGATACATGCAGGAAGTAACCTCCCCGGCGCACGCGGTGCCGGTCTACACAGGCCGATGGTGGAGGTTGTCTATGGGGGATCGATTCGACAAATACAAGCTCGATGTCGATGCCGTCGCGGCAGAGGTCGGGGATGCGTGCGATTACGTAACCGCACCGGTGGAAAGCTACAAAAAAATCCTCACGGATGCGGCGCAGGATACGCTAACCGCCGTGCAGGCTCCTATGTTCGGAATGCCGGTTACCTGGGAAGTGTTCTGGAAACTGGCCGACAATCCAAGTGAATTCGGGGAGTACGGCCGCGCGGGCAACAAATTCGGCGATGCGACTGAGTTTCGTTGTGGCGACGTGAGGTGCGTATTGCTCGACCGGGATCCCCTGTATCGGGATTTCGCGTTGCAGCGTCATGTGGCGGCAGTAGTGGCCAGTATGCGTGCCTTCTATCTGCTGCAGGGTGGTCCGCAAATCAGCGACACGAACGAGACACAGAGCGGTGATCCGGATCGATGATAGAAGCGCTGCAAGCCAGGGGGCGTCTCTGGTGGCGGTGTTGTCTGCCTTGCTGCTGGTCGTACTGATCGGTGGATTTCTTTCCAGCGGATCGAACCCGGTAGACTTCATGCCGGGAGGCGACCTCACCATCGAGAGGCTGCTGTGGTTGTCCGTTGCGATGGCGGTGTGTGTGATTGTGCAATTGCCCCTGGCTTATCGGGCCTGGGCGGGCAGCTTCTGGTGGTTGTCACGTCGCTTGCACTATACGCTGCTGCTCGGTGCGAACATCGCGTTCGTATGGTGGTGTTGGTACTGGCGTCTGATACCCGGTGTGCTGAACGACGTCTTGTAGGGTTGTTGTCGAGGTGGTTGGCATGAAACTGGGTCTCACTCCCTGGAATTTCTCGGATCTGAGCGCAAATGCACTCTCCGAGCAGGCGCGTGTGGCGGAAGGACTCGGCTATGAGTCGTTCTGGTTGCCGGAGAATCACTTCAATCCCGGAGCGATTCCAGATCCGCTGATGCTGCTGGCGGCAGTGGCAGCGGCGACTGAACGCATTCGCCTGGCAACGACGTCGTACCTGCTGCCGCTCAGAAACCCCCTACAAGCTGCCGAACAGGTGGCGGTGCTGGATCAACTCTCCCGTGGTCGCGTGCTGTTGGGCGTGGGTCGCGGTTATGCGCCCAAAATGCTGCAAGCCTTCAATGTGGTGCCCCGCGAGAAACGCAAGCTGTTCGAGGAGAGCCTGGAGGTGATGATCCGGGCGTGGCAGGGCGAATCGATAATGGTGAGTGATGCCGCGGCTGGGGAGCGGGACCAGGGAGGGGGTCATGGTGTCGAACTCGACCCGCTGCCGGTGCAGAAGCCGCACCCACCCATCTGGGTGGCGGCATTCGGGCCCAAGGCCCTTGCACAAGCCGGACGGTTGGGATTGCCATACCTTGCTTCGCCAATGGAATCCATGAGCCAGTTACGTGCGAATTACGATGCGCATGCCTCAGCCGCCGAGCAGGCGGGACACCCGGTGGTTGCGACGCGTCCGATCATGCGAACTGTATTCGTGAGCGAGAATGCCTCAGAACTGGATGCGGTGCGCGAACGTCTGGGCCAGAACGTCCCCCAGGACCGGCGTGGAGAGGAGATGGCGCTCGATGAGTGGGCGGTGGTTGGGAAAGGCGCCTATGTGAGGGAGAAGCTGCAAGAATACGGGCGGGAACTCGGTATAACGCATGTCGTGGTTACTCGCATCAGGGTAGGCGGTATAGAAGAAAGCCGCCTGCGAGAGTCCGTTGCCAGGGTGCCGGAGTTGATTCGCGGGTAGGACCTTGCATTGCGGCGGACCAGGTATGACAAGGAGAAAAGTATGACCTACCGGGTGTTGTGGCCCATGATACGTTGGCCGGATGGGCGTGATATCGAGGAGGCGAGCGTTGCGGATGGGGGCGTGGCCGAGTTCTGCGAACGTTACGCGGACGTCACGAATGATCAGTGGGCGAACTGTGATGCGCTCGTGTGTGCGCCCGATGTGCCGGATGAGTATCGCTCGCGCCTCGATAAGTGCCGCATCTTCGTGACCCCCAAGGTGGGTTTCGACAATATCGACCTCGCGGCCTGGGGCGCGCTCGGCATACCCGTGTGCAATGTGCCGGACTACGGCACGCAGGAGGTGGCGGACCATGCCATCGCGCTGATGATGTCGCTCATGAAGGGCATCACGTTCCACACGAGGGAACTCAAGAAGGATCCTCGGGTTTTTTGGCGTCCCGCGCTCAATCCTTATGGTAAGCGGTTGTCCGCCAGCACTTTCGGTGTGGTGGGCCTGGGCCGCATTGGTACGGCGGCCGCACTCAGGGCAAAAGCGTTCGGTATGGACGTGGTCTTCTACGATCCCTACGTCTCCAATGGCTCGGATCTCGCCATCGGTGTTCGACGCGTACATTCTCTGACGGAACTGTTTTCCATCAGCGATGCTGTGAGTGTGCACGCGCCGCTTTCGGATGAAACAACAAAGCTGATCAATGCCGAGGTGCTTGCCGCGAGCAAACCGGGTCTCGTGCTGATCAATACGGCACGCGGGCCGATCATCGATCTCGATGCGTTGTACGAGGCCATGCGCACCGATCAAGTTCGCGCGGCGGGGCTCGACGTGTTGCCGGAAGAACCGGCTAATCCGGAGCATCCACTCATCGAGTCGTGGGCGGCGGATGAGGAGTGGATAGACCATCGCCTTTTGATCACACCGCATTCCGCCTTCTACACGCCGGAAAGTGTGTATGACATGCGCTTCAAGGGTGGTGAGGTGGCGCTCACCTACCTCAGTTCGGGGCGTTTGCAGAACTGCGTCAACGAGACGTATCTGCAGCACCGGCGCTGACCATGACGTTGGCCGACGCCGCGCCCAACTACGCCAAACGCAGACAGCGCGTGTTCCTCGTGCTGTCAGGGCTGTTTCTGGGCACTTTGGCGTTGTTGAACGTACTCGGAATCAGCCGTTTCGTGGATATGTCATTCACGGTGTTCGGCGTCAATATCCCGCTTGTCGTGGCTGTCGGCGTGCTGCCGTATCCAGTGACCTTCCTGTGTACCGATCTCATCAGTGAGTTGTTCGGGGAGAAGAAGGCGCGTGACATGGTCTGGGTGGGATTGCTGTTGAACCTGTGGGTGATCTTTCTGTTGTGGCTGGGCGGAGTTCTGCCTGGTTTCGAGAGCGTGGATCCGGCCAGCGGACTGCCGGCGCGCGATGAAGCGGGCCGATTGCCGGTATTCTTTGAGGTCCGCGAACTGGCATTCGGGGCGGTAGCGGCCTCGATGGTGGCCTACATGGCCGCACAGTTTTGTGACGTACGCCTGTTCCATTTCTGGAAAAATGTCACCGACGGCAGACATCTGTGGTTACGCAACAACGCATCCACCATGACCAGCCAGATAGTGGATACTACGGCGGTCATACTGATCACGCACTTTTATGCGAACGCACTACCCATACTGGATGAGGCACCATTGTGGCCGCAGCTCACGACGTTCATTCTGTCCGGCTACGTGTTCAAGCTGATTGTCGCAGCACTCGACACCGGACCAGCCTACGTCGCGGTGCGCTACCTCAGGCCCTATCTGGGTCTCACCGGCTACGAAGAAGCCTGCGACGATGACCAGGATCTCTGATCAAACGGTACCAACCTCGCCCCTGTACCTCGGCGCGCCCATAAAGCCTAGCTTCAAACCTCAACCAGGTTAGATCCGACACGTCGAGCGCGGACGAATTAGAGCAAGGTCGAAATCCGGAGCGGGCGCGCTACGCGCGCACCAAGCTAAACAGTACTCCCTCTCACTCTCGCTCGACGCTTTGTTCGACGTGGCGGAAACCAGCGGGGGGGTACTCGCCCATCCGTTTTCGTGAGGCGTCGCAGCAGGCGCTCGGGTCGATCTAGCCGTGTCTCGCATCATCGTGGATTGGGCGACCTAACCGGTGCGGTACTCTGTCGATAGCGATCCCGGCCGCCGCTACGAACTGAATGAAGACGTGGCGATCTTCGACGACAGTGCCAACATATGGCTGGTGGCTGACGGCATGGGTGGCCACCTGGCCGGCGAGGTGGTGAGCGAGATCGCCACCTCGAAGGTGCTGGAATTGGCGACGTGGGATGGCAACCTGGTGCGGGCTTTCCAAGCTGCTCATCTGGAGATCGCTGACGCCGCGAGAAAGACGGAAGGCTGCGAGGGGATGGGCACGACCATCGTGGGTGTGCGTATCCGGGGGCGGAGGCGTTCTTTGCCTGGGTCGGTGACAGCCGTGGTTATCTCTGGAGAAATGATCAGCTGCGACCCATTACCCGCGATCATTCCTTCATGCAGCTATTGCTCAAGCAAAAACACATTTCACCGGAGGACGCACGCAATCACCCGCGGCGCAACGTGGTCACTCAGGTGCTGGGGGTGGGTGATCCGAAACCAGACACGGCAAGCATCGCACTGCGTCCCGGTGACTGGCTGTTGTTGTGCACGGATGGACTGAACGATGAACTCACGGACGATGAAATCGGCGCCATTCTCCAGCAGGACATGGAATTCTCAGAGCTGGCGAAAGCGCTGGTCAGGGCGGCGTGCGATGCGGGAGGCAGAGACAATGTCACCGCACTAGTGTTAGCGCCGGATGTGGCCGCTACAGCGAAATCTAGAGAAGCTGCGAGCGCCGTTGCAGATGAGGTGTTCATCGCAGAGTCAGAAGCGGTGAGGCAAGCAACGGTTCGTCGTCTGGCCCGCGGGGGCCTCTGGGTTGCACTGGTTGCAGCGATGCTAGTATCAGCTTGGTTTTTGTGGGGAGGATGAGGTGACAGATGTGAGTTATTCCTTGACGGCTAAAGCGTTCGGCGAGAGCTTTCCTCTCGAACACGGCATGGTGGTTGGCCGCGATCAGCTCTCTACTTGCCCTAGATTGGCATGGATGACTGCGCCGTTGATGACGGGATTGGTCGCGCACCAGAAGAGTGTCTGGGCAATTTCATCCGGATCGACAAGCCGGTTGTAGGCGGACATGCCTCGCACGGTATCCATCGCGTCTTCGGGCACGTGCTGGCGCAGCATCTCGGTGTCGGTGAAGCCAGGGCACACGCACGCGGTGTGGATGCCGCGTCCTGCCAGATCCTGACAAGTAGCCCGCATCATGCCGACCAGGCCGTGCTTGCTCAGCACGTAAGAGTAGCTACCGGGGACGGCCTTCTCCGACAAAGTAGAGCCGACGTAGATGATGCTCGATCCGGATTTCATGAAAGGGATAACGAAGTAATTGAGGCTGTTGGGTGCGACCAGATTTACCTCGATGACCTCCCGCAGTGCCTGACTTTGGGTTTCAAAGGCGGTGTCGTTGCAGATTTTGGACGCGTTGTGAATCAGCACGACTTCATCGGCCCGCTGAAGCAAAGGTGTGAGCTGAGAGCTGATGTTGCCCAGAAATCCGGGTTGCGAGAGATGGCAGTTGATGTGATTCACGGCATCCAGGGGGCAGCGCCGGCGTGAAAGATTGGTCACCGAATACCCGGCTTTGAGAAAATGCTCTGCGGTGTGCAGTCCGATCCCACTGCTTGCGCCGGTGATGATCAGGCACTTCATGACTGCACTGCACTCCAGTTCGCGCTGGCCCATTGCCCCGGTCCTGACGATACACGAATCTCGGCGTGCGTGATCGGGACCGAGGTCAATGCGTCGTTCTCGTGCAGTTGCTGGACGAACCAGGCGGCTAGCTGTTCGACCGTGATGTTGGCGAGTGCGAGCAGTGTGACATCCCGGGACAGGAAGGGGATGCGTTCTCCAGCGAAAAGGGCGACTATGTAGTCTCCATCGTGCTCGATTCTCAAGTGTGGGGAACCTGTCGCGAGCAATACCTGCTCATCGAGCTCGTCGCACAGTTTTTTAAGCGCGTTCTTAGCGATGTTGTAGTCGAACGCTAATCCGTCTGCACCCACCGGGCTGGTGAACCTGGCGTCGACGAAAAAGTTGTGGCCGTGTAGATTCTCCCGCTCGGTGGCCGAGAAGATGGTGAAGTGTGCCGCGCCGAAATGCAGATAGTCCTTCGATATTTCGATGGTGGTGATGCTCAAGTTATCGCCTCGGCAAAGGTCCGCAGTGAGCCGAATGTCCAGGTGGATTCGACAGGCGCACTTCGTGCGGCGGATGTTCCGGTGCGGTTGATCCACACTGTGTCGAGCCCGAGTTCCGAGGCCGGAGCAATGTCGTCGTACAGGCTTTGCGCCACGTGCAGAACCTCCTCAAGTACCTCGGCGTAGAGACCGCCTTCGGCTTGCACCTGGGGTTCGATAGCGCCGAAGAGTTCCAGAACGAATTCGTCGATCACGTGAACGTCGTGGCGGGTCAGTATCGGCTGCGGGCAG
>DCWG01000013.1:0-9354 GCA_002327525.1 Gammaproteobacteria bacterium UBA2168 | reverse complement strand
CCGTAATACCCGACTCCCAGTCGATGAGGGTGGCGTAGCAGTCGAACGTGAGGCTCCTGTAGTCGTCCGGTTGCAGTTTCTTCGTCATCGTTTCCTCTCCTCTCCTCTCCTCTCCTTGGCGTTGGCCGGCTGCTCCTCCCTGGAGCTCTACTCGATCTGGATGCGATCGAGAATCAATCCATAGAACGCATCCACCTGCTCGGTGGCGCGTTCGAACAACCAGCCCGTGTGTTGTTGGCATTGCGAGCAGGTTGCCAGGCGCCAAGTGTAACCGGCGAACCAGGTATCAGCCGCATTGGGTTCGCCGGATATCGCACAACCGAGGGCCGCGCTGAAACAACCGATGTGGAAGCTGAATCCATATGGATTCGTGCATATGTGCTCAAAGCTGCTGTTGACCTCGAAGCGGTCTCGCTGGTCACCCAGAACATGGGAGCAGGCGGCACAGAAGAAGTAGTTGCGCTTCTCCTCAGTCTCGCGGTCCACGATCTGCTTCAGAGCGGGATGCAGTCCTTGACGCTGTTTGTCTGCCACGTCGATCATACAAGGGCTATGGTAATGGGGTGGCGCTGCCTGTAACAGTAACCCCATATTGAGGTAGAGCAGAGGATCCTTATGGCAAAACTGAAACGATTCGAATCCATCTATCTGAAGGCGGCACAGCGCAAGGGCGGTGAACAGGCCCTGGAAGAGCTACTACCGAGCGCCAAAAACAGCACGGCTCTCAGGCGCGTGAAAGACGACCGCGTGCTGGCGGAGATGACGGCCTGTGTGTTTCGCTCGGGGTTCGTCTGGCAGATCATCGAGAAGAAGTGGCCGGGCTTCGAGGACGCCTTCGCTCACTTCGACGTCTCGACTGCGGCCATGCTCTCAGACGAAGATCTGGAGCGTCTGGTGACGGATGAGCGCATCGTGCGCAACGCCAAGAAGATTGCCAGCGTACCCAAGAACGCGGCCTACATTCTGGATGTGCGTGCCGAGCACGGCAGCTTCGGTAGGTACCTTGCCGCCTGGCCGGCGGATGACATCGTGGGGTTGTGGGACGAACTCAAGACCCGCGGCAATCGTCTGGGTGGTCAGACCGGGCGGTATTTTCTGCGCTTCATCGGCAAAGACACCCCCGTGCTTTCGCCCGATGTGGTGAAAGCGCTCGTCGAGATGGGTGTGGTGGATAAGGAACCGACTTCCAAGAAAGCACAGGGTGCCGTGCAGGATGCGTTTAACAACTGGCACGCGGAGAGTGGTCGTGAACTGTGTCAGATATCGCGCGTCCTGGCCTGCTCGGTTCCGTGATGGTCGAAACTGGCCGTGATTTCGATGGCATGATGTGCTGGGAGGGAAGATGAGGGTAGAACTGAGTGGCTCTCAGAGAGCGTTTCGAGAGGAAGTTCGCGACTTCCTGCAAACGTCGTTGCCTGGCGAAATTGCGGCGCGCGTGCGCCACAATCAGGGGGTCGGCAAGGAAGATCTCACGCGCTGGACACGCATACTTAACGAGCGCGGCTGGGCCGCGCCGAATTGGTCCGTCGAACACGGCGGAACCGGCTGGAGCCTCATCGAACGGCATCTGTTCGATATGGAGTGCCGTAGCGCACACGCCCCTCAACTGTCGGGCTTTGGTTTCAACATGGTGGGGCCTGCCATCATCCGCTTCGGTACCGATGAGCAGAAAGACTATTTCCTGCCACGAATTCTGAACGCTGATTTGTGGTGGTGTCAGGGATACTCAGAGCCCCAGGCGGGTTCCGACCTCGCCTCGCTGCGCACTCGCGCCATACGCGAAGGGGATGAGTACCGGGTGACGGGATCCAAGATCTGGACCTCAAGCGCGGAACACGCCGATTGGATGTTCTGCCTGGTTCGCACCAACACACAGGTGCAGCAACAGAAAGGGATCAGCTTTCTGCTGATCGATCTGGATTCGCCGGGTGTCGCCATCGAGCCGTTGCTGGCCTTCAACGGAAAACGCCTGTGGAATCAGGTGTTCCTGGAGGATGTGCGAGTGCCCGCCGCCAACCGGCTGGGGGAAGAGGACCGTGGTTGGACCGTGGCCAAGCGGCTGCTCGGGGACGAGCGGCTGATGGTGTCACGGGTGTCGGAGAACAAGCGCATGCTGGGTGTCATTCGAGATGTGATGGGGCGTGAGCCGCTCCCGCAAGGGGCGGTGGGCCAGCTGATGCGGGAATTGAATGCGCTGGAGATCCGTCTGGCCGCTCTCGAGTCCACCAGTCTGCGGTTGTTGACCGATGCCGATGCAGGCGCGGACATCGGGGCGGAACCCAGCATGCTGAAATTCAAAGGCAGCGAACTCGTGCAGGCCATGGATACACTGTTGTTCGAAGTCATCGGACACTGGGCTTTGCCCCTCGACTCGTCGGGTGGCAAAGAACACCCGGGTCCGGAGTATGCCGAATTCGTGGCGTCAGGCCGCTACCACCATCGCGGCTACACTATTGCCGGTGGTTCTTCTGAGGTTCAGCACAACATCATCGCGAAACAGGTGCTCGGCCTTTGACCGAGTGCCCCGAACGAGTCACAGCGGCGAGTTGAGATCACTGTCCGGATCTTCGAGAACGCTCGCATCTACCGGCTTGCCAACCAGTTGCCGGCACAGCACGAACTCCTTGGGACTGTTCACTGCGTCCGCTGCCACGAGCTTCCCGTCGGATAGGTAAAATACCGCAAACTGATTATCTGCCTTGCTGCCGCGCACGATTTCGGTATTGCCGTCGGCGGAGAAACCGACCATCTGTAGTTTCAGCTCGTACTGATCCGACCAGAACCAGGGCACCGATGCGTAGGTCTTGTCTCCGCCGCATATGTTGGCGCAGGCGACGCGCGCCTGTTCCATCGCATTTGGCACCGATTCCAGGCGTAGACGCCGGTTGAGAAGGGCGTTTGGGTGATTGGTGCAGTCGCCGGCGGCATAGATGTCGGGATTGGAGGTCCGGCAGTGATCATCCACGACGATACCGTTATCGCAAGCCAATTCTGCCGCCTCGGCGATTTCGGTGTTCGGCAGGATGCCGATGCCGATGACGACGAGATCCGCGTCGAGCACTTCATCTCCGCACAGCACCTGCCGGACGCGGCCGTCTCCGCGGAATCCGGTGACCATCGTGGCGGTGTGGATGTTTACGCCCCGGCTGGTGTGCAGGTTGTGGTAGTACTCGGACATGGCCCGCGTGGTGACGCGTTGCAGAATGCGTTCCTCCATCTCCAGCACGTGCACTTCCATTAAAGAGGACGCACATACGGCGGCCACCTCAAGCCCGATGTAGCCGCCACCCACTATTACGACCTTCTTGCCTTCGCCCATCTCGGCGCGGATGCTGTCGACATCGGCGATGGTCCGTAAGTAGTGCAGCCCTTCGAGATCGCTTCCCTCGATGTCGAGTATCCGGGGGCGGCTGCCAGTGGCGATCAGCAGTTTTTCGTAGGAAGTGGTGTTGCCGTCGGTGTCGGTGACGGTTTTCGCACTCGGGTCGATGGACTCGATGCGCACGCCGATGTTCAGTGTTATGTTGCGATCGGAATAGAATTTCTCGGGCCGCAGATAGACTTTCTCCAGTTCCATCTCACCGGAGAAGTACTGTTTGGACAATGGCGGGCGTTGATAGGGAATGTAGGGCTCATCCCCGAAAATGATGATCTCGCCTTCGTATTTCTCCTGACGCAGGCTTGCGGCTGCCTGGCCCGCAGCATGGCCTGCGCCAATGATGACCATTGCCGTCATAGTGGCGTCCTTGAGCAAAAGCGGCCATTCTAGCCTGAAAGTATTTGGTGGAGCAGGCCTTGCAATTCCTTACCTTGCACGAAATCGCCAAGCGGGCGAAGCAGAATCTCGACAAGAATCAGTGGGACTATCTCATTGGCGGCGCGGATACCGAATCGGCGCTGAAACGAAACCGTTATTCGGTGGATTCGTGGGTGTTTCGTCCTCGCATTCTCAACGAAGTATCAGGTGTCAGCGCCAACACCGAGCTGCTCGGGGTGCCGCTGCGCATACCAGTGGTAATGCCCCCCATCGGCTCGATACAGGTGTTCGAGGAGGGGGGTGGCGAGTCGGTGGCGAGGGCCGCGGCCGAGTTCGGGGTGCTGCAGATTCTGAGTTCCGTGTGTACGCCCGATTTCGAAACGCTCGCCGAGCGCGTGCCGGGCCCGCGCATCTATCAGCTGTATCTGGTGGGTGACGAGGCCTGGATGGACGATATCATCGAGCGCTCCATCGCGGCTGGTTACACCGGTTTCTGCCTCACGGTGGACACCCAGGTGTACTCGCGCCGGGAGCGCGACATCATCAAGCGCCACGTACCGGCCTCGGGGCGGGAGGTAGGTGTAGCCGATTTCGGATATCAGTCGAAGATGACCTGGGAAACCGTCGAGCACATCAAATCGAAATTCGACATACCGCTGGTGATAAAGGGAGTGAACGTGGCGGAGGATGCGAGGCGCTGCGTGGAGATGGGCGTGGATGTGGTGTATGTGTCCAATCACGGTGGTCGGCAGCTCGATCATACGCGTGGTTGTATAGACGCCCTGCCCGAAGTGGTGGAGGCGGTGGAAGGGCGCGCGCCGGTGCTCGTGGATGGCGGCTTCATGCGCGGTGCGGATGTGGTGAAGGCTCTGTGCCTGGGAGCGAGTGCCGTTGGTATGGGGCGCCTTCAGGCGCTCGCGATGGCGGCTGGTGGTGAAGCCGCGGTTGCGCAGATGCTGGGGCTGGTGGAACACGAAATCATCACGACCATGGCGCTTGCGGGCGTCGCGGGCCTCGACGGACTGAATCGTGGATTGCTCGAGAAGGCGGATCCCATCGTCCCCACCCACGTTCTGAGCGCATTCCCACATCTGGAAGAGGAAGGTTATTAGGAATTTTATCCTAATATGTTTAAATATTTAGGATAATATATCAATCTTGGCCGGGCAGACGCGTTTTGTTTCCGGGCTGGGTAAGTGTGCCGGCATCGGCGGTGATCCCTCACCCAAGGCCGCGCTCGGGGTGCTGCGGGGCATTCAGGCCTCAGTTCGTTATCGTCTCGGGTTGAGCAGCCGGAGGGGCCTCAGTGTGGCCATTCAGGGGCTTGGCAACGTTGGATTCGCGCTGGCAAAGCTCCTGTATCGCCATGGCGTTGATCTTTTAGTGGCCGATATCGATGACCGGCACGTGCGATGCGCCGTAGAGCAGTTCGGCGCGAATGTGGTATCGGTTGACGAGGTGCTGTTCCAGGACGTCGACGTGGTCGCGCCCTGCGCGCTCGGCGGCGTGTTGTCTGCCCCCAGCGCGCTGTCCATTCGCGCTCCGGTGGTGGCGGGTGCGGCCAACAATTAGCTTGGCGAGCCGGGTGTCGACGAAGTGCTGCGTGGACGCGACATACTCTACGCACCGGACTACGTGATCAACGCGGGCGGCATGATTAGCGTGGCGCACGAGTATCTTGGTAGCGACAACCCGGCCTGGGTAACCCGGCGGATCGACGCTATCGATGAGCGTCTGACGCGCATCTTCGAACCGGCCGATCGCGAGCGGGTGGGCACCCAGCGAGTGGCGGATGCCCTGGCCCGCAGCCTGCTCGAGCAGGGCGGCGCGAGGGTCGGAAACAGAAACCTTGCCGTCGCCTAAAGGCGGAGTCGTCGCCCGCGATTCAGGCGCACTAGTCGGGTTGGTTCCCCCAGGGCGAGTGGTTGTCGGTTCTCGCTGCTACGTCAGGGCTAACTCTTGCCACCGTCGCGTGGCATGGGCATGGGGAAGGGGGTCACGTTCTCGCCCTTGCCGTCGGTGATCTTGGCCACGCCTTCCTTCTCTACCTCATCGATACGGATCACTGCGTGCATGGGGACGAAGCTACGTTGCACACCTTCGAATTCGTTCCGCAGCTTGTCTTCACCCGGGTCGATGACCATCTGCGAACGCTTGCCGAATACGTAGTCTTCTACTTCGATGAAGCCGTACAGATCGCTCTGATAGATGCTATGGGCGTACATTTCGTAGATCTGTCCCTGATTGTGGAACAGAATTTTGTAGATGTGTTGGGCGTTGTCGTTCATGGTCTCGCTGGGCGCCAAGCGGCACCCGGTTGTTGGTCGGACCCCCTTATATAGGGGTCGTTGCCCCAATTTCAAGAGCGTTTACAATGCGCGCCCCAATTGAGCCAGACCAGGTAATCCCAGTGCCCAAGGTGTTCGTGAAGACACACGGCTGTCAGATGAACGAATACGACTCCGCGCGGATGGCGGATCTGCTGCGTGAGAGCTATGACTACGAGGTCTGCGGTTCTGAACAGGAGGCCGATCTCATCCTGCTGAACACGTGCTCCATAAGGGAAAAGGCTCAGGAGAAGGTCTTTCACCAGCTGGGGCGTTGGAAGCGGCTCAAGGACAGCCGCCCGGATGTGATCATCGGCGTCGGTGGCTGTGTGGCCAGTCAGGAGGGGGAGGCCATCGGCCGGCGCGCACCGTTCGTCGATGTCATCTTCGGCCCGCAGACCTTGCATCGGCTACCGGAAATGGTGGAGGACGCGAAGCGTCGCAAGGGCATCCCGGTAGTGGACGTCAGCTTTCCCGAGATCGAGAAGTTCGACCACTTGCCGCAACCGCGCTGTGATGGACCGACGGCGTGTGTGTCTGTCATGGAGGGCTGCAGCAAATACTGTACGTTCTGCGTGGTGCCCTACACGCGAGGCGAGGAGGTGAGTCGCCCGGTGATCGCTGTCATGCGCGAGGTGGTGGCGCTGGCAAACCAGGGTGTGCGCGAGATCAACCTGCTGGGTCAGAACGTAAACGCCTATCGGGGTGAGATAGAAGGCGATGCGGCGGATCTGGCGGAGCTCATACACTACGTCGCGGAGGTGCCTGGCATAGAGCGCATTCGCTACACCACCTCGCATCCCGTGGAGTTCTCTGACAGCCTGATCGAGGTATACCGCAACGTGCCTCAGCTGGTCGATCACCTGCATCTGCCGGTGCAGTCGGGCTCGGACAGGGTGCTTGCGGCCATGAAGCGTGGCCATACAGTGCTAGAGTACAAGGACAAGATTCGTCGTCTGCGCGAAATCCGTCCACACCTCTCCCTGTCGTCGGATTTCATCATCGGCTTTCCCGGTGAGTCGGATGCCGATTTCGAGGCCACCATGGCGCTGATCGACACGGTTGGTTTCGATGTCTCGTTTTCCTTCATATTCAGCCCACGCCCCGGTACCCCGGCGGCGAGCCTGCCGGACACAACCACCGAAAGCGTGAAGAAACACCGATTGGCCGTCCTGCAGGATCGTATCCGCGCGCAGGCGCAGGCGATTGCGGCAGGCATGGTCGGCACGCGGCAGAAAGTGCTGGTGACGGGCAGATCACTGAAGGACCCGGCTCAGTTGCAGGGCCGCACGGAAAATAATCGCGTGGTCAACTTCGAGGCGGCGGACGATGAACTCATCGGTACCTTCGCGGTAGTCGATGTCGGCGAGGCGCTGCCAAACTCGCTTCGCGGCGTGTTGAGCGCTGCATAAAAGTCATTTGACTGTAACCCTTGCGTCCTTATGCTAGGGATACGTCCGAAACAGAGTCGAACTTGAGCGATGAACCATCCTGGGAGCAGGCCCGGGAGTCCGGTGCGGATGGTGCCGGAAAACAGCATAGCGAGCAGGATAGCGAGCAAAAAAACAGGGAAATGGACGGGCAGTATTGGCCTCCGGACAGCGGGGCAGGCCAGCCGGGGTATGCCGAAGCCGAATACGCCGAACCTGATAAGGTGGTGGCACTGACCACCAGTGTCACCCTGGAACCGAACGACAATCGTCGGCTGGCCGCTCTGTGCGGTCCATTTGATCAGAACCTCAAACATCTGGAAAAGCGATTGGGCGTACACATTCGTTCGCGCGGCAACCAGTTTCAGGTGAGCGGGACCGAACAGCGAATACGGGCGGCGAGCGCGCTGCTTTCTCAGCTTTATGTCGAGACGCGCGAACGGGAAACCATCGAACCGGATCTGGTGCATCTGTATCTGCAGGAATCCGGCGTGGACGCACTGCTTGCACGCACGCAGGAACCGGAGGCGTCTTCGGCAGACGATCTCGTCGTGCGCACTCCGCGCAAGACCATCAAAACAAGGGGTGCCAACCAGAGAGCCTATACCAGTGCCATTCGCGACTCCGATGTCAATTTCGGAATCGGTCCGGCAGGCACCGGAAAGACATATCTGGCAGTCGCCTGCGCCGTGGAAGCTCTCGAAAGCCAGCGTGTAGCACGCATCCTGCTGGTGCGACCGGCCGTGGAAGCCGGTGAGAAACTGGGTTTCCTACCGGGCGATCTGGCGCAGAAAATAGACCCGTACCTGCGACCGCTGTATGACGCGCTTTACGAGATGATGGGTGTGGAGCGGGTCAACAAGGCCATTGAGCGCAATATCATCGAAGTAGCCCCGCTTGCGTACATGCGCGGACGCACGCTGAACAACGCCTTCATCATTCTCGATGAGAGTCAGAACACGACCGTAGAGCAGATGAAGATGTTTCTCACGCGTATCGGTTTTGGTTCCACGGCTGTAATCACAGGTGACATAACACAGATAGATCTGCCGAGAGGGCAGAAGTCGGGGCTCGTCAACGTGCGTGGTGTGTTGCGTGCGATGGAGGGCATTAGTTTCATGCACTTTTCATCCAAAGACGTGGTGCGCCATCCGCTGGTGCAGAAAATCGTGGACGCGTACGCGCAGTATCAGGAACCCGATGCCAGCGATCGCGATGCCGGTTGATGTGCAGTTGGTGGCGGATAGCGACTTGCTGCCAGATGTTTGTGACATCGAACGTTGGGTGGTGGCCGTGCTGGGTGGTCGCGAGCGAGAAGTGTGCGTGCGGGTCGTCGGTGACGGGGAAGGGCGTCGTCTGAATGCGCAGTATCGTGATATTGATGAGGCAACCAACGTGTTGAGCTTTGTCGCGGATGGGCTTCCGGATGGTGAAACGTTGTTGGGTGATCTCGTGATATGTGCACCGGTGGTAGAGCGCGAGGCGCGAGAACAGAACAAGCGTGTAGAACATCACTATGCACACATGGTAGTGCATGGGGTGTTGCATCTTCTGGGTTACGACCATCAATTCGATGGGGAAGCGAAAGAAATGGAAAACAAGGAGAGGAAGGTGCTCGTGGGTTTAGGGATCTCAGATCCGTATTCCGATCGAGGCACTAGCTCCGGAAAGAACAGGTGAGCAGCATGACACGGCGGGAGGCAAGTGCCGGAGAGGGACAACGCCGATCGATGTTCGAGTGGGTGTCTGATCTCTTCAACGATGAGCCGGAAGACCGCAATGAATTGTTGGAAATGCTACGCGATGCGGCAGACCGACAGCTCATGGACGTGGATGCGCT
>DCWG01000114.1 GCA_002327525.1 Gammaproteobacteria bacterium UBA2168 | reverse complement strand
GTTGACAGACTGGCTCGACGCCTCGCTGAGCTACACCTACGTGGATGCGGAGGACGGCCACGGTGACAGGCTGATCCGCATGCCGAGGCATTCCGGCAACCTTCGGTTGTCGCTGAACCCAGACGGGCGCCTCAGCGGTGCGCTGCTGGTGAGGTACAACGACGAAGAGCGCGATCCGAACGGAACGGTCGACGCCTGGACCCGTATGGATCTGAGCGCTCGCTACGCGTTGACGTCGAGCGTCGAGTTGTTCGCGCGCATCGAGAATTTACTCGATGAAGAGTATCAGCAGGTCCTGGGCTACGGTACGCCGGGGTTGTCGGGATACTTCGGGGCCAGGTTGAATTTCTGATGGAACAATGATGCGCTGCATGACCATGATCGCCCTGTTGGCCCTCGCGATGTGCCAGGTGGGCTTTGCGCAAGGCGTGACCGGGCGAGTGGTCAGCCTCGACTATTGTGCTGATCAGTTCGTGCTGAAGCTCCTCCCGCGCGGGAGCATCCTGGCGGTGTCCCCCGATGCGGGCAGCCATTTTTCGTACATGCGCGATGTCGCCGAGGGGCTGCGTCGGGTACGGCCCGTGGCGGAAGACGTACTGATTCTGGCACCGGGTCTCGTCGTACGCTCCTATGGCGGCGGTCCGCGTGTGGTTGGGTTTTTGGAGAAGGCCGGCATCGAGGTATTGCAGGTACCCGTTGTGAACGACATGGATTCGATTCGCGAAGCGTTGCTGCGGATAGCCGAAGGGCTCGGCGTACCCGGGCGCGGCCGCGAGATCGCCGCCGAGATGGATCGGAGATTGAGCCGTATTCGTCCCTCGGCCGGGACGCGTACGGCGCTCTACATGACGCCGACCGGTGTGACCAGCGGACCCGGTACGCTGGTGCATGAGATGCTGCGGGCCGCGGGGTACAGCAATTTCGAAGGACAGCCGGGTTGGCGTGCGATTCCGCTCGAACGCCTGGCCTATGACACTCCCGACGTCGTTGCCGCAGCGTTTTTTAATGCAGGTGCACATCGCCCGGCAATGTGGAGCTCGATGCGCCACCCGGTTGCAAAGCGTCAGATGAGCGAGCGGCCATCGGTCCTGTTGCAGGGTGCGTGGACATCCTGCGGCAGCTGGTTTCTGCTGGATGCCGTCGAAGCCCTGGCGTCGGCGAAGATGGCCGAAGAGTGAGCGCGCGCCAGCTGATCGCGTTGTTGGGTGTGGCTTGCGTAGCGGCCATGTTCGCTGCTTGTTTGTTGGGATCCACGCCGATGGGATTCTCCCGCGTGCTCGCGGCTTTTCTAGGACAGGCCACGCCCGGGGACAGCATCGTGGTGTGGCAGATCCGCCTGCCGAGGGCACTGACGGCGTTCGTGGTGGGTGCAGCGCTCGGCACCAGTGGCGCCGCGCTGCAGGGGCTGCTGCGCAATCCGCTGGCAGAGCCCGGCGTACTCGGGGTGACGGCCACCGCTTCCCTGTCGGCGACTTTCGCACTGTACTATGGGTTGACCGCCGGTTCGGCGTACCTGCTGCCGGCCTACGCCATTCTCGGTGCACTTGCTGCCACGGCGTTGCTGGCTGTGGCCGCGATACGCATAAAGTCAGTCGTCACGCTCATTCTGGTCGGTGTCGGTTTGTCGAGTTTTTCCGCGGCCGCGATGTCGCTGCTGCTGAACCTGGCGCCAAATCCCTTCTCGCTTGCAGACATGATCAACTGGTTGCTCGGCTCGGTGGCCAACCGCAGTTTCGAAGATCTCAAAACTGCCATGCCGTTCGTCATTGCGGGTCTGGCCATCCTGTTCGCCTATCGCCGGGGTCTGTCGGCGCTGACGCTCGGCGAGGAAGCCGCCAGCGGTATCGGGCTCGACCTGCGGCGCCAGCGTATCGCGGTCGTGCTCGGGGCAGGGCTTGCGACAGGTGCATCCGTGGCACTTGCGGGCGCAATCGGTTTCGTCGGAATCGTTGCACCGCACATCGTGCGGCCCATCGTCGGTCACGATCCGGCACGCAGCCTGCTTCCCAGTGCGTTGCTTGCGGGCCTCATACTGGTCCTCGCCGACATCGGTGTGAGAATCCTGCCTACCGTGAACGAGCTCAAACTGGGCGTCGTGGCAGCGCTCATCGGAGCGCCCGCCTTCGTCTGGATCGCCATGCAACGCCGGATGACCTATGACTGAGCTTAGTGCAAGGCAGGTAACCGTGCGGGCCGGCGGGGCAACGCTGGTAGACGATGTGTCGCTGACGTTACGGCCGGGCGAACTCGTCGCGATTCTCGGGCCGAACGGTGCGGGTAAGACCTCGCTGCTCAAGGTTTTGGTGGGACTTGCCGGGGTTACCAGCGGGTCGGTGCTGCTGGATGGAGAGGACTGCTATACGCTGCCAGCCGCCCAGAGGGCGAGGCGCATCTCTTACCTGCCCCAGAACCGCCTGCTGGCATGGCCCAACAAGGTGCGCGATGTCGTGGCCCTGGGGCGCTTCGCACATGGCGCCGCACTGGGCCGTCTGGGTTCGGTGGATGCCGAGGCCGTTCAGGATGCGATGGCATCCTGTGAGCTCGAACACCTCGCCGACAGAGGTGCCGATACGCTTTCAGGCGGCGAACTTGCACGTATGCACTTCGCGAGAGCCATCGCCGCGCGCACGCCGCTGCTGGTGGCGGACGAACCGGTAGCGGCGCTCGACCCCCTGCATCAACTCAGAATCGCACAACTGATTCGACAGTTCGTGGTTGCTGGTGGCGGGGCACTGGTCGTGCTGCACGACGTCTCGCTTGCTGTACGATTCGCCGATCGCCTCGTCTGGATGAATACAGGCCGAGTGGTTGCACAGGGAACGCCCGCGCAGACGTTGAATGCGAACACCATGGCGGATGTTTATGGCGTTCGGGCCCGTATCGAACGGGATGAGCTCGGATTCAACGTGCGCATCGAGGGTTCGCTGTGACGGCCAGAGCGCTCATGATCCAGGGCACGGGATCGGATGGCGGCAAGTCGGTAGTCGTAGTTGGGTTGTGCCGCATAGCCTGGCAGCGAGAGCTGAAGCACTCGACCTGACATGGGTGTTTCGCGTGAGGATTGCTCGAATTCCGCGATCTCACCTATGTGCGCTAGGCGGATGAACCGCACGTGCGCCAACGTGGGTCCGCCATGCGCGCGTACATGGCGCGGCGCTTGCGTTTGTGTTGCGTGACAATCCACCACACGAGTGAGTCGTCTGCGTTGCACACCGCGAGCTGTGGCCAGAACTTCTCGTAGTTCGTCTTCCACAGCAGCTCATGACTGCGCCAGCGCCGCCAGAAGCGGGCCAGGGCACGCCACAGCAGAACCGGCATGGGCAGGTCCAGTCAGATGACAGTTTGCAGTCGGTCCCAGAATGCCTTTTCACAACAACCGGCGTAGGATCCCGCCACTACCCAGCCGTCGCCGTCGCTGGTGGACCGGATGCTGTGCATGAGTTTCTCGGAGTCGTTGGCGTTCAACCCCAGCCAGTCCGGCAGCCAGTTGAGTGCGTCCAGTTCGACGAATGGCACATCGAGTGCATCCGAAGACGTGCACCCAATGTGCTCTTGCCGGATGAACTAATACCCGTCACGTGGATGCGGTGGCCAATATCGGTGATGAGTGCCATTGTCGTGGGATGTCGGTACCAGTGTTCTGACGCGCTGATCAGTCTTTCGTGACGACTCGTATGCGATCCGGAAACTGTGCGGCCAACCGCCTGGGCTCACCCCCGGGCTGGTACCGGAAATCGCAATGTGTCGCGCTGAGCGCTATGGAACCATGTCGCCTCAGACCCTGAGCGTCCTTGTCGCTGTAGACATCATCGGAGGCACACATGTACGGCACCAGGTCCATGGCGTCGTATCTGGCGTAGGAATGGCAGATGGCGCAGGCAGTGAAGTCTTATCCCCAGGCCGTTTCCGGATCTGCCTGCGTCGCCTCCTTGAGCACGAATTCGCCGGGTTTCGTATTGCGCTGCGTTTCTTCCATCATGCTCAGAAATCCGGTGTATGCCTTCGCTCGCTCGCTCGGATCCTCGGGAAACTGAGGGCCCTGGGAAGGTGCGCGAGCCAAACCCTTCAGCATGGCAGTACCAAAGTCGTGTACATCCACTCCCTCGTCCTTCAAGGCCAGATACAGTGCTAGGTTGACGTTGCACATGAACAGCGGTGCCGCCATCGGATGTTGCGGGTTCTCGAGATAGGCCATCTCATTGAGCATATCGCCGAACAGTGCACGGGCTTTTTCAACGACGGTCTCGACATCGTCCGTGAAGTTGGAGACGAGTTTGCCCATGCGCGCGCGCCGGGTCGAGGAATGTGTTCTTCACGAACTGTTCTGCATGGGATCGCTCCATTGCCCGCTCCTGCCGATCGACATGCTGCGTGACCCTCGCTGTCTGTTAGCGTTGCTCGATGCGAACCAGCGCGCCGAAGGTCTGCGCACGCGGACACTCAAGCGCACGTTGTGAATCGGTGGCTGTCTGCACCCCCATGCCTCGTTTCTGGAGCGCGCGGGCGGTCGTCTGCAGGTCACCGGTTTCGAGAACGAGCGCGTATAGCCCCTCCTTCTTCTCAGCGAGAAAATTCGACAGAGATCTCGCGAACGGTTTATCCGCATCCTGCACGGCAAGCAGTTCGATTTGTCCGCCACTGGGAGGTGAACAGATGGCGCTGATCACGCCGCGCTCGACGTCCACCCTCGGTTCCGCCACTTCGAGGCCAAACCTGTCGCGATACGTATGAATGGCGGCCTCGATGTCAGTGACGGCGAGCATCGCTCTCGCGATGCCGCTCAATCCGGTCGTTGCCGACGTGCTCGTGTCCACACCCGCAGGTGCGACGAAAGAGTCTGTCGGATAAACGCGTATCAGCACACCATGCGTCGAATTGGGATGTACGTCGCGTCCCCCGGCCCCTTCCATCAGGGGCAATACGTTCAGCCCGCGCTCAAGGAGTACTTCAGCCTCTGCGTCCGGGTCGGGCGCCTCCAGCATCAGTGCGAACAAGCCTTCTCCCCGACGGTCGAGAAAACGGGACAGACTCTGGCTGAGAGGCGCGTTCGCATCGGCGGGACACATCAGCTCGATGTTGCTGCCTCCCTCGGGTACGCACATGGCGAGTTTGGCACCCAGAGATTCGACGCTGCCGGGTGACATGTCGATCGCGGGCAGGCCGAGAGTCTGTTGGAACGTCTCCAGTATGTTGTCGAAATCGTGCACCGCAATGGCGACACGAGGCATCCCGGTAATCATGCTCTTTCCCGTATTCGAAGGCTGATTGGAATGGTACCTCACGCAAACTGAAACGGCGAAGAGACAAGCCCGGCTGCCGGTACGCGAATACCGATCCCTGGTGCTGTGATCCGCGGTGGTGTTTTGCCGTGTTCACGTTCAGGATAGCGTGGGCGGAGTGCTGAGAGGAGTGTTCGATGTCAGTTAATCAGGATGTGGCATCCTTACTGGCGGAGCGTAGTGCGCGGTACGCGACGGTGGCGTTCGTCGATCTGCAGGGCCAGTTACGCGGCAAGACGGTAGCAGCCGCGAAGATCCCCGGACTGTTGCAGGACGGCATACCCTTCGCTCCGCACAATATGATGCTCGACCTCGGTGACCACGTTCTGTGGCCAGCCGGGTACCTCCAGCCTGATCTCGATATCGGCGACAATATGTGCGAGGTTGTGGCAGCACCGCGTACGCTGCCGTTCGAGGAGGCGGACAGCAACCTGTTTTTCTTCGCCCAGTTCGCGCCCGGTACGCAAGGGTATGGGTGGGATCCCCGCCAGGTGTACCAACGGGTTGCCGCGCGCGCCAGCACCATGGGTCTGACCCCCTCGTTCGGATTCGAGTACGAATTCAGAGTGTTCGACGAAACTGCCGAGAGCCTTGCCACCAAGTCGTTCGCGGATCTGAAACTCGTGTCAAACAAGTCCACCTATGGTGGCGTGATGCATCAGAGAGTGTGGTCCGATTTCTTCAAGGATCTGCGCAAGATGTGCGATGTGATGGAAGTGCCCGCGGCGAGTACACACTGGGAAGTGGCTGCGAGCATGGGTGAAGTAGCCCTGACTCATGCGCAGGGTATGAGGGCGCTCGATAATGCCGTACTGTTTAAAACCTACGCCAAGACGCTCGCCGCAAAACACGGCATGCTGCTGAGTTTCATGGCGCGGCCGATCTCCGGTGAGGACGGCCAGAGCGGCCACGTACATTTTTCCCTGACCAATGATGCCGGTGATTTCGTTTTCCACGACCCGCCGCTAGAAAATGGCATCAGCGAACTCCAGGGCTGGTTCATCGGCGGCCTGCAGCGCCTGCTGCCCGAGTTCATCCTCATGCTGGCACCCAACGTGAATTCCTACAAACGTTTCCAGCCCGGTATCTTTGCACCCACCTCCGCCACCTGGGGCGTGGACAATCGCACGTGCGCGATCCGGGCCATTACCGGGAAACCGGCGGTTCAGCATCTGGAGATTCGAGCGCCCGGGGCGGATACCAATCCTTATCTGGTGGCGGCGGCGATACTCGCCGCGGGTCTGTCGGGCATCGAAGAGCGCATTCCGCCCACGGATCCCACGACCGGAAGCGCCTACAAGCGCGGTAAGAAGCTGCCGGCGGGGCTCGAGTGGCCACGCAATCTGCTCGATGCGTGCAACGCTTTTCGTGCCTCCGAGAAGGCGAGTGGGTGGTTTGGCGACGACTTCGTCGAAATGATGGCGGGTACCCGCCGGGCACAGTGGGAGCAGTTCGCCTTTCAGATCACGAATATAGAGCTGGAGCGTTTTCTGGAACTGTCTTGATGTGCCTCAATCGCCGTCCCCGGCCTCCGAAGTCATGAAGGCCGATTCGTTGGCGGTATGGGCGAAGATCCCTCGCGCCATGAGTGAATTCATAGCGATCGAAACCCTTCTTGACGTTTTCATGCCCCCGATCCGGGGCTGGGGAAGACCTACGCGTTCCGCTTCCCGTATGAACGCAGCGCATCCGCCCACATGATCGAGATGGCCGTGGGTGAAAACCAGGGTATTGAAGCGCGTGTTGCGCCAGCCTCGTATGGCTTCCACGGCCTTCTCGCCACCCACGGGGTTCGAGGTATCGAGTGCGAGCAGGCTGTCGTCCGTCTCGAAAACGATGCAGTGCGAAAAGGCCTAGGCCTCCGCCATTGCCAGAGCGTCCATGATAACGGACAGCTCGTGATTGATACGTTTCGTGGGCCCGTATTCCGTTGGGTGCGTGTGTCCGTCGAGCACAACGTTCGACATCGCCGGCAGATCTAGCATTGTTTTGCTCTTTTCGCATGCGGCAGATTACCGTCCCACGGCAACCGCTACGACCACGGGATTCTCTGGCGCTCCTGCCGGATCATGGTCTCCAGTTCGGTTCTGCGGCGGCACCCGATTCATCGATCAGTTCATCGAGCCTGAGCCACAGGCGGTAGAACAGAGCCTTGAGCGCAGGATCTTCGACACCGGTGCCGAGAAGCGATTGCTCGGCAGGGGTGCGACCGCCCAGCACGCGAGCCTCCACGTGCCCGACTTCGGTAGTGGTCAACAAGTCGCCGATCAGGTTGTTGCGCTCTTGCGGATCGATTTGCAGGTCGTAGAGTTCGTAGCGGTCCCAGATCCCGTGGTAGCGCATCAACTTGTAGCGAGTAGTGCGCACGCCCAGCACCGTGGGCGTTTGCGGAAAGGCCCGCTCCCAGAAGTATTCGTAGAGAAAGGCATCACGCCCTGGGGCGCCGTTGTCTTGAAGCTGCGGGAGCCACGAGCGTCCCTGCATGGACTCGGGGATGTCGCCCCCCGCTGCGTCGATGAAAGTGGGCGCGAAGTCGATGTTCAGCACCATCTGCGGCAGGCGTCTGCCGCCTCTCGCACCCAGTGGACCATGGACGATCAGCGGCACGCGGATGGATGCCTCGTACATCGTTCGCTTGTCTATCAGGCCGTGTTCGCCGAACTGAAAACCATTGTCGGAGGTAAACACGATCAGGGTATCGTCGAGTTGATCGGAGTCACTGAGCGCCTGAATGACGCGGCCTACACTGTCGTCTACGGCGCGCAGGGTTTCCGCGTAGTCGAGCGCGAATTGATCGAAGTCGACACTGTTGTCGTACATGCCATCGACTCCGTGCCAGCTGTTGCGCTGGGCTCTCACCCAGTCGGGCTTTCCGCCGTAGTTGGCTGGTGTGTCGGCCATGGTCTCTGGATGCTGGTAGCGTCGCTTCTCATAACTTCCCCGGTGGCGTTGCGCGGGTATAAACGGGGCGTGTACGGCCTTGTGAGAAAGGTAGAGCAGAAAGGGGCGTTTGCGTTCCTGTCTGACGAAACTCACCGCATGATCGGTGAGGATGTCTGTAAGGTAGCCGTCCGTCTCCTCGTGGGTACCATCGATATTCAGGCGTTGATTGCGATAGCTTCCCTGGCCGGGAAAGGACACCCAGTGCTCGAACCCCGGGCGAGGTGAATCGTCCGGCGCCCCCATGTGCCACTTGCCGACGAATGCGGTGTCGTAACCGGCGTTGTGGAGTGTGGTGGCGAAGGTCGCAAGCGACGGGTCGAGCGCGGTGCGGTTGGCAAGCACCTGGTGGCGATGGGCGTATTGGCCCGTCAGGATCGACGCGCGGCTCGGCGAACATAGCGAAGTGGTGACGAAGGCATTCTCGAACACCACCCCATCCGCCGCCAGTTGGTCCAGGTGCGGGGTTTGGAGAAAGGGATGGCCTTCGAACGAAAAAGCGTCGTAGCGCTGATCGTCGATCAGAATGAAGACGATATTGGGGCGCTGATCGGCTGCGGACGCTGCTGCCGCCGCAATCAGCAGCGCCGCGACGAACCAGGAGCGCTTCGGGTAGAGCGAGCTCACCATAACCGGATCAGGTCGTCAGCCAGGTGAACTGTTGCGGTTTGCGCCCGGCTCGCGGGTGGATCAACACATTGATCAGCGCCGGGCCGTCGTGGGCCATCGCCTCATCCAGTACCGCGCGCAATTCGCCAGGGTCGGTAACAAAGAAGCCCTTGCCACCGAAGGCCTCCATCACGCGCTCGTAGTGCGCACCCGGAGTGAGCATGGAAGGGGGTAACGGACGATCGTCCGGTAGCTCGTCAATGCCGCCGCCGATGCCGCCATTGTTGAGCACGATCAGTTTGAGGGGCAGCTTATAGCGGCAGATGGTCTCGAGTTCCATGCCGGAAAAACCGAATGCGGAATCTCCCTGGACGCCCACGATGGGTCGGTCGGGATGTACTGTCGCAGCCGCGACCATGAATCCGAGACCGATGCCCATGGTGCCATAGCTACCGGCATCGAGGCGCTGGCGCGGGCCGCGATTGGGCATCTGTGTACGGCCGATGTCCATGGTGTTGGCGCCTTCACCGACGATTATTGCATCGTCGGGGAGCCAGTCGACGATGTCTCGGTAGGCACGGTAGTAGTTCATGGGTGTGGAATCATCGTCGATCATCGACTGCACGGATGTCTGATTGTCAGCGGCCTTGTGCTGGAGTGCGGTACGCCACTCGGTATCGGCAGGATAAAACCACTGCCGTTGGTCGAGCGCTGCGTTGAGTTGGCTGGCCACGGCTTTGCCATCGCCTACCAGTGCCACCTCCGCAGGGACGTTGGTGCCGATCTCCTCGGGTGAGATGTCCAGCTGAATGACACGTACTCCTTCGGCAAATCTCGGCGGCAGGCCGAAATGCATGATCCAGTTGAGACGCGCGCCCATGAGAAATACCAGGTCGGCTTCCTTCAATGCGTGCGAGCGGGCCGCACCCACCGAGAGCGGGTCGTCGTCGGGAAGCATGCCTTTGCCCATGGGAGATGCGAGAAAAGGTAGTTGCGTGCGTTCTATGAACTTCCGCACCTCGTCTTCGGCACGTGACCAGGCCATGCCCTTACCAACCACGATCAGCGGCCGCTCGGCCGATTCGAGTGCGGTGAGGGCAGCTTCCACATCCTCGGGGTGTGCCTGCGAACGCGGCGGGTCTCCCACTGGAGAGGCGCTAACGATTCGCTCCTCATCGGCGGTGCCGCGAATGATGTCATCGGGCATGTCCAGATACACGGGTCCAGGCCGGCCGTAGAGAGAGGAACGCATCGCCTGCTCCACGTAGTACGGAATGCGTTCTACGTGCTCCACCGCGTGCGCGTACTTGCAGTAGGGCTCTGCGAGCGCAACCTGGCGCTCCTCCTGAAAAGCGCCCATGCCATTCTGGTAGGTGGGCGATGCGCCTCCTACCAGAATCATGGGCCAGCAGTTCTGCTGCGCGTTGGCGAGCCCGGCAAAGGCATGTATCACACCGGGACCGGAAACCACCAGGCATGCCTGTGGGCGTCCCGTGAGGTAACTTGCGGCCTGTGCGGCGTAGCTTGCGGACTGTTCGTTACGCATGCCGATGAAAGTGATGCCTTCTTTCTGGGCCGCGGTCGCGATGCTGAACACTGGAAAACCGACGATGCCGAACATGTATTCGACACCCTGTTGCCTGAGGCTGCGCGCCATCAGGGCCGCTCCATCGATGGTGCCCATGAGATTCTCCCTAACGGAATAGTTGATGTTGTTCCTTCGTACGCTAAAGCGATTCCGCCTCGTCGATGATGCCCTGTTGGATCAGCGAATCTATCTCGGCCGCATCAAGGCCCAGATCTTGCGCGACAATCTCGCGTGAGTGGCGGCCGAGGCGGGGTGCGGCCACTATTGGCACCTCGCTCTCGGACATGCGCGCCGGCCAGCCGAGCACCTTCACTTTCCCGTGCACCTCGTGTTCTACGGTTTGTACGAATCCCCGCTCGTTCATGTGTGCGTTGTGAAACAGGTCTCTGGTATCGAGCACGGCGCTCGCTGGGACGCCGCCCTCGGCCAATTCGCGCATGGCCTCGTACTTGTCCCGTACCAGGGTCCATGCGGAAATGATCTCGGTCAGCGCCTCGCGGTTCGTGAGACGGTCTCTGGATTTGAGAAAACGCGGATCCTCGATGAGCTCGGAGCGTCCGATGGCGTTCGCCAGCGCTTCCCACATGGGCGGCGTGACGGCCATGATGAACAGATAGTCGTTGGCGCCTCCGGGCTTGCATGGATACAGCGACATCGTGGGCAATATGCCATTACCCGTGCGCTCTGCCACTTTCTCCCCCCAGTCCGATTGCGACGTTGCCGTTCTCAGGTAGTAGGTCATCGCCTCCTGCATGGATAACTCGATAAGCTGCCCGCTGCCGGTCTTCAGCTTCTGCACGTAGGCGGCCGCGATGGCCAGTGCCATCTGCACGCCAGTCCCGGCGTCCCCGGTCGTCGGCCCTGGACGCATGGGTGGACCGTCGGAGTTGCCTGTGATCGAGAAGGCACCGGCCGCGGCCTGGGCCACCATGTCGTAACATTTATAGTCCGCCCATGGGCCCGTGGTGCCGAAGCCCTTGATCCGCGCGTATATCAGATCAGGCTTGATGGCCTTCATGGTGTCGTAGTCGAGTTCGAGTTTTTCGACCACCCCTGGCCCGTAGTTTTCGATGAAAACATCATAGCCGGGCAGCATCCGAAGCAGCAGCTCGCGGCCCTCTGCCTTGCGCAGATCGATGACGATACTGCGTTTGTTTGCATTCCACACGCAGAAATACTCGGAGTCGGGGGTTTCGGCATCGTACACGCCACGGCCCGGATCCCCTGTTCCTGGTGGTTCCACTTTCACGACATCGGCACCAAGCCACGCCAGTGCCTGCGTGCAGGCGGTGCCTGCCTCGTACTGGGTCATATCCAGGATTCTGAGTCCGTCGAGGGCAGCCATCTCAATCTCTCCCGTTCAGGCAGCCAATGACGCTACGACTGCAGGCGCGACAAAGCAAGTTGCACGGCCGCTGATCGTGACGCGATGGAGCCTTGTTAGCCGTGCTGTACGCGAGTGAGCGTGTTCGTGTGGTGTAGGTCTGAATTTGTCGAATTCCTCGTACGGGCCGTGCGAATGGGATCGTGATAGTGCTATTTGGCCTGGGTGATGGTGTGCTCAGACTCGTCGGTCACCAAGCTTGGTGCGTGTCTATCCACAAGGGTGTTTCCGGCAATCGATTTGCAGGCGAGCAGGTTCTGAACGCGTTGCATTACGACCATGTCGAGACGGAGTTCCAGAAATCCTATGGTGTCCGTCTCGATCTCGGCTTCAGCGCCGGCTCGTTGTTCCTGCAGTTCGGCAGGCAACGGTTGCTGAACGAGCGCAACGAACTGCAGAGCTCGGGCATCTTTTCTGCGGGTGTGGGATTCGGTATTCCCGTCGAACGCATACGCAAGTGGACACAGCAGAACCGGAAGTACAAACCCCGTGAGTATCAGGACCACGCCGAGAAGAAGGTGCGTTCATCTGAATGACTGCGGGTCAGAAAAGGCGGTTCGAAGCGGCGGCTGCGCCCTCAGTCAACGCCCGTAGCTTGGCCCACACGACCTCCTCGGCCACATCTCGAAACCCGGCGGCAGTGTCGAAGCCGCAGTCGGTGCTGTACGTACGTGAAGAAGCTTTCGCGAGCCTGTTCGCCATTGTTGCCGATGTCCACACCCACTCTAGCCTGGTGTTCTATGACCTGGGCTGTGGAAGACCTGACCGCCTCATCCAGACGAGCCTGATCTACTTTCTCGCCTCTCGACTGAGCAACCTGCAAGGAGACCAGTTCTTCGGTGCGTGGCAGACTTCCGGCGTGAGTCGTGAAAAGACGCTCTTTGCTCGCGAGTATTGAATCACTCCCTGGTTTGTATCTGGGTCGGGTTGGTTACCACAATTCCCGGCTGGCGAGTCGCGCACCCTCCACCATGGCCTCGAGCTTCGCCCATTGTACCTGAGAGTGAACGCGGGGGCTGTTCCAGCTCTGGGAAAAACCGCAGTCAGAACCCGCCATGACGTTCTCCCGGCCTACGAGTTGTGCGAAGTTCATCAGTCGGAGGGCGATCAGTTCGGGGTGCTCCACGATATTGGTCGAGTGCGAGATGACCCCGGGGATGAGGACCTTCCCCTCTGGAAGTTGCACATCGCGCCACAGTTGCCACTCGTGTTCGTGGCGTGGATTGCAGGCCTCGATGGCGTAGGCCTGGACATTTGCCATCAATACGATATCGATGATCTCCTTCAGATCCGGGTCCGTGGTGTGAGGGATGTTCTGGCTGCCGAAGCAGACGTGGTAGCGAACCCGATCTTCCGGGATGCCATTCAAGGCATGGTTGAGCGCTTCCATCCTCAGTTCTGCCCACTTGCGATACGCTGAAAAATCCTGGTCGCGAAAAATCAGAAAGCGCTGCATGGGTAGAAAAGCATCGTCCACCTGCAATATGAATCCAGCATCGACGATCATCCGATACTCGACGCTCAACGCATCTGCGAGCGCAAAGAGATACTCTTCCTGGGTGCCGTAGTACCGGTTGGGAGTGAGTTCCATGCTGCAGGGCGCCACCACCGGCATGAATGCTTCGTCCACATCGACGTGTTCGAGCGCTGCTTTGAAATTGTCGATGTCGCGTACGAGCGCGTCGGTCTTGTACTCCAGTGCCGATGTGCAAATGGCATTTCGGTACTCGGCGACCTGAGTTCCCGCATACTGCTCTCGGGAGGGCGTATCCGGCAGCCACTGAACTGATTCGTACTCATCGTAGCGGTCGTAGAAGTCTCCGAAGCGTTCTGGCTCCGGCCAAAGCCGTACGGAGTTGGCCGGAATGTCTTTAGTGGAAAGGTCCGGCTCGAGACCGCGGATGCGCTCGCTGAGATAAGTAATCCAGTTTGACTTGCCGTATTCGCCGTCGTCGATGACGTCGATGCCGGTTGCCGCCTGCCGCTTGACGACATCGCGAACACCGTCGCGTAACGTTTGTTTGTAGACGCGCTCTTGCGGGGGCTGTCCCAGACGATCCTGGATCAGCAGTTCGACCAGTTCTGGAGTACGAACAAGGCTGCCGGTGTGCGTCGTACGAATACGGTCGCTGCTGTTTTTCATGTCGTGCGTTCTCCCTGTGTCCTTCGGCGAAAGCGAAGATCGCGATAGCCCTCGTCGATGTGTGAGGGTATATGGGTTTAGAGGGTGGCGCGAGAACGCGATACGGGGGACTCATCAGCGCAAATCGTACGATCTGCCAATGTGGTGAGGCTTAGCTCGTCGCTGGAGCGAGGGCGGCCGACTCGCTTGTTGCCCCGTCAAAGGCCTCATCTGCGCCACAGCGATTGACGTCTGATTCCGGAAAAAATTGACCCAGACGCACCAGTATGCACGTGCGTTGAGAGTTTCCACGCGCTCGAGCTTCCCCTGATCGGAACGGCCCCAGAAATCGACGTGCCCCACGTCCTTGCCGGAGTCGTTGTAGAAGACGCCCATTGACTCGTAGCGCGGGTCATAGACAACCACGATGCGCTGTCTGGATATGACCGTTCCCCATTCACTGCCGAGCACGCACGCGTGCGTGTTCGAGATCATACCGATTGACCTTCCTGCGGCAGTAGAGCGGAGACCACCCGCGGCCCCAGCGTTTTCGGGAGCCACTTTTTAAGTTGTTCGGGTAGAATCGCGAAATGCGTGTTCCTGCAATCACAATACTGAGGTTCGCTTCGCTGCTGTTCGCCGTGAGTTTTGCAGTTGCTGCCACGGACACCGATGGCGACGGGATCTCTGATGATGACGAGGCATGGATCGGGACCGATCCGCTGGTGGCCGACTCCGATCTCGATCGCGATGGCGATGGTCTGAATAATCTCGAAGAGATTCTCGCCGGTTATTCTCCGCTCGACGCAAACGATCCACCGCGTGCAGCGAGCGATGGTGTTCAGCTTGCAGCAGCCGTGCTGCCGATCAGCAGGTCAGTGCGCGTGGGAGACATGGCGACGGTGTTCGCCATGCTGATCAATGCGGGCAGCGTCGACGCGCACGAATGCCGCATCGTTCCGAACTCCCCGTTCTCGGGAGAGTTCGCCTACCAGGTGACCGATCCGGCCAGCAACGTCCCGGTAGGGATACGCAACCACTCCGTCGACATCGCCGCAGGCGCTCAGCAGAGCTTCGTACTGTCGCTGCGCCCGGACATCGAAAGTGAAGACGTACTGGATTTTGCATTCCGCTGCACCAATGCGGCCGATGCGACCAGCATCGCGGGTGTGAACGACCTCAGCCTGGTGAGTTCGGCACAACTCGTCCCTGATGTGATTGCCCTGGCCGCGACGGTACAAGGCGATGGTATTGTGCACCTGGATAGCGCCGACGGCATTGGTGCATTTGCGGTGGCGACCACGAATATCGGCACAACAGCAACCATCGGCGTATCCGTGGATACCAATGGTGTGTCCATGCCGCTCGCACTGTCGTTGTGCCGAACCGATTCCGCGAGCGGACATTGCGCCGAATCGTCCATACCCACACCCGGACCCCTGTCCATGGAGATCGGGGCCAACACCACTGCGACATTCGGTGTGTTCGCCGCATCCAGTGCTCCGGTGCTGATGAACGCGATCGCGCACCGCGTGTTCGTGCGTTTTCGTGATCTGGCAGGGGTGAGTCGTGGCGCGACCAGTGTCGCCATCGAGCGCCCGCGTTCAGTTTATGAAAACTGGAGCCTCGAGTCGGCCGCACCTGCTCAGGTCGGGATGAAAGATGCGGATGTCGATGCGATTCTCGATCATGTGTTCACCGATCAGGCGCTGCAAGGGGCAGTTCTGTTGAAAGACGGCTATGTCGTTGGTGAACGCTATGCGGGTGGGTACGGTGCATCGGATCTCGGCACCAGCTGGTCGGTGGCCAAGAGCTTCTACGCCGCGGCCGTGGGTACGGCGCTTGCGGATGGCCACATCGCCTCCCTCGACGATGCCGTCAGTGTGTACGTGAGCGCCTGGCGAAATACATCGCGAGGCGACATTACCATCCGTCAGCTGTTGCGCATGCGCGCGGGTATGCCGGGGAATGAGAACGGTTGCGGCAATCTCTTCTGGGAATGGAGCCAGACCGACTACGCGATCTCGCGCACTCTGGTGAGAATGCCGGGCAGCGCTTTTCAGTACTCGAATTGCGGCTCTCAGGTGCTCGAACCGCTGTTGCTGGCGGCGACAGGGATGGACGCCCACAACTACCTGATCAACCGTGTGTTGGCGCCCATCGGTATCGATACGGGAGCGGTCGGCCTGTGGTCCGATCGCAGCGGGCTCAATCCGATGACGTATTGCTGTATCGACATGTCCAGCCGGCAGTTCGCGCGCTTCGGGTTGCTGATGGCACGACGCGGGGAGTGGGATGGTGAGCGCCTGTTACCCGTGGAATTCGTGGACGAAACGTTGATCGCGGCAGACGCCGCCGCGTTCTACGGTCTGCACTGGTGGATTCTGAACGAAAACTACTTCGGCGTGCCGGTACCGGTGACCCTTGCCGCGGCAATTGGTCTCGATGGTCAGTGGATCATCGTCTGGCCGGAACAGGATCTGGTGCTCGTGCTGCTCACCAGATACGCGCACCCGCCGGCACAGGGTTACGTGCTCAGCAACAGCAATTTCCCGGACACCTGCTCGGCCAGAAACACCTGCCCGGGCGCGACGGGTGACCCGGTAGCGAGCTTCGATCGACCAGGGCTGGTGCAACTCATCTACGAATCGGTGATCAGCGACCCGTGAAGTTGGGTTTGCGCTTCTCCAGAAACGCCTTTACCCCTTCCTCGAAATCCTCGCTCTGGAACATGCCGGCCAGATGCACCATCAGGTGGTCGACCGCGGGTTCGCCTGACACTCTCCGAGACCATATGCGTAGAGGGAATCGAATATCGCAGGAGAGTACGCGTTGGTTTGCGGATTGAATATCCCGGAAGCTCGCCGGAAGTGGGTCGGAACCGACTGCGTGGCGTGTTGGTGAGTTATCGTTGCTCGGGGGCAAAGGCGCTGTCTGCCTACGCAAAGGCGGGGTAGACTTTCCAGTGGATCTCGTGCGCAACGAGGCCCGCTGAACAATCGACAACAGGAAGCGAAGTGTCGTACCAGGCGCTCGAGAGCAGCTCCCCGCTCATCGTGTACGTGGATATCAAGAGCCCGTATGCGTTCGTCGCCATCAGACCGACGCTGAAGCTCGAGTCCGAACTGGGAACCACCTTCGACTGGCGGCCGCTGACGCTGGATATACCGAGCTACCTCGGCTCGGCACGAAAAAAAGCTGGCAAGGTGGTGCAGTCTGATCGCAGCCCGGCGCAGTGGCTCGGCGTCAAGTACGCCTACCGCGACGCGCGTCGCTACGCCGAACGCCAGGGCTATATTCTGAAAGGCACAGAGAAGATCTGGGACTCGAGCATCGCCAATATCGGCATTATATGGGTCGTGGGGCGGGCCCGCGATGCACTAGGCGACTACTTCGAGGCGGTTTATCCACCGTTTTGGAGAAGGGAGCTGGATATAGAGGACGCTTCAGTCGTGGCCCGGTGTCTTGAGAAAGCGGGCGTGGATGCGACGGGTTTCGATGACTTTCAGCGCGGCGAAGGCCGGATTCTGCACGACGATCTGCAGGCGCAGTTACACCCGGCGGGAATCTACGGCGTGCCGACATACGTCTTCGGGGGGCGAGCGCTCTTCGGGCGCGAGCACTTGCCGTTGG
>DCWG01000067.1:20135-25765 GCA_002327525.1 Gammaproteobacteria bacterium UBA2168 | reverse complement strand
GGGTGTCTGATCTCTTCAACGATGAGCCGGAAGACCGCAATGAATTGTTGGAAATGCTACGCGATGCGGCAGACCGACAGCTCATGGACGTGGATGCGCTGAACATCATTTTCGGTGCCTTGCAGGTGGCTGAGATACACGCCCGCGACATCATGATCCCGCGTTCGCAGTTGGTGTACATCAATGACGATGTCAGTCTCGATGCGGTGATCGAACGTGTTATTGAATCCAAGCACTCCCGCTACCCCGTGATCGGCGAAGATCTGGATGATGTGAAAGGCATTCTGCACGCCAAAGATCTGCTGAGTATTCTGCACGACGGAGATGGAGCACACTTTGACATGAAGGACTTCATTCGTGTGCCGAAGGTGGTGCCGGAGAGTAAGCGGCTGAACGTGCTGTTGCAGGAATTTCGATCCACTCGAAACCACATGGCCGTGGTTGTGGACGAGTACGGCCACGTCTCGGGAGTTGTGACAATCGAGGACGTACTCGAGCAGATCGTCGGTGAGATCGAGGACGAGCACGATGTCGATGACGACAGCTTCGTGAAAGAACTCGAGGAACACCTGTTCAACGTCAAGGCGACGACTCCGGTGGAGGACTTCAACGAATTCTTCGACGTCGACCTTCCGGAGGCTGAATTCGACACTATTGGGGGCATCGTACTGAAAGCCTTCGGCCACGTGCCTGAACGTGGAGAGCGTGTCGCTATTGGTGAACTCGACTTCGAGGTGCTGAGCGCCGACTCGCGACGGTTGCGGCTGTTACGGGTCGATACGTCACCGTGATCTATCTGTTCGCGGTAGCGCTGGGTGCGGCGCTGCCGCTGTCCCTCGCACCCTTCGACTGGTGGCCGTTCGGCCTCGTTTCCATCGCCGGATGGTTCTGGTTGTTGACGAACTCTGGCGGACCGGCGGTGACCACGAGGAAGAGTGGTAGCCGTCGTGCGCTCATGCTCGGCTGGACGTACGGCGTGGGTCTGTTCGGCACGGGTGTGTCATGGGTGTATGTGAGCATCAACGTCTACGGCCGTGCGTCTCCTGCGCTGGCTGCGTTTCTGGTTGCGATGTTCGTCGCCGGGATGGCCGTGTTCCCCATGGTTCAGGCCTGGTTTTACACCAGGCTGAAAGGGCGGGGATGGCTCATGAACGTGCTCTGGTTCGCAGCGGTCTGGTTTGCCTTCGAATGGCTGCTCACCTGGTTTCTCACCGGCTTTCCGTGGCTGTACCCGGGCTATGCACATCTGACGACTCCGCTTGCCGGATTCGCGCCCGTTGGCGGCGTGAGTCTGGTCGGACTGATGGCGGTCCTGAGTGCGTGCGCGCTGGTTGCGGCCGTCGGGTCCAGGCAGCGTATCCGAAGCGTGGCGCTGGCGTTGTTACCCTGGGTGGTTGGTGGTGCATTGCAGTCGATCGAATGGGTTACTCCGGTGGGCACACGCAGTGTGGCGCTGGTGCAGGGAAACGTCCCTCAGCGGGTAAAATGGCAGCCGGGCCGCGCGGCGGGCATCATCCGGGGCTATCTGGACCTCACTGAACCGCATTGGGGAGTGGATGTGGTGGTTTGGCCGGAGGCAGCGGTGACTCTGTTCGAGCATCAGGCCGGTGATGTGCTGGCGCACCTCGATGAGCGTGGCAAGGCAGCGGGCTCCAGCGTACTCCTTGGCATGCCCACATTGATCCGCACGCCCGATGCGCGGACCCGGATCTTCAACAGCGCTCTTGCGACAGGGATGGGGGAGGGTCGTTATCATAAACGACGGCTGGTGCCCTTCGGCGATTACGTGCCGTTACAGGGTGTATTCGGCGAGGTCATGGAGTTGTTCGATCTGCCGTTGTCGAGCGCCAGTGCCGGTGACTGGGTTCAGGCACCGCTGCGTCTCGACGACCTGTCCGCCGCGCTCGCGATCTGCTATGAGGTAGTGTATGCGGGGCTCGTGCGCAATTCCGCCCGTGATGCGGATGTGCTGGTCACAATCTCGAACGACACCTGGTTTGGCAGCAGTATCGGACCCTTCCAGCATATGCAGATCGCGCGAATGCGGGCACTGGAGAACGGGCGCTGGATGTTACGGGCCACCAACAACGGCATCACGGCGATCGTCGATCATAGCGGAGCCGTGACCGGCTCACTCCCGCAGTTTGAACAGGGGGTTCTGACCGGCGAGTTTCGGGTGATGCAGGGGCACACGTTGTTCAACCGGTGGGGTGACGGATACCTGGTGGCGCTGTGCCTGCTGCTGCTCGCGGTGCGGCTTGCCTTGCGCGTGACCGGGGGTGGCGAATCCGGCCATGCGTAGTGGTGAGTTCGTCTACATCGCCCTTAGCGGAATTCCCGCACACAGAGAAGTTGTACAGGTCAGTACATGAGTAACCCGTCGAGAAACCGCCTCGATCGTCTAATCCGGCGCCTGACACTGGAAGAGGAAAGCCCGGAGGTGTTTGTCGGCGGTGCCGGTGAAGGTGGCATTGGTGCCGAAGCCCGTCTGTTTGGAGGTCTAGTCGCGGCCCAGGCGGTCATCGCGGCACAGCGCACGGTATTCGATTTTCCCATGCACTCCCTGCACGCGTACTTTCTGCGTCCGGGTCGTGCGGAGCACGACATCGCCTATCACGTGACGGCGATGAAGGATGGCCGGAATTTCCGGGCGCGGCGTGTGGAAGCGTGGCAGGGCGGTGACTGCATCTTTCAATTGATATCGAGTTTTCAGCGCCCGGAGCCGGGATTGACGCATCAGCCACCGATGCCTGAAGTCCGCCCCCCCGAAGAGTGTGCCAATCGTGACCAACTGAAAGGCCGTACGTACTGGCGGGACATGCCCGTTGATGTGCGGATGGTGACGGATATCACTGCTGATGAGCCGCGGCCTGCGGAGCAGCGCCTGTGGCTGCGCGCGAACGGAGAGCTACCGGACGACTCGGCGGTGCATCTCGCGATGGTCGTGTATGCGAGCGACCGCTGCCTCCTGGACACCGCATTCCGGCCGCATGCGGGCAACGGTGAACTGATTGGGGCGAGCCTCGATCATGTCATGTGGTTTCATGAGGTGCCGAGGTTCGACGATTGGCTCCTATACACGACTGAGGCGCCGGTCGCCAGGAACTCGAGAGGGCTGGCAAACGGGTTGCTCTACACGCGGGACGGCGGTGTGATTGCGAGCGTTGCGCAGGAAGGTCTGATGCGGCTCAGAACCTGACGGACGTCGCGGCGCAGAGGCCGGTCTGCTGACGCGTGTCTGGGCCTGACTCATACCCTGTAAGGTCGAGGTAAGGTATCCTTGCGCGCCTTCTAGAATCGTGAGCAGCGATGAGCGCCGATAGCGAGCGGTACGACCCGCAATCCGTGGAAATGAAGTGGCAGGAAGAGTGGTCCCGGCGCGGTACCAACCTGTTCACGGAGCAAGATCTGCGAGAGGCGGAGGATCCGTACTACAACCTGATGATGTTTCCCTACCCGTCGGCGGAGGGGCTGCACATCGGCAACATCTACGCGTACACGGGCGCCGATGTAAACGGCCGCTACTGGCGCCTGCGTGGCAAGGACGTGTTCGAGCCCATTGGTTTCGATGCTTTCGGAATACACTCGGAAAACTATGCGCTGAAGGTAGGCACCAACCCCAACGACCTCATCCCGAAGAACATCGAAAACTTCACTCACATGCTGAAGCGCTTCGGGGGGATGTTCGACTGGAACCACGTGGTCAACACCACGGATATGAGTTACTACAAGTGGACCCAGTGGGTGTTTCTGAAGCTCTACGAAGGGGGTCTGGTGGAACGGCGCGAGGCGCCCGTGAACTGGTGCCCGTCCTGCATGACCGTGCTGGCCAACGAGCAGGTCATCCAGGGCGAATGCGAGCGCTGCGAATCAGCCGTGGAGCAGCGGCAGTTACCACAGTGGTTCTTCCGCATTACCGACTATGCGCCTCGGTTGCTAGACAACATCGCTGACATTGACTGGTCGGACATCACTCGCAAAGCACAGGCCAACTGGATAGGCAGGAGTGTGGGTGCAGAGGTGGACTTCGCACTTGCGGGTGACGACGGCGTACTGCGGGTGTTCACGACTCGACCAGACACCCTGTTCGGCGCCACCTACATGGTACTCGCACCCGAGCATCCGCTGGTCGAACGGGTGACGACGGATGCGCAAGCCGCGGTCGTTGGCGCGTACGTGCAGATCGTGGCGAAGGCCGATCTGGTAGAGCGCCAGAAGACGGACAAAGAGAAAACGGGTGTCTTCACGGGCGGCCATGCGATCAATCCGGTCAACGGCGAACGTATTCCGATCTGGATCGCCGACTATGTTCTGATGGGTTACGGGACGGGCGCGATCATGGCGGTGCCTGGCCACGACGAGCGCGATTTCGAGTTCGCCACCGCGTTCGAACTGCCTATCGTGCGTGTGATTGCTGATGAAGGAGAAAACGCCGATAGTCCACTCGCCGGGGCTTTTCCCGGTGACGGTGTGCTGGTGAACTCGGGAAGGTTCGACGGCATGAGTGTTGCGGATGGCAAGGCGGCCATCATAGCCAGTCTCGAGAACGACGGGACAGGCGAAGCGCAAACAAACTACCGGCTGCACGATTGGTGCGTGTCGCGCCAGCGCTACTGGGGCCCCCCCATCCCCATCATTCATTGCGAGCGTTGCGGTGCGGTGCCCGTGCCGGAGGCTGATCTGCCGGTCGAGCTGCCCTACCTTCAGGATTTTCGCCCGGACGATTCGGGAATAAGCCCGCTTGCGCGTGTAGCGGACTGGTATCACACCACATGCCCACGATGCAGCTCGTCGGCGTATCGGGAAACGGACGTCACCGACAACTTTCTGTGCAGCGGCTGGTATTTCCTGCGCTATCCGAGCACAGACCGTATCGATGCGGCCCTTGATGGCGAACTGACCGCCAAGTGGCTGCCCGTGGACAGCTACATCGGCGGGAACGAGCACGCTGTTCTGCACCTGATGTATGCGCGCTTTCTGACCATGGCGCTGTCGGATCTAGGGGTGATCGAATTCGACGAACCCTTTACCCGTTTTCGCGCGCACGGGCTGCTCATCCGCGAAGGCCGAAAGATGTCGAAGAGCAAGGGTAACGTCATCGTCCCGGACGATATCATTGCCGAATATGGTGCGGACGCGATGCGCGTGTACCTGCTGTTCCTGGGACCGTACGAGCAGGGCGGTGACTATCAGGGCAAAGGCATTCAGGGGCCGTATGGATTTCTCAACCGGCTGTGGCAAAGCGTACTCTCGGCAAGTAACGATCCGGCGGACGGGAAGGTGGAGCGGGCGATGCACAAGACCATCCGCCAGCTCACCGAGCAGGTGCCGGAACTCCAGTACAACACGGCAATTGCCGCAATGATGGAGTATCTGAATGTCGCTCGCGAGGGCGGGCGCACACCTTCGCGCGCCGAACTGGAGCCGCTGGTAATCATGCTGGCACCTTTCGCTCCGCACCTCGCAGAAGAGCTGTACGAACGCCTCGGACACAATTCGGGGCTGTTCGATTCTGCCACCTGGCCAGAGTACGATGAGACCAAGACCGTGGATGACAGCGTCGAGGTTGCCGTGCAGGTCAACGGCAAGATGCGCGGCCGGATCAACATCGTGGCGGGCGCGGACGAAGA